>NZ_JAXCFK010000012.1:0-223663 GCF_056150025.1 Micromonospora aridisoli | reverse complement strand
CCGGCACGCGGGGCAACCGCCACTTCGCGCCGCCGGGACCATGTCCAACGACCGGCGGCCCACCATCATTCCCGGGCCACACCCACCCACCACGCCGGCAGGCGATCTTCCTCGGTCGCTCAGCCATGTCCAACGACCGGCGGCCCACCACCATTCCCGGACCACACCCACCCACCAGCGGCGGCAGGCGATCTTCCACGGTCGCTCACCCGTCAACAACCACCCCGACCCCGCCACCCATTCCACCCCGAGCCCCCAACCGCCCCGCAATCTTGGTCCCAAACCACCCACCGAAGGACGAAACCGCACCCAAGATCCCCACCCGACACCCCACGAAACCGGACACCCGGCGCACCCGGGCGGAGGTCACCCACGACGAGGGTGTGGCCCGCCGCGCCCCGCGCAGGAATCAAGCCTGACCGCCCGGAACCGGGCACGGCGGGCCACACCCCCAACAGCGCCCACAAACGGAGGTCGCCAGACCACACCCCCGACAGCCCCCAAAGCGACACGGCCCCGCCACACCTCCAACTCCGCCAGCAGCCGGGCAGCGGACCCAGATCGCCCTCTGCGGCGACGGCTGCGGCGTCCGGGTGGACACGGGATGGCAACGAGGATTTCTCATTTTCACCGGATCGGGTCCCAAGCCCACCTAGTGTTGGGCACACCGGTGCTAGTCACGGAGTTGGCCACCCGAACGACGTCCCACGCAGTCAGCGGACGAAAAGTGAGGGAAGACGCGTATGAAGGCAACAAGATTTCTCGTACCGGCTGCAGGCGGCATCGCCCTCGGCGCGCTGCTGCTGCCCGGCGCCGCGCTGGCCGACACCACCGTGTCGCCGTCCACCACGCCGGTCGGCGGAACCGTCGTACTGACCGCGACGACCTGCAACCCGAAGTCGGGCGACGCGATCTTCCGCGTCACCGGGCCCGACCGCGACCAGAACGTCCGCTCCACCACCGCCGCCGCGGGTGGCGGGTTGAGCGCCGAACTGTTCACCGCCGGGTTCACCCTCGGCACGTACACGGTGACGGCCACCTGCGGTGACGGCACGCCCGACGGCAGCGCCACCTTCACCGTCACCCCGATCGGCGGTGCCCAGGCGGGAGGCCGTGACGGCGGCGACGGCGCCGGGACGCTGGCCACGGGAGCCACGCTGCTCGTCACCGCGCTCGGCGGTGCCGTCATCCTCGCCCGACGTCGCCGCCACGCCATCACCGCCGCGACGCGCTGACCCGCGGCTCACCCCATCCATCCTGCGACGGGTGCCCGTACCGCTCCACGGTGCGGGCACCCGAGGTGGTTCCGACGGACGCCCCCCGCCGCCGCTTTCCCAGCCCTGTGTCGACGTGCATGGCCGGTCGGCGGGACCGAGGACGGTCGACACCGGCCCTCGCCCGCCGGGCGCGGGCACCGGCGAACGGAGGTTCCCGTGCGGGCGTACCACCTGCAGCGCTTGCTGCTCGCGCTGCTCGCGCTGACCGGTCTCGCGCTGGTCGGCACGGGCGTGGCGCGGCTGCCCGCCCGACCACCGCAGCCGGACGGCGCGGCCGTCCCACACCGGGCGGCGCCCGCGCCGAGCCTGCCGCCGCTGCCCCGGGCCGCACCCGTCGAGGTGCGGATCCCCACCATCGGCGTACGCGCACCGCTCGTTCCCGTCGCCGCCGACGACACCGGAGCGCTGGAGGTGCCGCCCCTGGACCAGCCCGACGTGGCGGGCTGGTACCGGCCCGGGGTCAGTCCGGGCGAGATCGGCAACGCCGTGCTCGTCGGCCACGTGGACTCCCGGACCGGGCCGGCCGTCTTCTTCGACCTGGGGCGACTGCGTCCCGGCGACACCGTCGAGATCGTCCGGACCGACACCCGTACGGTGCGCTTCGCCGTGGACGGCGTCGAGGCGTACCCGAAGGACAGGTTTCCCACCGACCTGGTCTACGGCCCGGGCGAGGCCGCCGGGCTCCGCCTGATCACCTGCGGCGGCCGCTTCGACGGCGAGTACGCCGACAACGTCATCGTCTTCGCCACCCGGGCATCGTGAACCCGCGTTTGACCGTCGGGGCGTCGGGAAGACCCGTCGCCAACGGCAGATCCCGAGGAGCGACGATGGCGCAGGCAGGACGGGCCAGGAAGCGGACCGGGGCGGACAAGGCCCCGCCGCCGCGGAAGGTGGCGGCGAAGAAGGCGGCCACGGCGGCGAAGCGGGCCACCGGAGCCACCGCGGCGAAGACGCCCGACACGAAGCCGACGCCGACGACGTCCCGCGTCGCCCGCAAGAAGGCCGTCTCCGCCACCGCCACCCCGGCCCGCCGGCCCACCGCCAAGGCGACCGCGGCCAAGAAGACCGCTGCGGCCACGAAGGCACCCGCGAAGAAGGCACCCGCCAAGGCACCGGCGAAGGCGTCCGGCGCGACGGCACCGGCCCGGAAGGCCGCGGGTACGAAGCGGACGCCGACGAGGAAGACCTCGGCCACCCAGGCCGCCGCCGCACGGCCGCGCTCCGCCAGCGCACCGCCGGCGAAGCGGGCCACCACGATGGAGTCGTTCGGCAGCCGCCGGGGTGCCCGCGCCGGATCCCGCTGACCGGCTCGGGCCACGGTCCGCGTCGACGCGGGTGGGACGCCCCGACGTCCACGGCCGAGGCGGCGACCGGAAGGATGGCGACGTGGCGAAGCGAGACAGACGACCGGCGCGCGGGGCCGAGGTGTCCGGCACGTGCCCGTGCGGGCAGGGCCTGCCGTACGCGGACTGCTGCGGACGGCTGCACCGGGGCGAGGCCGACGCGCCGACCGCCGAGGCGCTGATGCGGTCCCGGTACGCGGCCTTCGCCGTGGGCGACGCCGACTACCTGCTGCGCAGCTGGCACCCCCGGACCCGGCCACCACGGCTGCACCTCGACCCCGCCCAGCGGTGGACCCGGCTGGAGGTGCTCGGCACTGACGGCGGCGGCCTCTTCGACAGCACCGGCACCGTGGAGTTCCGCGCCCACTACCGCGAGGGACGGGAACCGGGCACGGTGACCGAACGCAGCCGCTTCGTCCGCGAGGACGGCCGATGGGTCTACCTGGACGACGATCCCGGCTGAAGCCGGTCATCCCGTCCGGACCGCCGGCACCGGCGAGGGCGGTCTCCGGTGGGCGGCCGGCCGGGCCGTCAGCAGCGCCGCGATCAGCAGGTACGGCACGGCGGCGACCGCGAACGCCACCGGATTGCCCGCCACGGTGGCGACCAGGCCGTACCCCGCGTACACGACGATGACGGTCAGATCGGTGCCCATGCCGGCGAGCGAGGTGACGGTGGCCCGCCCGGGCCCGGTGATCCGAGCCTGTAGCCGCGCATCGGCCAGCACCGAGGCCAGTTGAAGGCCGCAGAACGCCACCGCCACCAGGCCGAAGCCGGCCGGATGACCGACCAGCGCGCCGCCGGCCAGGGCCAGCGCCGAGCCGGCCAGCAGGAGCGCGTACCCACGACGGCCGAGCCGCTGCCCGGCGGGAGCGAGCAGGCCCCCGAGGATCTGCCCGATGGTGACGATCAGGAGCAGCAGCGGCACCGTGGCCAGCGCGACTCCGGTGTCGCGGGCCAGCAGTGGGGTGTACTCGTCCAGCGCTCCCCAGACGGCCGTGACCGTGGCGACGAGCAGCACGGCCCCGCGTACCGCCCGGTCGTCCCGGGCCTCGGTTACTCCCGCCCGCAGCCCGTCCCACCAGCCCGGCTCGCCGCTGTTCGGACCGGGGTCCGCGACGGCGTCCGCGGGCCGGCCCCCGACGGTGCGCGCCGTGCCACCCCCGACGGTGCTCTCCGCCGTGGCACCCTCGACCGAGGAGGCCGCGCCGCCCGGGTCGGCGTTGCGGGCAGCCGTGCGGCGGTGTTCGGGAAGGCGGAGAGCGACAGTGGCGGCGAGCAGGCAGGCCGCGACGCTGGCCGCGCCGACCGCAGGGAAGCCGCCGAGGCCGAGCACCGGGGCGGCCAGCACGATCGATCCCAACACCCCGACGGTGCCGGCGGTACGCGCCCGACCGATGACGCGGGCGTACCGGTCGGCGGCGCCGAGGCGGTCGAGTTCGTCGAAGACCAGGGCCTCCGTCGCGCCGGAGGCGAGCGCGCCGCCGGCTCCCCAGAGGACGAACCCGGCGGCGAACGCCGAATAGGACGGTGCCAGGGTCCAGAGCGCGAATCCGGCGGCGGTGCACAGGGGCGCTAGGCAGAGCATCCGACGGCGGGAGGTCACATCGGCCCAGGCGCCGGAGGGAACCTCCAGCACGATGCCGGCCAGCGACCAGATGACGAACAGCGAGGAGATTTGTCCCACCGACAGGCCGGTGTCGGCGAAGAGCAGCGCATACGCCGGATAGAGCAGGACCAGGTCGGTGAGGAACGCGTACGCGTAGAGCGTGCCGGCCAGGCGACGGACACGCGGCGAGGTCGGGGTCATCGGGGCCTTTCGGGTGGGACGGGTCACGGACGCCGGTGTCGGTGTCCGTGGCGGCCCACGGCCTCGGATGACGGATCAATGTCGCCAGGTCATGGTGGTGATGTTAGCGCCTCCCCCGGCGGCCCAAGCCGGTGCGGCGGACGCGACCGGAAGGCCGGGGGCGGAACGGGACCGCCCTCGGCCCCGTTCCGCCCCGGTGTTTCAGCGCTGCTCCCCGGTCCTCGGCAACACGATGGTGGAGTCGGCGTCGTCGCGCTGCGCCGGCACCTGCGGCGCGTTCGAGGAGACCACCTGGGTGGCGTCCGGGTCGCTCTCGCCCGCCGGCGGCGTGGTCGGATCCTGGCGCGGCAGCGGCGTGGTGGGGTCGGAGTCGATGCCGGGTCCGGTGACGACCTGGGTCGCCTCCGGGTCGTCGCCTGCGGAGGTGCGGGTGGCCGGTTCTCCGTCCACCGGCCCGAGAGTGCTGGGCGCGGCCGGGGCCGGCGCGTACGTGGGTGCGGAGGCCGGGGTGGCGGGGTCGGCGAGACGCTCGTCGGTGTCGCGGCGGCCGGCGGAGTAGGCGCGGGCGTGCTCGGCGATGGTCCGCGACTCCTGCTCGGCGCGGGCCAGCCAGGACTCCCACCGACTCTGCATCGGACGCACCAGGCCCCCACCGACGCCGACCACGAGGATGCCGCCGACGGTGGCCAGCACCGCGATCAGGACCGGCGTGGTCACCGCCGTGGCGACACCGATCTGGTTGAGCGCGGCGATGATGCCGAGACCGAGGATGAACGCCGACGCGACGGTGGCCAGCAGCCGGCCGTACGACAGTCCGCCGAGGGCGCCGGAGATGATGTCCCGCACCGCGCTGGCGATGGCGGCGGCGACGACCACGATGACGATCGCGACGAAGGCGCGGGGCAGCCAGGCGATGACCCCGCCGATCAGGTCGGAGATCGGGTTCGGTCCCCAGACGCCGAAGGCCAGGTAGAGGGTGAGCAGCAGGATCCCGTAGTAGGCGAGCCGGGCGACGATGTCACTGGCGTCGTAACGGGATCGGGCCAGGGCCCGACGGATGCCGCCGCGCTCGACCGCGCGGTCGAATCCGACCCGTTCGAGCAGCCGGTTCACCAGCTTCAGGGCGGCCTTGGCGATCAGCCAGCCGACCACCAGGATCGCCACGAAGGCGAGGGCCTTGGGCAGGAAGAGAAGTATCGAGCGGAGGGTGTCCCCCACCGCGTCACCGAAGTCGTCTCGCATCGGATGGTCCTCCACAGGGGGCGGGTGTCTCGTCCGGGCCGACCTACCCGTCGGGCGGCGGACGGAAACCCGGCCCACCGGGCGGGCAGGCGCACCGGCTCCGGCTGCTCACGGTCCGTCGCCCCGGAGGACGGTGCGACGGTCTCCGCGTAGGTGACCGACAGACCGCTCCGACCCAGGCCGGTCGGGCCTGGGTCGGAGCGGTGATACCGATGTCGACCTTGACGATCAGACGAAGTTCACGTCACTGCACCACATGTAGGCCTGGTCGAGGTGCGAAGCCTGCCAGATGACGAAGACGATGTGGCGTCCGGTGTAGCCGGAGGTCGAGACGTTGAACGAGATGTTCTGCGCCGGAGCGTACCTGCCGGTCTGCGTGATGAAGTCGAGGTTGCCCCACCCGAGACGCTGGGTGGTGGGGTCGAACCCCTGCTTGCTGACGTAGACGCGGAAGTAGTCGGCGCCGTGGCTCGCCTGGTCGTACAGCTGGACCGTGAAGTTGCGGCTGACGTTGGTCGCCCGCCACGCGCCGGGCTGGTTCAGGCTGTCGTTCCTGGACAGGCCGTTGCTGCACAGCTGCCCGTCCGGGGTGCGGGCCTGGAAGTTACCGCCGAGACCGTCCCGCAGCGCGCTCATCCAGTTCCACATGGTGTCCGGGTTCGCCTGGAACGCCCGGTAGCACATGGGGTCCTGTTGCTGCATGGCCGGGTTCGTGTGCTGGCTACCCCAGCTCTGCCAGCACTGGTAGGCGCGCGAAGCCGGGTTGATGATGGTGCCGTGGGCCTGGGCCGGGCTGCTCCAGGGCAGCACGCCGACCACCATCGCGAACAGCACGGCGAGCACCCGAAGGGGCTGGCGGACGGCTGACCGGGACGCCCCGCCGGACTGATCGGGCCTGCGTAGACGCATGGTGCATCCTCCGTTTTGTCGGTGATGTCGGTGTGGGAGCGCTTCCAACGACAGACAAGCATCGAGTCGGATGAATGTCAACATTGATCTTATTTGATAGCAGTGTGTGCCGAGTTGGTCCGAGTCGTCGCGAAGGGCGGCAATGCGGCATCTACCTGGGGCGATGGACCGCGCCGGAGCCCGGAGAGTCAGCCGATCGACGTCCGGGATCGAAACTTTCGGCCGTTGACGAACCGCGTCCTCTGACGCTGCGGCCGACCGGATCGACCACCTGTTCGGGGAGATCGCCGGGGGGACGGAACCAGCGGCGGCGGATTGGACCTGGCTCGGCTTCGGGTCGCCGCTCCTACGATGGCGGGCCGGCATCGTCGTGGAAAGGACGGACGGAATGATCGACCGATTCGCCGAACTGTCCACGCCCCTGGTGGCCGACGCCTGCGTACGCCTGGGGGTGCCGCCCCGCGCCGCGCCGGTGGGCGTCCGGCCGGTCCGCGACGGACAGCGGGTGGCCGGACGGGTGCTGCCGGTTCGGCACCACGGCAGCGTGGACGTGTTCCTGGAGGCGTACGGCCGGGCCGCCGCCGGTGACGTGCTCGTGATCGACAACGAGGGGCGCGTGGACGAGGCGTGCGTGGGAGACCTGGCGGTACTGGAGGCGGTCGCGGTCGGACTCTCCGGTGTGGTGGTCTGGGGGCTGCACCGGGACACCCCGGAGCTGGTCGACATCGACCTGCCGGTGTTCAGCTACGGCGCGTGTCCGCTCGGCCCACTGCGACTCGACGGGCGAGGGCCGGAGACGCTGACCAGCGCGCGCTTCGGCCCGCACCTGGTGGACTCCACCGATGTGGTGCTCGCCGACGACGACGGGGTGCTCTTCGTCGCCGCCGACCAGGTCGGGCAGGTGCTCGACACGGCGGCGCGGATCGGGCGTACCGAGCGGGAGCAGGCTCGCCGGATCCGGGCCGGCGAGACGCTACGCGACCAGACCGGCTTCGCCGACTATCTGGCCGCCCGGGCGGCCGACCCGTCGCTGACCTTCCGGCAGCATCTGCGCCGGATGGGCGGAGCCATCGAGGAGTAGGTCGCCGCCGACCTGCCATGCCGGGCCTGAGCTGCGCGTCTGGACGTTTGACCGAGGCCGGCGACGGAAAGTGTGGCGGGATGAGATGGGCCCGTCACGCCGTACCCGCCGCCGTCACCGCCCTCGCCGCGCTCGCCGCCCGTGACCTGCTGCAGCGCGAGCACGCGCTGAGACGCAACTTCCCGCTCCTGGGTCGCGCCCGCTACCTGCTCGAATCGCTCGGGCCGGAGCTGAGGCAGTACATCGTGGCCGGCAACAACGAGGAACGTCCGTTCACCCGGGACCAGCGTCGCTGGGTGTACGCCTCGGCGAAGCGACAGAACAACTACTTCGGGTTCGGCACCGACAACGACATCGAGTACACCCCGGGCTACCCGGTGATCAAGCACCGCACCTTCGGGCGGGCGGTGCCCGCGTCAACCCCGACGATCGGCCACGAGGTGCGGCTGCCCTCGGCGAAGGTGCTCGGGGCCGCCCGCAGGCGCACCCACGCGTTCCGGCCCGAATCGGTGGTGACCATCTCGGGGATGAGCTTCGGCTCGCTGTCCGGTCCCGCGGTCGAGGCGCTGAACCGTGGCGCGGCGATCGCCGGCTGTCTGCACAACACCGGCGAGGGCGGGCTGTCGCCGTACCACCGCCATGGTGGAGAACTGATCCTGCAGATCGGCACCGCGTACTTCGGCTGCCGCGACGAGCGAGGCCGCTTCGACCTGGCCCGCCTCAAGGACGTGGTGGCCAGCGCCCCGGTGCGGGCGCTGGAGATCAAACTCAGCCAGGGTGCCAAGCCCAGCCTGGGCGGCCTGCTACCGGCGGCGAAGGTCTCCGCGGAGATCGCCGCGACCCGCGGGATCCCGGTGGGGCAGGACTGCGTCAGCCCGTCGCGGCACGCGGAGTTCTCCGACTGCGACAGCCTGCTCGACTGGGTGGAACTCCTGGCCGCCGAGACCGGTCTGCCGGTCGGCATCAAGTCCGCCGTGGGCGACCTCGACTTCTGGACCGAGCTGGCCGACCTGATGCGCGACACCGGCCGGGGAGTCGACTTCGTCACCGTCGACGGCGGCGAGGGCGGTACCGGCGCCGCGCCGCTGATCTTCACCGACTCCGTGTCGTTGCCGTTCCAACAGGGCTTCGCCCGGATCTACCCCATCTTCGCCGAACGTGACCTGCACGAGCAGGTCGTCTTCATCGGCTCCGGCAAGCTCGGCCTGCCCGACAACGCGGTGGTCGCCTTCGCGCTCGGTTGCGACATGGTGGCCGTCGGCCGGGAGGCGATGCTGGCGATCGGCTGCATCCAGGCGCAGAAGTGCCACGCCGACACCTGCCCCACCGGGGTGGCCACCCAGAACGCCTGGCTGACCCGAGGGCTGGACCCGACGTCGAAGGCCGTGCGGGCGGCACACTACGTGAAGACCCTGCGGCGGGACCTGACGAAGGTCGCCGAGGCATGCGGGGTCGAGCACCCCGGCCTGATCGACACCGACGCCGTCGAGATTCTCGGCGGGCGGACCAGCGCCAGCCCGCTGCGCGAGGTGTACGGGTACCAGCCCGGCTGGGGCCTGCCCTCGGCGGCCGACCGCAAGGCGATTGTGGAGCTGATGTCCGGCGAGGCCACCCAGGGTGGCAGCGCTCCCCCGTCACCGACCGCCCAGCGCTGAGCCCGCGGCCGGGCCGTCCGGGCGCTCCCCGAACCGGAGTTCGCGAGACGCCCGACGGCCCGGCGACACGCCAGCGGTCACCGGCAGACCGGGACACCTGCCACGGCCTCGGTCACCGTCAGCGACCGGGCCGGTTCCGGGGCTCCGGCGGGATCCGACCGAGGCATCGAAGGATCGGACCGGAAGAGCCGGACCGACGGCACCGGTCGCCAGAGGAGGTGTACCGCGGACCCGTCGGGCCGCGAGACGCGGTGCCGTGCGCGGTAGCCGAACCGGTGGTGGAGGTGCAGGTCGTCGTCGCCGTGCACTTCTGTGTACGTGGGCAGGCCGAGGTTGTCCATCCACCGGTGGCTGCCGGCGAGGACCGCCGCGGCCTGTCGGGCCCGGTCCGCGTCCGGTGGTGCGGCGAGGAACGCCAGGTGGTTGTGGGCCTCGACGGGACGCCGGTTGGTGAGGATGTGATCGAGACGACGGAAGCGGACGGCATGTTCGCCGCTGCCGTCGTCGAGTCGCTCGTCGTAGCGTGGCGGCGGTGGGATCGGGCGGTACCGGTGGAACCAGACGGTCGCGGCGGTGCCATCCTTGAGCAGGAACGCGTCGCCGAACAGCAGGGCGTGCTCGATCCAGATCCGGGCCACGGCGGCGATCACGGCGGGTCGCCGCCGCTGGTCGGGCACGAGCCACGCGCCGAGGGACGTCGGGACGATCGTGGCGGTGACGAGGTCGACGAGCCAGTCGAGGTCGCACCATCGGGCGCGGTTGACCGGCAGGGTGACGTGCATGGCAGCTCCTGGTGAGGCGTGAGGTCGGCAAGACGGGGTTCGGCCGGCACCGCGCGGACGAGCGCGGCCGAGGCCGATGACGGTCGCGGGGTACGGCGGTCAGGCGTCGCGCCGCACGGCCCTGACCGGCGTGGCGGCGCGGATGGCGCTTTCCGCTCCGGTCAGGCCGGCCGGCTGCGTGGGCGTGGCGATCGGGAGCGCCGCAGCCGGGCACGCGCCGGGCGGCTCACCCGGCTGCTGACCGGCGGCGGCGTCCAGCCGGCCGCACCGGTGTCGACCGGGCCGCTGTGCGAGGTACAGGCCTGGTCGGCGCCGCTCGTGCCGGGAGCCGGGGACAGCGGCGGCTCGCCCGGTGTGCGCCCGGCCCGCCGCTTCCGCTCGTGCTGTCCTTCGTCGACGATCCGTTCGGGGCTCTGCGGCCGCGACGCTGTCGAGGGTTCCGAGCCGTGGCGGATTACGCCGTGGGCCGAGCGGGCCGACCGGCGGTTGTCCGTGCCGAGGCCGGCAAGGCCCGGCAGGCTCGGTGCCGCCGGCTCGGCTCCCGGCGGCGCGGCGGGATCCGGATCGGGTTCGGGAGCGGGGTCCATCGGCGTCGGGGCCGGCGCGGGCTGCGGCAGGCCGACGACGGGTTCCAGGACGTCGAGTACCGGTGCCAACAGGTCGAGGATCGGCGCCCAGTCCAGCAGCGGAGGGTCCAGGCCGGCCACGATGGAGTCGAGCAGTGGCGGATCGGGCTCCAGGAGCTGCTCGAGCACGGCGATCAGCGGCTCCGCGAGCGGTCCCGCGGCGGCGACCCGAGCGGCCACCTCGTCGCGTACCGCTTCGGGCAGCGGCGCGATCAGCCGCGCCACCAACTCCGCCGATCGGTTGTCGACGCTGCTCGGAGGAGGCGGCGATCCGGCCGCGCGGTCCGCCGGCGGCGGGTCGCCGGCCCGGTCCGGAGCGGCCGGTGGCGACGCCGGCCCGGTCGGAGCCGGGTTCGACCGAGCCGGGTCGGCGGGCGGCGTCATCTGTCCGGCGGGCGGTGCCGCACCCACCGGCGGCGCGCCGGCAGGTGGCGGCGGAGCGTCCGGTGGTCCGGCATCGGTGGGGGGCGTGGTCTGATCCCCCGGCTCCGCCGGTGGTGACTGGTCGGGTGATGACGTCGACCCCTGCGGCTCCGGGGCGAGCAGGCCGCGGACCAGGTCGGCGGCCCGGGTGGCCGGTGCGTCCCGGGTGGCGACGGGCGGGTCGTCGGCGGCGTGGGCGACATCCGGAGAGGCGACGTCGTAGGCACACCACGCCACGCCGGCAGCCACGATCAGGAGGCCCAGTCGTAACGCCGCGCCAACGAGGCCACGCCGTCGTCTCGTCACCGGCGCCTCCCATGCCCGACCGCCACTCACCGCGAAGGCACCCTAACTCACCGCAATGCCCAGGTCACCAGCCTACGGGCGTGTCGGATCGATGCGACCGATACTGGTCCAACCAGTTGACGAGTTGATGTGCGCTGGGCCACACTGCCGGTCATGGCATTCGTCCCCGTCACCCGGGCCTCCGTCTCCGACCTCGTCTTCGGACAGTTGCGCGACGCCATCGTCAGCGGCACCTATCGCACCGACGACAGCCTGCCGGGCGAGCGCGAGCTGGCCGCGACCTTCCAGGTGAACCGGCACGCGGTACGCGAGGCACTACGCCGGTTGCAGCAGCTCGGCCTGGTCCGGGTCAGCCAGGGCGGGGCGACCCGGGTGCTGGACTGGCGGGTGCACGCCGGCCTGGACCTCGCAATGTCCCTGGTGCAGTCCGGCGACGTCCTGCCGGTTGCCACCCTGGTTCGCGACATGATGGACATGCGGGCCTGCATCGGGGTGGACGCGGCCCGGCTCTGCGCCCGCCGCGCCGACGAGGCGGCACGGCGTCGGATCGTGCACGCGGTCGAGGAGTTCGCCGCCCTCGCCCCCGACCTGACGGCCATGGGTGAGGCCAACATCGGGGTGTGGCGGCTCATCCTGGACGGCTGCGGTAACACCGCGTACCTGCTGGCTTTCAACAGTCTGGTGGCCGGTGCCCTGGCGGTGGCCGAGGTGCCGCCGCAGCGGCGCGCCACCGAACTTCTCGACGTCACCGGGCACCGCCGGCTGGCCGAGGCCATCGCCGACGGCCGGGACACCGACGCCGTCGAACAGGCCCGGTCCCTGCTCACCGCCGCACTCACCGCCCCGACCAGAAAGGACAGCCGGGCATGATCCCCGCCGTGCTCTACGCCATCCCCGCGTTCCTGCTGCTCATCATCGTCGAGGCGTTGTCCTACCGGTTCGCGCCCGACGACGCCGAGCGCGGCTACGAGGCCCGCGACACCGCCACCAGCCTGACCATGGGCGCCGGCAGTCAGGTCATCGGCGTGCCGTGGAAGCTGCTCACGATCGGTCTGTACGCCGCCGCGTACACCATCTCACCGTTCAGTCTCTCCCCCGGCGACTGGTGGGTGTGGGTGCTGTTGTTCTTCGCCGACGACTTCGCCTACTACTGGTTCCACCGGGCGCACCACGAGGTCCGGCTGCTGTGGGCGGGACACGTGGTGCACCACTCCAGCGTGTTCTTCAACTTCTCCACGGCGCTGCGGCAGAGTTGGACGCCGATGACGTCGCTGCCGTTCTGGCTCGGTCTGGCCCTGCTCGGCATTCCACCGTGGATGATCTTCCTACAGCAGTCGATCAGCCTGCTCTACCAGTTCTTCCTGCACACCGAGCGGATCAACGTGCTGCCACGACCGATCGAGTTTCTCTTCAACACCCCGTCGCACCACCGGGTGCACCACGGCTCGAACGCCGAGTACCTGGACCGCAACTACGGCGGCATCCTGATCATCTGGGACCGGCTCTTCGGCAGCTTCCAGGCCGAGAGCGAGGCGGTCCGGTACGGCCTGACCAAGAACATCGGCACCTACAACCCGCTGCGGGTGGCGACGCACGAGTACGCGGCGATCGCGCGGGACCTGCGTACCGCCAGGTCGTGGCGGGAGCGGCTCGGCTACCTGCTGGGCCGCCCCGGCTGGCAGCCGGCCCGGTGAAGCCCGCATCCGACACCGGCCCGGCGAGGCGACCGGCCGGCGTACCGAACCAGCGCCCGGAGCGCGACGCGACGCTGCTGTGGGTGTTCGCCGCCGTGGCCGCCGTCGAACTGATCGCCGTCGCCACCGACGTGCGCGCGGTGCAGTGGTTGGCCAAGCCGCTCTTGGCGCCGCTGCTGCTGGCCTGGCTCTGGCGGGTCCGCGCGGCGGGTGCCCCGGTCACCGTCGGGCTGCTCCTCGCCACCGCCGGGGACGTCGCGCTGCTGCTGCCGTCGGACGCCGCGTTCCTGGTCGGGATGGGCTGCTTCCTCGGCACGCAGCTGGCGTTCATCACCGCGTTCGTCGGTCACCGCTGGCCCCGACCGGTGGCGGTGGCCGGGTATCTGGCGCTGTGGGCAGCGGCGAACGCGTTGCTCTGGCCCCGGCTGGGCGAGCTGCGGCTGCCGGTGCTCGGGTACAGCCTCGCGTTGAGCGTGATGGCGGCGACCGCGACCGCGCTCGGCCGGCGGGTCGCTCTCGGCGGCGCGTTGTTCCTCTTCTCGGACCTGCTGATCGGCCTTGGTGCGGCTGGGACGACGATGCCCGGTCAGGGTGTGCTGGTGATGGCGACCTACAGCGCCGCGCTATTCATGATCACCACTGGCTGGGCGGCGGCGTCGCGACGCTAGTGCCCCTCATAGAGGGCGGCCACCTCGTCGGCGAAGTGGTCCTGCACGGCCTCCCGTTTGATCTTGAGGGTGGGGGTGAGTTCCCCGTCGGCCTCGGTGAGGTCGCGGTGCAGGATCCGGAAGGTCTTGACCTGCTCGGCCCGGGAGACGCTCCGGTTCGCCCGATCGATGGCGGTCTGAATCTCCGCACGCAGTTGCGGGCTGTCCCGCAACGCGGACACCGACGCCCCGGAATGCCCGTGCTGCTCCCGCCAACGCGTCCACGCCTGCGGATCGACGGTAACCAGTGCGGCCACGTACGGACGGCCGTCGGCGACGAGCATCACCTGGCTGACCAGCGGATGTGCCCGGATGCGCTCCTCGATCGGCGCGGGCGCGAGGTTCTTGCCCGCGGCCGTGACCATGATCTCCTTCGTCCGGCCGGTGATCCGCAGGAAGCCGTCGTCGTCGAGTGCGCCCAGGTCGCCGGTGCGCAGCCAGCCGTCGTCGGTCAGCGCCTCCCGGGTGGCCTCCGGGTTGTTCCAGTAGCCACCGAACACCACCTCGCCACGGGCGTGGATCTCGCCGTCGTCGGCGATCCGGATGCGCACACCCGGCAGGGGTCGCCCGACCGTGCCGATCCGAATCGCCGTCGGCAGGTTCGCGGTCAGCGCCGGAGAGGTCTCGGTCAACCCGTACCCCTCCAGCACCGTGATGCCGGCACCCCGGAAGAAGTGGCCCAGCCGCTCCCCCATCGGCGCGCCGCCGACGATGGCCATCCGGCACCGTCCGCCGAGCGCGGCGCGCAGCCGACGGTACGCGGCCAGGTCGAACACCAGGTGCGCCAGGCGCAGCAGTACGCCGGGCCCGCTCGGGGTGTCCAACGCGCGGCTGTACCGCACGGCCGCCCGCTCGGCGAGACCGAACAGCCACCCCCGGTGCGCGTCCTCGGCGGTGTGCCGGGCCTGGTCGTGCATCTTCTCGAACATCCGGGGCACGGCCAGGATGAAGGTGGGCCGGAACCGGCGCAGCTGGTCGAGTACGCCGGAGAGGTCGGCGCTGTGCACCATCGTGGCGCGGGTGTGCACCATACCGACCTGGATCAACCGGGCGAAGGCGTGTGCCAGCGGCAGGAACAGCACCGTCAACGCGCCCGGATGCAGCAGTTCGGGCAGCACGGCGGTGGCGTTGCCGATGTCGGCGGACAGGTTGTGGTGGGCCAGCACGCAGCCCTTGGGCGGTCCGGTGGTGCCGCTGGTGTAGACGATGGTGGCGATGTCGGCGCCCTTCACGGCGGCTCGACGGGCCTCCACCTCGGCGGCGTCGACGGCTCGGCCCCGCGCCACCAGCTCGATGAGGTCGCCGGCGTCGATGCGCCACGTCTGCCGCAACTCGGGCAGCTCCGGCTTCAGCTCGGCCACGCTGGCGGCATGGTCGGCGGTCTCCAGCACGCACCCGACAGCACCCGAGTCACCGAGCATCCAGCGGATCTGCTCCGTGCTGGAGGTGTCGTAGATCGGCACCGTCACCGCGCCGATCGACCAGAGGGCGTAGTCGACGAGCGTCCACTCGTACCGGGTCCGGCTGAGCAGCCCCACCCGATCGCCGTGTGCGATCCCCGCGGCGAGGAAGCCACGGGCCACCGCCAGCACGTCGTCGCGGAACTGCCGGCAGGTCACCGGCAGGGCGCCACCACGTCCGGAGCGGCGCACCGGCCACGACCGGGGATCGGGTTCGGGCCGGACGAACTGCACCGCGTCCGGATCCTCGGTTGCGTTGCGCCACACCTGCTCCGCCAGGCCGGCATCGTCGGCACTGACGATCGGCTCGACCGCTGTCTCCCGCACGCTCGCCACCCGCCGTCGGTCTCCGCACCCCTGCGGCTCGATGGTGGCCCCCCACCCCCCGCCGTACCCCCAAAACCCCCAAACCCGCCCCCCACCCCACCCCCCGTGCTACCCCCACCCCGCCCCCGCCCGCCGATCTTGCACTTTCGGTCGCCTACGTGTCCCCCTGCGAGGCCTTTGCGGGGACAGAAGTTGCAAGATCGACGCGGACCCGGGGCGGGGGTGGGGGTTAGGGGTGGGGTGGGACGGGGGTGGGGTGGCGGGGGAGGTTTAGCTGGTTCGCGGCGGTGGTGATCAGCGCGTCGGTGGTGAGTCGCAGGTCGAGCACGAGGCCCCGCTCATCGGGGCGGAGCGGCTCCAGGGTGGCGGTCTGCGAGTCGAGCAGGCTCGCCGGCATGTAGTGGCCCGCCCGCAGCGTCAACCGCTCCCGGATCACCTCGGTCGGCCCGGCCAGGTGCACGAAGTCCACCTCCGGTGGACCCTGCCGGAGCACCTCCCGGTACGAGTGCTTGAGCGCCGAGCAGGCCAGCACCGTCGACACACCCTCCCGATGCCGGGCGGCCATCCAGTCGGCCAGGGCGCGCAGCCACGGCCAGCGGGCCGCGTCGTCCAGGGGTACGCCGGCCCGCATCCGGGTCACGTTCGCCGCCGAGTGGAACTCGTCGGCCTCGGCGAACACCAGCCCGGTCAGCGCGGCGACCCCCCGCGCCACGGTCGTCTTTCCGGCTCCGGAGACGCCCATCACCACCACGTGCCGGGTCGACTGGTCACCAGTCATGGACGGTGCCGTCCTGGAGTCGGTTGAACGGCAGGTACGCCGGCTGGTACGGGAAACGGGCGGCCGCCTCCTCGTCCAGCTCGACACCGAGACCCGGCTGCTCACCCGGGTGCAGGTAACCGTCGGTGAAGGTGAACGACTGACGGAACACCTCGTTGGTGAGGTCGCCGTGGCGCATGTACTCCTGGATGCCGAAGTTGTGGATGGCCAGGTCGAGGTGGAGCGCGGCGGCCATGCCGACCGGCGAGATGTCGGTCGGGCCGTGGATGCCGGACTTGATCTGGTACTGCGCGGCGAAGTCGAGCAGCTTGCGCATCGCGGTGATGCCGCCGGTGTGGGTGACCGCCGAGCGTACGTAGTCGATCAGCTGTTCCCGGATCAGCGTCTGGTAGTCCCAGACGGTGTTGAAGACCTCGCCGATCGCCAGCGGCGTGGTGGTGTGCTGGCGGACCAGCCGCAGCGCCTCCTGGTTCTCTGCCGGGGTGCAGTCCTCCAACCAGAACAGGTCGTACGGTTCGAGGGCCTTGCCCAGCTTCGCGGCCTGGATCGGGGTCATCCGGTGGTGCCCGTCGTGCAGCAGCGGCAGTTCGGGCCCGAACTCGTTGCGTACCGCCTCGAAGACGCCGGGCAGGTGACGCAGGTACGCGCGGGTGTCCCAGTCCTCCTCGGCCGGCAGCGGGGTGCGCTGCGCCGGCTCGTAGTCGTAGCGCTTGCCGTCGGCGCTGGGCTGGGTGGCCACGCCGTACACGGCGTTGATGCCGGGCACGGAGGTCTGCACCCGGATCGACCGGAAGCCGAGTTCGAGGTGCGACCGGATGGAGTCGAACAGCTCCGGCAGGTCGCGGCCGGAGGCGTGGCCGTACGCCATGATGCCGGTGCGCGACGCGCCGCCGAGCAACTGGTAGAGCGGCATCCCCGCGGCCTTGGCCTTGATGTCCCAGAGCGCGACGTCGACCGCGGCGATGGCGGCCATGGTGACCGGCCCGCGTCGCCAGTAGGCCGAGCGGTACAGGAACTGCCAGGCGTCCTCGATGCGGTGCGCGTCGCGCCCGAGCAGCAGCGGCACCACGTGGTCACGCAGGTACGAGGCGACGGAGAGTTCACGTCCGTTGAGCGTACCGTCACCGAGACCGGTCAGGCCGTCCTCTGTGGTGATCTTCAGTGTGACGAAGTTGCGGTCCGGACTGGAGACGATGACGTCGGCGGCCACGATCTTCACGAGGGGTGCCTTTCTCGCGCGGGAACGTACTCGGCGGAGGGTGCCACCGGCGGCGCTGCCGTTGGCCGCTCGGTCAGGTCGGCGAGGTACTTGTTGAATCCGTTCAATTGCGAGATGCTAGGCCGAAAAAGCAGACTTATTCAAGGGATAGACCTAACTGATATGATCCAACCGTGGATCTGACCTCCCCGGAGGCGTCCGCTCAGACCGCCCCTGCCGAGGCCGGGCTGCACGGACGCGTCCTCGACCACCTCGGCACCGCCATCTGCGGCGGGGAACTCGCGCCAGGGGCGGTGCTCAACATCGATGACCTGGTCGACCGCTACGCGGTGTCCCGCTCGGTGATCCGCGAGGTGCTCCGGGTGCTCGCGTCAATGGGGTTCATCGAGACCCGACGCCGGGTCGGCGTCATGATCCGCCCGGCCGGAGACTGGAACGTCTTCGACCCGCAGGTGATCCGCTGGCGGCTCGCCTCGGCCGGGCGCATCGCCCAGCTCCGCTCGATCACCGAGCTGCGGACCGCGGTGGAACCACACGCCGCCTGGCTCGCCGCGCACCGGGTCGACCACGACGGGGCGAGCGACCTGGTGGGCCTGGCCGCGAAGATGTGGGCCGCGGGCAAGGCCGGCGACGAGGAACGCTTCCTCAGCCTGGACATCGAGTTCCATCGCCGGGTGCTACGCGCCTCGGGCAACGAGATGTTCGTCAAGCTGCAGGACCTGGTCGCCGAGGTGCTCACCGGCCGCCACCACTACCACCTCATGCCGCACCACCCGCACGAGCAGGCGCTGCAACTGCACGCCGACGTCGCCCAGTCGATCCAGCGCGGCGACGGGGAGGGCGCCCGCCGGGCCATGAAGCAGATCATGGAGCACGCCTTCGACGAGATGGCCTCGATGTGGGAGCCGGAACGCAGCACCGAACCCCACCCCGCCTGAGGCCGATCGGCGCGCTCACGGCGATGTGACGAATCGCCCGCGCCCAGGGCCAGCGGACGCGCCAGCCGATACCTACAGTCGGGCCATGAGCACCGACACCGGCGCGCAAGCCTGGCTCCGCCGCCACGGCGCCGAGCAGCAGATCACCGCCGGTGGCGTACGCGTGCGAGCGGTCTACCCCGGCAGCTTCGATCCCTTCACCCCGGGGCACCTCAACGTGCTGCACCGGGCGCGCGACCTCTTCGCCGACGTGGTGGTGCTCGTGGCGGTCAACAGCGCCAAGCATCCGGGCACCGACGAGGAGGCACGAGCGGCCGCGGTGCGGGCCATGCTGCCGGCCGAGTGGACCTCCGTCACCGTGGTGGCCTGGCGCGGGTTGACCGCCACCTACTGCCGTCGCCACGACGCTGGGGTGATCGTCCGCGGCGTGCGTAACACCACCGACCTGCAGGCCGAGTACCGGCTCGCCGCGATGAACCAGGCGCTGGGCGTCCCGACGGTGTTCCTGCCCGCGGAACCCGAACTGGCCGTGATGTCGTCGACCGCGGTGCGCGCGCTGGGGACGTCACCGTCGTCCGCGCCGCCGTAGACCGCGCCGGACCTCGCCGCTCAGATCGAGACCACGGGCGTGTCCACGAGGTGCTCGGCGATGAACCAGGTCTGCAACTCGTTGGTTCGGATCACGTTCGAGACCAGCAGGTCGTTGCTGCCGTCGTCGCCGGCCTCGGCCACCCGCGCCGCCGCGTCGTGTGCGTCCCCGAGAATCGTCTCGTGCGCCTCCAGCAGGCGCGACAGCATCGCCGGCACCTCCTCGGCCCCGTTCGGCGGGCGCGGGATCCGGGTCATCTCGGCCACGTGACGCGGGTCCCCCACCGCGATGCCGCCCAGGGTCTGGATCCGCTCGGCGATCATGTCGACCAGTTCCAGCTGCTCGGTGGCGTGCTTGTCGAGCAGCAGATGAAGCTGGTAAAAGGTCGGGCCACGCATCAGCCAGTGGTGTTTCTTGTACAGCGAATGCAGGATGCGGGTGTCGGCGAGGATCAGGTTCAGCCGCTCACACGCGTACATCCGGCTGTTGTAGGAAAGGGCGACCGGCAGCTGCCGGACGGTACCGAACGCCTGGATCTCCCGGCCGTGCTGGTGCAGTCGGGGCTGACTGTCCGACTCGTGCTTCTGCTGGGTCACGGTCTCCTCCGGTTGTCGATGAGATGTCAGGCGGCGGCCCGCCCCGGGTCGCCGGGCCCGGCGACCCGGCCCTGTTCGGCGAGGATGCCGGTGGCCTGGCCGACCTCGATCAGGTAGCCGTCCGGGTCCCGCAGATAGCAGCGGATCTCCGCAGCGTGGTCCTTCGGTTCGGTCAGAAACTCCCCGCCGCGGGCACGCCACCGCTCGTAGACGGCGTGCACGTCGGTCACCCGGATGTTGATCGCGCCGCTGAGCGTGTTCGGGTCTGCCGGCGCCTGGGCTCGTACGGTCGGCTTGTCGTCGGTGGGGCCGCCCTCGTCGTTGAGCACGATGTAGCTGTTGTGCAGGCGCAGGACGGCCGGACGACGCTCGCGCACCACCGTCGCGCCCAGCACTCGCCGGTAGAACTCCCGGGAGCGGTTGACGTCGCGCACGATCAGGAGGTGGGTGAGGACCATTCCGCCCTCGGGCTGGAAGTAGTCCGGCGCCTCGTCGGCCATCTCGGCTCCCGTCGTCGAAAGCCGGCGCGTACCCGCTGGGCAGGCCCGCACACCTGCCCGAGCAGTTCCGCCGCGCACCGCCACCTGCGCGCACCGCCACCTGCCGTGCGCCCGGCTGACCGCTCACCCGTGGGGCCGTCGGGCCTGTGCTATGCGGCGCAGCACTTCGTGGACGTGCGGGCGGACCTGGGCCCGCAACGTCTCGCTCCAGGTCTCCTGCTCGTAGCGACAGTCCAGGTACAGCCGGCGGGCGTGGGCCAGGACGGGCCGGTGTTCCGGCGGCAGGCGGTCCAGGGCCCAGTCGGCCGCGGCGTCCTTGGCGCGGACCTCGCCGGTGGCCACGGTGAACCAGACCCGGGCGAGGGTGAGCAGTACGTTGCGGGTGTCGCCGTCGAGATCGTCGAGCAGCCCCGGTACGCCGGCCAGGCTCGCCCGGACGACGTCGGCGCGGGGCACCGGATCCAGCACCCGGGCCGGGGGCGGTCCGGCCAGCGGGTGATCACCGGCGCGGGCCGCCGCGACCACCAGTGTCAGGTCCGCCATCGTCTCCGGCTGCGGGACCGTGCCGGCCAGGTACGCCTCGCGCAGCCACTCGCCGTACTGGAAGTCGACGGTGGGCGGGTACCGCCAGGGTTGGACCTGGGTCGCGACGACCACGGTCAGCTCGACCGGGCGGGCCTGGTTCACCGAACCGGAGGTGGCCAGCAGCCCGTCGAGCAGCAACCGCCGTTGCCGGTCGACCAGGCTGTCGGCCGCGACGACGAGCACGTCGAGGTCGCTGGCGGGCCGCAACCCGCCGAGCACGGCCGAACCGTGCAGGTAGGCACCGACGAGCCGGTCGCCGAGCACACTCCCGACGAGTTCCACGGTGTGCCGGATCTGGTCCATCAGGGCCGAGTCTGGGTCCGGGCGGCCGTCGACGCCACCGTTTTACCCACTGTCACGCGGGCAGCGGGCCGCTGCGCGTGGTGCGTACGATGCGGCACATGGCGTTGTTGCACCGGGCGGACATGCGTCCCACCAAGCTGGAGTTGTTGGCGACCTGGCTCCCTTCCCGCGACTGGTACGCGGGCAGCGCCGACGTGACGCGGGTGGCCGGGTACCGGTTCGACGATCCCGCCGGGCAGGTGGGCATCGAGACGATCCTCGTCCGGGGCGGTGACGGGCCGGTGCACCAGGTGCCGTTGACCTACCGTGGCGCGCCGCTGGACGGTGCCGACGACCGGCTGGTGGGCACCACCGAGCACTCGGTGCTCGGCCGGCGCTGGGTCTACGACGCGGTCGGCGACCCGGTGTACGCGGCCGCGCTGGCCGACGCCATTCTCGCCAACTCCGGGCAGGCCGAGGAGTACTTCGAGGTCGACGGCCGGCGCGAGGTGCGGGAGCCGAGCATGGACATCACCAGCGACGCCCCCGGCGGCGACGTGCCCGCCGTCGGCGCGGTGCGCCGGGTGGTCGACGGCGACCTGACGCTCATCGTCACCGACACCGTCGAGCTGGGCGTGATCCGCCGCCCCGGATCGGTGCCCGCGCCGGCCGGTACCACGCTGACCGGCACCTGGGGCGACGTCCGCGCGCCGCTGGCGTACGTTTCGCCACGCTGATCCGCCGCCGGCGCGGCTCCGCGCCGACCCGACGCGTCGTCCCACCGACACGCTGCCCCGGGCCGACGCGTCGTCCCGCCGACGCGCCGACCGGGGCCGATGCGTCGTGCCGACGGTCGGCCGTCAGCCGGCGAAGGCGGAGAAGTCGAACCCGTCCAGGCGCTCCGGATCGGCGATCACATCGATCTCGGTGACCCGCGCGTCACGGATCTCGAACGCCATGACCGACAGCGGGCGATCCGACGCCATGACGACCACTCCGGCGGCGCCGTTGATCACCGCGTGACGCGCGAACGGCGAGAAGCGGCCGAAGGTCGTGGCCTGCGCGGCCACCGCCCGCGCCCCGGTGATCACGGTGGTGTGCCGGGCGCGCGTGCTGCCGCCGTCGGCCCGGAGCACCACGTCCGGATGCAGCACGGCGACCAGCCCGTCGATGTCGCCGTCGCGGGCGGCGGCGAGGAACGCGGTGACGACCGCGCGCTGGCGGGCAAGGTCGGTGTCGGGCGGCGGCGCCTGACCGCGTACCCGACGGCGGGCCCGGCTGGCCAACTGTCGCGCGGCGGCCGGCGACCGGTCGATCATCGGGGCGATCTCGTCGAAGGGCACCCCGAACATGTCGTGCAGCACGAACGCGAGACGTTCGGCGGGAGTCAGCGTGTCGAGCACCACCAGCAGCGCCAGGCCCACCGAGTCGGCCAGCACGGCGGCGTGCTCGGGATCGTCGGGTCCGGCGGGTGTGATCACCGGGTCGGGTACCCGGGTGTCCAGTGGCTCCTCACGCCGCCGCTGCCGGGTACGCAGGATGTTCAGGCACACGCGGGCGACCACCGTGGTCAGCCAGGCGGCGAGGTTGTCGACCTCGTCGGAGTCGGCGCGGGACAGCCGCAACCAGGTCTCCTGCACGGCGTCCTCCGCCTCGCCGAGCGATCCGAGCATCCGGTAGGCCACCGAATGCAGGTACGGCCGCTGCTGCTCGAACCGCTCGGCCAACCAGGCGGACTCTCCCATGCCACTCCCCCACTACTGACGGCTCATCCATTCGACCCCGGCCGGATCGTGGATGTGACACGCCGGGTGCCGTCACCGGCGCGTGTCAGGCCAGCAGGACGGGGTTGGTCAGGGCGGCCATCCGCCGGTCCGGATGGCGTACCTCGACCCGGACGAAGCCGCAGTCCGACGCGGCCGTGCGCCACTGGACCGTGCCCGCCCCGTCGGCGGGAAGTCGGTCGCGGAGCACCGTGCCGCGCTCGGTGTGCAGGCTGACGGTGCCGGACGGCACCCCGGACACCCGCACCCGTACCGTGACCGGTTCACCGCCGGAGTGCAGACGTTCACCGACGCCGGCGGTCCGGTCGTCGGTCGAGGCGGTGAGTTCCAGGTCGACGGCGGCCGAACCGGCGATCCAGCTCCGGCCGGCCCGCAGGCCGGCGAGGACTGCGTCGACGCTCAGCTCCTCGGTGAAGACCACGGTGTGCGGTGTGCCGAGCTGGCCGGCGAGGTGGGCGTCGCTGTTGCCGACCGCCGGCCACCACCGTCCCTGATGGACGTCGTGGCCGAGGTTGCGGCCCCACTCGGCCAGTGCCGCCTCGTTGTCGGCGTTCCACGGCAGGTCCGAGCACCACTGCCCGTTCCACACCTCCACGGCGTCGAACCAGCGGTACGGGTAGGCCAGCGTCCCGGACTCGTACGGCGCGTACGGGTGCGCGGCCACACAGATTCCGCCCGACCGACGTACCCGGGTCAGGTGCCGGTCGATGGCGTCGTCCCGCACGCCGTAGCACCACTCGACCTGTCGCCCCGGTTCGACGCCGAGGGCTAGCCAGTGCCCGGTGCGGGTGGTGACCTCCTGGCCGAGGATCACCAGCAGGTCGTCGCCGGCGTGCCGGGCCCAGTCGCCGTGCCCGGCCGAGGTGTTGTGCTCGGTGGTGGCCACGAAGTCCAGCCCCACCTCGCGGGCCGCGGCGGCGAGCTGGCCCGGGGTGAGTTCACCGCCGGTGGAGAGCACCGTGTGCAGATGGACGTCGCCCCGGTACCAGCCGGGGCCCCGGCCCGCCACCCGGCGGGCCGGGAACCCCGCCTCGTCGAGATTCCGCGGACCAGCTTCAGTCACGCGAGGGCCGCATGAGGCGATCGGGGGTGCCGAACGCGTAGCCCCGCGACCCGATCAGCTCCGAGTCGTCACGGTCCCAGGTCAGCTCGTCGATCACCTCGACGACGCCGGCGAGCCTCGCCGTGTGATCGGCGACGATGCCGGCGAGACTGCGACTCTCGACGGTGCCGGACAACGTCACCACGCCGTCCGTCACGCCGACCGTCACCGTGCCCGGGTCGACCCAGAGACCGCGCAGCACGTTGTCGACGACGTCGGCGCGGATTTCCTCGTCCGGCCGGGTGTGGATCCGCAGCAGGTCCCGCCGTGACACGATGCCGACGAGCCGCCGTTCGGCGTCCACGACCGGCATCCGCTTGACCTGTTCCGTTTCCAGCCGTCGGGCCGCCGCGGCGAGGGACGCCGTCGGTTCGACCACGACCGCCGGGGCGGTCATCAGGTCGGCGGCGACGTTGGCCTGCGCCTTCGCCGCCACCCGACGAACACCGATGATCCGCCGGTGCCGCTCGTCACCGGCGGCTTCGATCTTGTGCAACAGGTCGGCCTCGGACACGACGCCGAGGACATGGCCCTCCGCGTCGATCACGGGCACCGCACTCGCGCCGCTGTTCACCAGCGCGTCAACCACCTCGCGGTACGAGGTGTCCGGGCTGACCGACACCACGTCACGGGTCATCACATCGTCGACCGTCCACTGCCGCTTCTTCTTTGAAGTGTTGGTGGTCATCGCCTCCTCCTTTACCTTTCCAGCCTGCCACCGCCACCGCGCCCCCGACAGAGGCGTCCGGCCCTGCTCGACGTCGACGGTCTCTCTCTCCTACCCAGGGAGGAGACGGCCACCCGACCATCGGCCGCGATCGGGACCCGAGGTCGGGCGACGGCCCTGCGTACGCCCAGCAGCATCTACAGACATGACTGACAACCTGTCGCGGCGGGCGTACCGGCACCGTCCCCTGATGGTCTTCGTCTCGGCGATGGCGGTCCTCGCCGTCGTCTGCGCGGTCGGCATCGTCGCCGACCAGCGGGTCCTGACCGGCGCGCCGATCTGGCTCAAGCCGTTCAAGTTCTCGGTGTCCTTCGTGCTGTACGGCGGCACCCTTGCCTGGCTGCTCTCGCTGCTGCGTCGGCGCAGCCGGGTCGCGGAGTGGGCGGTGACGGTGGTGGTGGCCATGGGGGTGGTGGAGATGGTCGTCATCGTCGGCCAGGTGCTACGTGGCACCACCAGCCACTACAACGAGACCAGCGCGCTGAACGCCGGACTGTGGCAGCTCATGGGTGCGGCGATCATGGTGCTGTTCGTCGCGCACGTCGTGATCGGGGTCGCGGTGCTGCGGCAGCCGATGGCCGACCGGGCCGTCCGTTACGCGATCGGCCTGGGACTCGGTCTCGCCGCGCTCGGCATGCTGGTGGCGGTGCCGATGACGTTGCCCGGTCAGGCTCCCGCCATCGAGGGCATCGCCGGGGCGCACAGCGTGGGCGTACCGGACGGTGGGCCGGGGCTGCCGCTGGTCGGCTGGAGCACGACCGGCGGAGACCTGCGGATCGGGCACTTCGTGGGGCTGCACGGGCTGCAGGCGTTGCCGATCCTGGCGCTGCTGTTGGGCCGGTTCGCCGGTGGCCGGCTCGACGAGCGGACGCGGGCGCGACTGCTGCTCGTCGCTGGTGTCGCCTACGGCGCGGCGACGGTCCTGCTGACCTGGCAGGCCCTGCGCGGGCAGCCACTGCTGCGACCGGACGCGCTCACCCTGGTCGCTGCCGCAGCGCTGGCGGTGGCGACCCTGGCCGCCGTGGGTGGGGTGCTGGCCCGGCGTCGGGCACCGCTGAACGGGGACGAGTCGCGACCGGCGGGGCCGGCGGGCCGGGTCGACGGTGACGAGCGGGCGGAGGTGACGGCGTGACCGGCGCCCTCTTCGCCCTGACGTTCGCGGTCGCCGCGCCCTTCTGGATGCTGATGATCCTGCTGCCGAACTGGGCGGTGACGCACCGGATCATCCGGTCGCCACTGATCGTGGCACCGGGAGTAGCGATCTACGCGATCCTGGTGGTCCCGGCGTTCGGTGAGGTTCTGCCGGCCGTGCTCTCCCCCTCCCTGGACGGTGTCCGGGCGTTGCTCGGCGGTGCCGACGGCGCGGCGGCCGCCTGGGCCCACATGATCGCCTTCGACCTGTTCGTCGGCCGCTGGGCGTGGCTCGACAGCCGGGAACGCGCGATCCCGCCGCTGGTGATGGCGCCGGTGCTGGTGCTGACGATCTTGCTGGGCCCGCTCGGCCTGGCCGCCTATCTGGCCGTACGCACCGGATGGGCCCGCCCACCGGCCACTCGTGGCCCCGAGCCGCACCGCCTAGGCTGAGGCGGTGGGCTGGTTGGGACGGCTGTTCGACGCGCGCGACAGCCTCGCGCGGATGGTGCTGCTGGTCCTCGCCGGCCTGGGATATCTCTTCTTCGGTGCCCTGGTCGAGCCGACGACCACGCAGTGGGTCCTCGCGGCGTTCGCCTTCGCGGTGGGGCTGGCGCTGCACCACCGGCCGCTGGTCAATCTGCTCGCGCAGACGGCACTGCTGGCGGTCGCGATCTGGCTGATCGACGACTTCATGATCAATCAGGTGGGTGCCAGCTGGGCGCTGCTCGAAGTGACCATGGCGGCCCGCCGCAGCCGGACCATCTGGTTGGCGGCGGGGCTGCTGGCCGCGGTCGACCTGACCGACTCGATCGGCGACCCGCTGCCACGTTTCCTCTCCGGAGTGTTCGGATTGCTGCCCGAGGTGGGTGTTCCGCTGCTGCTCGGGCTGGTCATCCGGACCACCCGGGAACTCGGGCGGCAGTCGCGGCGGCGGGCCGAGGAGGAGCAGCGTCGGCGCGAGTCGGAGAGCCGCGCGGCGCGTGCCGACGAACGCAGCGCCATCGCCCGGGAACTGCACGACGTGGTCGCGCACCACGTGGCGTCGATGGTGCTGCGGGTCGGGGTGGCCCGACACGTGCTGACCGACCTGGACCCGCGGGTGGGCGCGGTCTTCGACGACGTGCACGGTACCGGCACCGCCGCCCTGGCCGACCTGCGCCGGCTGGTCGCGGTGCTGCGCGACCCCGACGGCGTACGCGGCGACGCCGCGCTGACCGCGATCGAGCCGTCGGCGCTGCCGGCCGCCCTCGGCGCCGCCGTGGACCGGGCCCGCCAGGCCGGTGTCACCGTCGCCGCCGACATCGACCCGGCGGTCGGCACGCTCGACGCGGTACGCGGCCTCGCGGTGCTGCGCCTCAGCCAGGAGGCGCTGACGAACGTGGCCAAGCACGCCGGCAGCTCCGCCGTGGCCCGCCTGTCCGTCGGCGTGGTCGACGGGGCCGTCCACTGGGAGGTGGTCGACGACGGGCGTGGTTGGGTGCCGGCCACGATGCCGGCCGGTGGCGGCCACGGCATCACCGGAATGCGCGAACGGGTCGAGGTGCTCGGCGGGCAGTTGACCGCCGGCCCGACCGGCACCGGGTGGCGGGTGGCCACCGTGCTGCCTGCCGGGCACCGGATGGCCGGGGCGTCCGCGCCGCCATCGTCGACCGGCGGCGGTCCGGACACGACGTCACGCGCCGACGCGTCGGTCGGTGCGTCGACGTCGACTGTGCCCGGCGAGCCCCCCGCGGGCCCGCGTGCTTCGGAGCGGGCGTGATCCGGGTGCTGCTGGTCGACGACCAGCATCTCATCCGCGCCGGTCTGCGCATGCTCTGCGAGGCCCAGCCCGACATCGAGGTCGTCGGCGAGGCCGACAACGGCCGCGACGCGATCGCCCTCGCCGCGCGGCTGGTGCCCGACGTCGTCGTGATGGACCTGCGCATGCCGGGCGTCGACGGGATCTCCGCGACCACCCGGATCCTCGCCGAGCGTCCCGGTGCCCGCGTGCTGGTGCTGACCACGTTCGGCGACGACGACCACCTCTATCCGGCGTTGACGGCCGGCGCCTGCGGCTTCCTGCTCAAGGACGCGCCGCCGGCCGATCTGCTGGACGGCGTGCGTCGCGCCGCGGCGGGCGACAGCCCGTTCAGCCAGGAGGTGCTGCGCCGGCTGGTGCAGCGGGCGGTGCACGCCCGCACCGGGACGCCGTCGCCGGTCGACGGGCTGACCGTCCGGGAGCAGCAGGTGCTGGACCTGGTCGCCGACGGGCTGTCCAACGGCGAGATCGCCGAGCGGCTGCACATCGGCGTCACCACGGTCAAGTCCCATGTCACCAGCCTGATGACCAAGACGGGCAGCCCCAACCGGGTGCGCCTGGCGCTGTTCGCCCGAGGGGTCTGAGTCCGGCCAGGGTGATCGCACGGTGCGCTGTCGGCCGGCCCGTCGCGGTCGTCGCCCCGGCCGTCCCGGGCTATCCCCCGGCCATCGCGCCGAGAACGATGAACGGCTCCTCGCCGGTGACGACCCGCTCGGGCAGCGGCGCGTCGGGTGAGCAGTTGGAGAGGTCCTCCTCGCAGGCGTAGAAGCGGACGAAGGCACGGCGCTGACCGCTGTGCCGGTCCCGGATGGTGCCGAGCAGCATCGGGTACCGCGCCTCGATCGCGTCGAGCACCAGGCGCTGGGTGGCCGGCCCGGGGCCGGCCACCTCGACACTCACCTCACCGGTGACTCCGGCGAGGGTCTTCAGATGAGCCGGGAGGACGACCCGGATCACGGCAGCGCCTGGACTTCGACCGAGAGCACGGGCGGCAGGTCCCGGACGATCGGCGCCCAGCTGTCGCCGCCGTCGGCGGAGCGGTAGACCTGGCCGCCGGTGGTGCCGAAGTAGATGCCGCAGGGGTCGAGCGTGTCGACCGCCATCGCGTCGCGCAGGATGTTGACGTAGCAGTCGGACTGCGGCAGCCCGTCGGTCAACGGCTCCCACTCGTCGCCGCCGGTGCGGCTGCGGTACACGCGCAGCCGGCCCTCCGGCGGGTAGTGCTCGGAGTCGCTCTTGATCGGCACCACGTAGATGGTCTCCGGTTCGTGGGCGTGCACCGCGATCGGGAAGCCGAAGTCCGACGGCAGGTTGCCGCTGACCTCGCGCCAGTTCGCGCCCGCGTCGTCACTGCGCATCACGTCCCAGTGCTTCTGCATGAACAGCGTGTCGGGCCGCGACGGGTGCTGGGTGATGTGGTGTACGCAGTGGCCGACCTCGGAGTCCTGGTCGGGGATCTCCCCCGAACGCAGTCCCTTGTTGATCGGCAGCCAGCTGGTGCCGCCGTCGTCGCTGCGGAACGCGCCGGCCGCCGAGATGGCGGTGTAGATCCGGCCCGGACGGGCCGGATCCAGGATGATGGTGTGCAGGCACAGGCCGCCGGCACCGGGCTGCCAGGACGGCCCGCTCGGGTGGGTACGCAGGGCGGTCAGCTCCGTCCACTTGCCACCGCCGTCGTTGGACACGTAGAGCGCGGCGTCCTCCGCGCCCGCGTAGACGGTGTCCGGGTCGTCGCGGGACGGCTCGAGGTGCCAGATGCGTTTGAACTCCCACGGACGCGGCGTCCCGTCGTACCAGAGGTGCTGGCCGACGTCGCCGGCGTAGGCGAAGTCGTTGTCGACCGTGCGCCAGCTCCGCCCCCCGTCGTCGGAGCGCTGGATCAGCTGCCCGAACCAACCGCCGGACTGGGAGGCGTAGAGCCGGTCCGGGTCGGCCGGCGACCCGGTGAGGTGGTAGATCTCCCAGCCGCCGAAGTGTGGCCCGTCGACCGTCCAGCTGTCACGTCTGCCGTCGGAGGTGAGGATGAACGCACCCTTGCGCGTCCCCACCAGTACGCGTACACCACTCATCTGAGCTTCCTCTCGTTTCGTCGGGCCGGCGGGCGGTCCAGCGCCGCCGCGTCGACACGCACCGGTCCTGGTCGGTCTACTCCTCGGGTACGACGAATTGGCATCAGCGGAACGGACAGCCGCCGGCGCCGGTCGGGCTTCCGTGGCTTCTGTCGGATGCCCGTCACACGCCGCCCTGACCGGCGTCCCGTCGCGGCGGCCCTTGCACCGCGTAGTGACACCGACCACGATGGGATCATGATCGATGGATTGATCTTGCGGGTCGTGTCCGACGGGCCGGTCACCGACGAGGAGCTGGCCGAGCAGGCACGCCATCTCAAGGAGCACCTCAACCAGCTCTCCGGTGTCGAGGCGACCGAGCTGACCGCCGAGGCCGCGCCGGGCACCCGGGACACCGCCAGCTACGTCTTCGGGGTGCTCGCCCTCGCCGTGTTCACCGTGCCGACGGTCAAGCGGGCGGCGGCGGACCTCCGGCACCTGGCCGAGGTCATCAAGCGCTACCAGGACCGCAACAAGGGCAAGCGGTTGCGCATGACCCTCCCCGACGGCACCGAGATCGACGTACGGGACGTGTCGGAGAAGACCCTGGCCGAGCTGATCAAGTCGGTGTCGGTACCCCGGCAGGGCACGGCGGCCGTGCCCGAGAAGGTCGACGGTGACTGACCCGGCGGGTTCATGGTGAAGCGGGCGCTGCTGGTCGGTGTGGGCGGCTACGCCAGCGAGGCGCTGCCCGCACTCGACTCCCCCGCCAGCGACCTCAAGGATTGGGCCCGGCTGCTGCGGGATCCGACGCTGGGCGCCTTCGACGACGTACGCGACCTCCTCGACGCCGACGCGCACCGTCTCCAGCTCGCCCTCTACGACTTCCTGACCAGCGCCGACCCCCACGACTTCCTGCTCGTGTACTACTCCGGTCACGGGCGGCTGCACCACGGCCACCGGCTCTACCTCACCGCGACCGACACCGATCCCGACCGGCTGCCACCCACCGCCGTGCCGACCGACGAGCTGCGGCACTGGATCGACGAATGTCGCGCCGGTGAGCTGGTGCTGATCCTCGACTGCTGCCACGCGGGCGCCTTCGGCGATCTCAAACAGCGCGGCGACCGCAGTCGGATCGTGGTGGTCTCCGCCGGTGCCACCGAGTTGGCCCACGAGGGTGACGGCCACAAGCAGCACGCGCTGCCGTCGGCGTTCTCCGGGCCGTTCCTGGAGGGGCTGCGCACCGGCGGCGCCGACCGCGACGGCAACGGGATCATCAGCGTCCGTGAGGCGTTCGAGTACGCGGCCGTACGCATGGTCGACCGGGAACGCCGGCAGACACCTCAGATGCGGGCCGCGGGCGTCGGGGATCTGATCCTGAGCAACGCGCCGCGCCGGCCGGAGCTGATTCCGGAGGAGCTGCTGGCGCTCACCCGCAGCCGGCTCGCGGCCGCGCGGGTGCTGGCCGTGGACGAGCTGAGCAACTGGGCGTACGGCCACCAGCGCAGCCGCGAACAGTTGGTCGCCGCCTTCGAGACGCTGGAGACCCTGGAACGGGATCCGAGCGAGCGGGTGGCCGAGCGGGCCCGCCAGGCCCTGTCGGGACGGCTGCGGGTGACCCGCGCCGAGGTGACGGAGGAGCCGTCACCGGAGCCGCCGGGCGAGCCGGGCTGGGCGGCCGGCAGCACCTTCTACGAGGTCAACGTCCGGTTCTTCTACGACTCCGACGGCGACGGTCACGGTGACCTGCGGGGTGTCACCGAGAAGCTGGACTATCTGCGCCGGCTCGGCGTCGACTGCCTGCTGCTCAACCCGATCATGTCGGCTCCGTCGTCGCCGGGTGACGGCCGGGCGGCCACCGACTTCGAGGCGATCGACGAGGGCCTGGGCGCGCCGTCGCACCTGCTGGAACTGCTCAGCCTCGCCCATCGGCAGGGCATCCGGGTGGTGCTGGACCTGGTGCTCAACCACACCAGCGACCAGCACCCGTGGTTCCAGGCGTCCCGCGACGACCCGGCCGGGCCGTACGGCGACTTCTACGTCTGGAGCGACACCGGCGAGGGCTACGCGGAGGCCGACGACCCGCTCGGCAGCGACGGCGCGGGATGGACCTACGACGGCCGGCGGCGTCAGTACTACTGGCACCGCTACGGCCGGGCGGAGCCGGACCTCAACTACGACGTGCCCGAGGTACGCGCGGCGATGCGCGACGTGATGGACTTCTGGCTGCGCCAGGGCGTCGACGGGCTGCGCCTGCTCACCGTCCCCTACCTGTTCGAGCGCAGCGGCACCTCCAGCAAGGGCCTCGACGAGACCCACGGCTACCTGCGCGAGCTGCGCTCCTGGTTGGACGCGGCATTCCCGGACCGGATCCTGATCGCCTGGAGCGAGGACTGGCCGGAGGGGGCCAGCTCCTACTTCGGCAGCGCCGAGCACCCCGAATGCCACCTGGTGATGTACGCGTCACTGATGCCGAGCCTGCTGCTGGCGATGCGGCGGGAGGCCCACCGGCCGGTGTCCCGGGTACTGGCGCAGATGGGTGAGCAGCCGGCCGACCGGCACTGGGCGGTGTTCCTGCGCAACGGTGACGAGATGCCGCTGGGTCTGCTGCACGAGCGGGAACGCGACGACCTGCTGCACGCGTACGCGCCGGTGGCCCGGATGCGGGGCGCGACCGGCATCCGCCGGCGCACGGCGACACTGCTCAACGACGACCGTGGGCAGTTGGAACTCGCGTTCGCGCTGCTGCTGTCGATGCCCGGCGTTCCGGTGCTCTACTACGGCGACGAGATCGGCATGGGCGAGAACCTGACGTTGCCGGGTCACCTGGCGTTCAACACCCCGATGCAGTGGGCCCCGGACCGCAACGGCGGCTTCTCGGTGGCCCAGCCGGAGAACCTGCCGGCGCCCCCGATCCACGAGTCGATCTACGGCTACATGGCCGTGAACGTGGAGAACCAGCTGCGCTCACGGTCGTCGCTGCTGCACGTGGTCGAGAAGCTGATCGCGACCCGGCGCGCCTGGCCGGCGTTCTCCCGCCCCGGCTGCCGGATCGTCCGCTCCACCAACCCGGCCGTGCTGGCCTTCCTGCGCGGTGAACCCGACGACGAGGTGCTCTGCCTGTTCAACTTCTCCCGCTACCCGCAGACCAGCACGCTGGTGCTCGCCTCACACGTCGGTCTGCGGCCACGCGAGCTGATGGGCGGCGCCGAGTTCCCCCGCGTGCCGGACTCCGGCGAGTACGACCTCGGCGTCGCCGGTCACGGCGTCTTCTGGCTCTCCCTGGCCACATCGCCCACCTGACCCCGGCCACGTCGCCGGCCCGGGCCGCGGGGCGAGTCGAGCGACCGGCGGCCCCGGGCAGCCGCACCGCCTCAGACCTCGGGGGCCCGGCGGGCGTCGGTGGGCCAGATGACGGTGGTGGGGATGCCCCGCTCACGGGCCCAGCCGACCGTCCGGTCGGTCGACGCGCCGTGGCGGCCCGGTTCGCCGTCCCAGACCGCCAGCAGCCGCTGCACCCGATGCAGCAGTTCCCGGTTGGCGGCCACGTAGGCGGCGGTGCCGGAGGTGCGGTGGCCGGTGTGGATGATCCGGGTGGCCCGGGCCAGCAGCTCGTCGAAGGCGCCCCGGCCGGCCGGGGCGATCGTGTCCCGGTAGTCGGGGGCGGGCAGGACCACCTCGTACGTGCCGCCGCCGTCCAGGACCGCACGGGCGAAGATCTGGTCGGTGCCGGCGGCCAGGCAGGTGACACCGTGCACCGGCCGGTCGCTGATCCGGCGCAGTTCGACCCGGATCGCCTCGGCGACCAGCCGCTCGGTGGCCGGGGTCAGGTTGATGTGGCCGGTGACGCCGACGCGGACCGGTTCCCGATCAGGCGACATCTGCCGCTCCTTCCCGCTGGGCGGGCACGGCGGGGTTCAGCCGGATCAGCTCGAACCCGCTGTCGGACAGCACGTCGGGCAACGCGCGGATCTCCTCCCGGTTCTGTTCCTGCGCGGCCGGGGGCAGCTCGTCCCACGGTCGCAGCAGGTGATGCCGGCGGCGTGAGTCGTCGCGCGGCTCGCCGTACGTCCAGCCCTCGGAACGCCGCTCCCGGCACCACCGCTCGTGTTCGAGCCGGGCCAGCAGCTCGATGCGGTCGTCGATGGCCCGCTCGGCGGCCGAGGCGTCACCGGCACCGCCGTGCCGGGGCGCCACCACGCAGCCCAGGTTCAGCAGCTTGGCGGCGATGTCCTGTACGTGGCTGCGGTTGGCCCGCCGCAGCGACTCCGGCAGCCGGGACCAGGGCACCATGGCGGGCGCGTCGCCGAGGCGTACCCCGGCCCGCTGCTGGGCGTACAGGTACCGCAGGTGGATCTGCTGGGCGAGCCGCTCGGTGAGGTCCTCGGCGATCAGCCGGGCGTCGCAGGCGTGCGTCAGCACCGGGTACAGCCGCAGCTTGCCGTGTACCTCGTCGAGCAGGTCGTGGCGGGCGTCGCCGTGGAACGCGGCGGCGAGCGCCGCCTGCCGGTAGACCGGTACGAAGACGACGCTGCGTGCCCCGCGCCAGAGCGCGGGTGTGTCCAACGCGAGGCGCAGGCCGTTGATCTCGTCGGTGGCGCAGATGTAGATGCGGTCGTAACCCTCCTGGTCCAGCTCGACCAGCCCGTCGATGTCGCGGTCGTACCCGGCCAGCCGGCAGACCTCGTTCAGGAACGGGTAGCGGGAGGTGGCCAGGGCGATTTCGTCGTGGGCGTCCGGCGCCACCAGGTCCACCCGCAACCGGCGGTCGGGCCGGACCGGTTCGGCCTGGTTCGCGCGCCAGTGCCGAGCGCTCTCCACCAGCAGGGCCCGCCGGAAACTGCCGTCACCGGCGATGAGCACCCTCGTCGGCCGGTCGGGGGCCGACGGCAGCGGATGGTGCCGGTGCAGCGCGCGGGCGGCGATGTCGTCGACGTGGAAGTAGTCCAGCCGCAGCCGGCTGGACCCGGCCGCACCGAGCCGCCGCGCCTGCAGCGACAGGCACATCTCCGGGTCGTGGACCTGCACGTACATCCGGGGCGGGTGTCGACGGTCCTGGATCAGCCGGTTGGCGGTGTTGGCGATCGCGTGGTTGCGGTCGTCGTCGTCGGTGCAGGCGTAGACGGTGTGTGCGCGCGGCAGGCCGGCACCGCGCAGCACCTCCACGTTGGTCGGATCGCCGACGACGCCGAGATAGCGGCGGCGTCGGTACTCCAGCGGCCCGAACGGTTCGGCGCGTACGACGACCACCCGGTCACCGTCGGCGTGCAGCCGGTCGGCCAGCATCTGGGCGAACTGGGAGTCGCCGCAGACGACCGCGTGGCCGCTGGCCCGCCGGGCCCGCCGCCGCCGGATCTGCGCGGCCAGCAGCAGCCGCCCGGCCTCGGCCACCGCCAGCAGGGTGAAAAGTGGAGCCATGAACCGGGCGACCTGCAACTGCCACGGATAGGGGCCGGGCTCCTCGAAGAGTTCCGCGCTGAGGAAGAACAGTTGCAGGTCGTAGTAGAGGATGTCGTACCGGTCCGCGATGGCCTCGGGCCGTACCTCCGCCAGCCGTTCCAGGCCGATGTAGCCGAGCACCGAGGCGACCAGCCCGATCACCCCGAAGACGACCCGCAGCCACCACGCGGCGGGACGGGCCGCCCCGGGGATCGGCTGGGTCATCGAGCGGTCGCCTCGGAGACCGTCGGGGAACCCGGCAGTCTCCCGACCCGTCGGCGTCGCCCGGGCAGCCGTCGAGGCCCGGGTCGGCGCCCCAGCCACCGGATCACGACCATGGGCGCCATGTTATTGGACACAGTCGATCACCACGGCCCTCGGCGTGCCGGCCGGTCGGGCACTTTTCGCAGGTGACGCCGTTTGCCAGGGTCGAGCTGTCGTGGTTCAGCTCGACATGACCCGGGCGTGCAGATCGGTGACGACCTTGCGGGCGGACTCGAACGCCCCGGCCTGCCAGGCGATGTAGTGGCTGAGGTGGTCACCGGCGAAGTAGACCCGGCCGTCCGGCTCCAGCAGCCGGCCGTACTGCCCGCTGGTGCGCGACGGCCACGACACCCAGCCGCCCTCGGAGTGGCGGGTGCGGTCCCAGGCCACCGAGAACGACGTCTCCAACTCCGTCCGGTACGCCTCGCCGTGGATTTTCACGCCCTGCGCGACGGCGCGGGCCTCCCGCTCGGCGGGCGTCAACGCCGCGTAGGCCTGGGCGTTGGCGCCGAAGTTGTAGTAGCCGACCACCACGCCCCTGGCGCCGTGGTAGCCGTAGGAGGGGTACCAGATGGTGGCGAGGTCCAGGTTGGTGTTGGTGATGCCGGAGTAGATGTTCTCGTCCTGCTCCCACCACCGCCGCCGGTACTGCAGGCCGATCTTGCCGGTGGCGTTCGGGACCGCGTAGGCCAACGCGTCGCGGACCGGCTGGGTGAGGTTGGACGGGATCTTCACCAGCACCTGCGGTGGGATGGTGCAGACGCAGAAGTCGGCGGTGGCGGTACGTGTCCGGCCGCCCGGCCCGTCGTAGACCACCGCGACACCGGAGCCGGTGTTGGAGACCGACCGCACCTGAGCGCCGTAGGTGACGAGGCCGCGACCCACTGCCGCTTCGAGGGCGTACGCGATGCGGTCCATCCCACCGACCGGCTGGAACATCAACATCGCCTGGTCGTAGCCGAACTCGAAGGAGATGTAGCGGCCGATGCCGCTGGCCAGAACGTCCGTCAGCGGGTACGGGGTGAGTTTCGGGGTACCCGCCTCGAAGCCGGCGCCCGGCTCCACCAGGTAGCCGCGTCGGTCGGTGCCCGTGTACCGCCAGCTGGCCGCCGGGTCGTCGGCCACCCGGCCGCCGATCGCACCGAAACCGCGCAGGAATTCCAGCAGCCGTTCCTTGTCCTCACCGGTCAGGTAGGTGTCGAGGGCACCCTGGTCGGTGGCCTTGGCGAGCAGTTCGGAGACGTACCCGTAGACGTCCGCCTTCGCCTCACGGTGCCGGATCGGCCGGCCGGCCAGCGCTCCGACGTTCTCGTTGACGTAGTAGGCGTCGGCGTTCTGGTTGCCGAAGATCTCGATCGGCACACCGAGTTCCCGACAGTAGTCGAGGGTCACCATGTGCTGGGCGATGCGGGCCGGGCCGGCGTTGAGGTACTGGCCGTCGGCGAAGCGGGCCCGCTGGGTTCGCCCGTCCAGATCGGTCTCGGTGGTGCCGCCCCGCACCGTCCAGTTACGCCCGCCGGGCCGGTCACGCGCCTCCAGCAGGCGCACCCGGTAGCCCGCCTTGCCCAACTCGTACGCGGTGGCCAGGCCGGCGATACCGGCCCCGAGCACCAGCACCGACTTCGCGGACCGGCCGGTCAGCGTGAAATTGGACCGGTTCGGCGCCCGAAACGGTGGTGCCGCCTGCGCGGCCGGTGCCAGGCCGAGTGCACCCATCGTGCCGTAGAGCACGCCCGCCCCGCCGGACACCCCGACGGCCTGGAGGAACTGTCGCCGTGTCGTCGGTATCGTCACCGCCACCTCCCGAGCAAGATCGATGCTTGACGATCGCAACGGAGGATTTCATCGACGGATCCCGTTCGTTACGCGTCGATCACCGGCCCCGGTGCCGCCGGGGCGCGCCACCGGGTCGCCTCACCCCGACACTGGGTGGATCGGGGTGATCGTGCGGATGAAGGCGACCACGTCGAAGCTGCCGGCCAGTGTGGGCAGGTCGTAGTAGTGGTCCTCGTCGTGCGCCGCCTGGTACAGGCCGGAGATCAGTCGGGTGCGCCACGGCCGTTCGAGGCGGTCGGCAAGGTCGGCGGGGACCCCGGAGCGCAGGTCGACGATCCGTTCACCGGGGCCGCGGAGCAGCACCCCTTCCAGTGACGACGGGACGGGCCGGGGGATGTCCGTGGCGGGAATCCGGCCGTGCCCGAAGGTGACGTGGACCGCCGCGTACTCCTGGCCCAGGGACGCCCGCAGGTGTGCGCCCATCATGGTGCCGCCGTGCGCCGCGACGTGGGCGCTGCCTTCCCAGAGCACGATCCGGTCACCGGTACGCCGCTGATGGTCGAGGATCCGCTCGGCCGCGGCACGCTCCTCCGCGCCGGCGTCGTATCCGCTCCCGAGAGCGTGCGCGTGGAAGTCGACGATCCCCTCGATCAGCCGCGACGCCTCGTCGCGCTCCGGGCTGTCGTCCACCTCGGCGGCCAGGCCGTGGGCGGTGCGGGCGAGTTCGACGAACGGTACGCCCGGGTGGGTGCCGCGCAGCCGCTGGACGTGCTCACCGTTGTCGTGGGCCGTGCGGATGACGTCGAAGATCTCGCCGATCCGTGCCGCTGCCGCCGGGTCCGCCGGGGCGAGCAGTGCCACGACCCGGTCGTAGTCGGCGGGCAGCGTGCGCCGGCCGTTGACGGCGATGACGCGTACCTGATCGTCGGGGTGTCGTTCGTTGTGCCGGCGCAACCCGGTGAGCGCGTCGCGCATCTCGATGGTGCGCCACGGGCCCCACGCCTGGCCGAGTGCCGCGTCGAGGTCGACGTCCTCGCCCCGGACGTACCGGTCGTAGAGGTCGCCGACCCGCTGGTTGTCCAGCAGCGCGACGACCCGGAACCCGCGCTGGACCAGCTCGTGCGTGGTCTGCTCGACCAGGCGGAAGGTCTCGGTGGCCTCACGGGTGCTGGTGCCGAGGCCGACGATCGTCGCCTTCTCGACGAGGGTGGCGAGTGTCTGGTGATTGCTCATGCCGCGACGATCCAGGTTCAACATATGTTGAAGTCAAGCGTTTCGTTCGCGGACGGATCACCGCGCCGGGTCGTCGTGCCCGATCTCGCACAGCCTCGTGCCCGACTCCATCGCCGCCAGTTGCGCCTTGAGGGTGCGTACCCGCTCCTCGACCTCGGTCACCAGCCGCTCCGCGACACCCGCCCACTCCTCGGGCGTCGGGTCGGCCGACAGGTCCGCGAACAGGGCGGCGATCTCGCGGACGCTCAGGCCCACCCGCTGGGCGAGCTCGGCCACCTGGATCCGGCACGCGGCGCTGGCGTCGAAGCGCCGTTGGTTGCCCGCGGTGCGTACCGCGTTGATGACCCCGTAGTTCTCGTAGAACCGCACGGCCGATGGCGCGACGCCGCTGTCGGCGGCGACGTCGCTGACGCTGAACGTCCGGGGCGAACTCACGGGCACCGTCATGGTCGCAGGATAGGCACCCGGGAACTTGACTTCAACATATGTTGAACCTGCACGGTTTCGGACATGACCACTTCGACCAGACCGCACAACAGCCCTCACACCACGACGGGCCCCGCCGGAACACGCGTCGCCGTGATCTCGGGCAGCGTCCGCAAGGACCGGATGGGTCCGACGATCGCCGCCTGGGTCGCCGCCGCACTGGACGCCGCCGAGGTCGACCTGATCGACGTCGCCGATGTCACGCTGCCCGACGACAGCCTGCTTTTTCCCGGCGGCGGGCCGAAGAGCGAGATCGCCGACCGGATAGCCGCGGCCGACGCGTACGCGTTCGTCACGCCGGAGTACAACCACAGCTACCCCGCCTCGCTCAAACGGCTGATCGACTGGCACTACGGCGAGTGGCGCCTCAAGCCCGCGACGATCGTGGCCTACGGCGTCCACGGCGGACATGCCGCGATCGAGCATCTGCGCGGGGTGCTGGCCGAACTCAGCGTGGTGACGACCCGCCGCGCCGTGGGGCTGCGGGTGCCGTGGGCGTCGCTCGACGACCAGGGTCGGTACACGCCCGACGCCGACGTCTCCCGCGGCCTGGCCGCGAGCCTGGCCGAGCTGCGCTGGTGGGCGGAGGTGCTGGCCGACGCCCGGCGCGACCGCCCGCTGCCGACCTGAAAGGGGACGGTCCCCCGGTCACGTCGGCGGGCGCGGCACCCCACCACTCCCCTCGTCGGCGACGGAGATGTCCAGTTCGGTGAGGAAGGCCGTCGCCGCGGGGGTGAGGGTGGCGCGGTTCCAGATGAGGTGCTCGATCCGGGCCGGGGCGTCCCGTACGGGGATGGTGACCACACCCGGCAGGTGCGGTACGTAGTTCGACGGCAGCAGGGCGATGCCGAGCTGCCGGCGGATCAGCCGGGTCATCATGAAATCGACGGTGCTCACCTCGAAGGCGACCTCGCGGTGCACCCCGGCGGCGGCGAAGGCCTGGTCGGACTGGGCCCGTCCGGCCGTACCCGCCGGCAGATCCACGAACGCCTCGGTGGACAGCCGGGCGAGGTCCACCTCGGTCTGGTCGGCGAGCGGATGCTCGGGGGCGACCACGGCCACCAACCGGTCGTACGCCAGCCTCCTGGCCTCGACCCCTTCGGGCCGGGCGGTCACCGGAAGCCCGAGGAAGCCGACCTCGATCGCGCCCTCCTTGACCTGGTCGATGAGCTGTTCGCTGCCACCGACGCGCAGCCGGATGCGGACGTGCGGGTGCCGCCGATGAAAGGCGTCCAGCGCGGCCGGGATGTCGACGGCCGCGACGGTCGGGATCATGCCGACGGTGAGTCGGCCCCGGATCTCGCCGACGGCCGAGGCGACCTCGGCGGCGGCCCGCTCGGCGGCGTCCAGGCACTGACGGGCCGCCGGGAGGAACGCCTCGCCCGCCGGGGTCATCCGCACCCGGCGGCTCGTCCGGTCGAAGAGGCGGGCACCGAGCTCCCGTTCCAGGCGGGCGATCTGGTGACTGAGCGCGGACTGGACGACCAGGCAACGCTCGGCGGCCCGGGTGAAGTTCCGCGTCTCCGCGACGGCCACGACGTAGCGCAGCTGTTGAAGCTCCATCCGACGATCGTGAATCACGATGGATGGGTTGACAAGGATGTGTTGGACTCATGGATCCGGAGTGTCGATCCTGGTTCCTGTGACGAACCTGGTGCTATCTCCCACCGCGGGCCGCCTCGCCGCCACCGCCACGACAGCCTTCGCGCCGGCGGTCTGGGGAACGACGTACGTGGTCACCACCGAGCTGCTGCCAGCCGGTCACCCGCTCTTCGCGGGGCTCATGCGGGCCCTGCCGGCGGGCCTGGCCGCGCTGGCGATCGGCCGCGCGCTGCCGCGCGGCGCGTGGTGGCTCAAGGCGGCGGTGTTGGGCGTACTCAACATCGGTGTGTTCCTGCCGCTGTTGTTCATCACCGCCGAGCGGTTGCCCGGCGGGGTGGCGGCCACGCTGGGCGCGGTGCAGCCACTGGTCGTGGCGATCCTGGCCGTGACCGTGCTGCACCAGCCCCCGTCGGCCTGGAGCTTCGGGTGGGGAATCGTCGGCGTCGCGGGCGTCGGGCTGCTGGTCATCGGCCCCGACGCGGCCTTCGACGCGGTCGGACTGGTGGCCGGTTTCAGCGGCGCCGGGGCGATGGCGCTCGGGGTGACGCTCACGAAGCGTTGGGGGCGCCCCGAGGGTGTGGGCCCCACGGCGTTCGCCGGCTGGCAACTCGCGGCCGGCGGCCTGTTCCTGCTGCCGGTGACGCTCCTGGTCGAAGGGACGCCACCCGCCGTCGACGCCGGCGCCGCGCTCGGCTACCTCTGGCTCGGCCTGCCCGGCGGCCTGCTCGCCTACATCCTGTGGTTCCGCGGCATCGCCACGCTGCCGGTCACCTCCGTTGCCGTGCTCGCCCTGCTCTCGCCGATGGTGGCGGCGCTGCTGGGTGCCGTGCTGCTCGACGAGCTGCTCACCCCGATCCAACTGGTCGGCTTCGCTCTCTCCCTCGCCGCGATCGTGGCGGGCCAGGTCAGCCCGACCCGCACCAAGCCCCCACCATGCTCACCAAGGAAAGGATCAACCAATGAAGATCATTGTCGTCGGTGCCACCGGCATGGTCGGCTCGCGCGTCGTCCTCGAAGCCCTGGATCGGGGACACGACGTCACCGCCGTGTCCCGAAGCCCACAACCGGCCGACCTGCCCGCCGAGGCGATCGCCGCCAGCGGCGACGCGACGAACGTCGACCAGATGAAGAGCCTGTTCACCGACGCCGACGCGATCGTGGGCGCCACCCGCCCCGCGCCCGGCGCGGAGAGCACCGCCGCCACGACCACCCGGGCCCTGCTCGACGCCGCCGCCGCGACCGGAATCCGCATCCTGCTGGTCGGCGGCTCCGCGCCGCTGCGGAGTCCGTCCGGTGGGCTGGTGCTCGACGACCCCCGGTACGTGCCACCCGCCGTACGCGACATCGCCGCCGCGAGCGCGGCCCAGTTGGAGGTCTGCCGGACCCATCCCGCCGACTGGGTCTACCTGAGCCCGCCCGCTCTCCTCGAACCCGGGGCACGCACCGGCGGATATCGACGAGGTGGCACCGCGCTCATGATGGCCCCGGACGGCTCGTCCCGGATCTCGGCGGAAGACCTCGCCGTCGCCGTCATCGACGAGTTGGAGGAGCCCGGCGGCGAACGCCACTTCGCCGTCGGCTACTGACCATCAGGCCGGGCCGGTGACCAGCGGGTCGTGGACCCGGCCGAGGAACAGCGGCACCCCGGTCACCTGGTCGTGGATGATGAACAGGAACGGTCGGTTCACGAAGAACTGCGGCCCCTGCGGGATCGACGGCGGCCGGACGATGACCGCCGACGCGGCGGCCGCCTCGACACCCTTCTCGTCCACCCCGATGAACGTCTCGTGCACCACGTTGTCGATGCACAGGGCCGGATCGGTCGTGCTCATGGCGGTGAAGTCGGCCTGCGCCGTGAACGCCGTGGGCATGCCGAGGCCACTCAGCACCGGACCCAGTTCGGCCGGCAGGCGGAACGTCCACCGGGGCATACGCAGTTGGATGTCTCTGAAACGGAACCCGGTCAGCAACGCGCCCAGCCAGGTGGCGTCGAGGTTCGCCTCCACCGCGGCGAGGTCGTCCCGGGTCGGCAGGACGACGGCCATGGCCAGCCCGCCGCCCGCGAGCGGCACGTCGACCGCACGCCACCCGTCGCCCTCCAGGTAGCCCATCCGGTCGAAGGGACCGCGCATCATCGGCACGGAGACGACGCTGCCGTCGTCCCGGGTGAACGGTTCCTCCGCCGTGGCGGCCAGGGTGAACGGGTAGTACCAGGCCGCCTTCAGGTAGATCGTGTTGGTCAGGATCAAACTGGTGGCGGGGCTCACGGTGCCGGACGTCAGCAGCTCCGGAATCTTCGCATTGGTCCGGTCGGACACCCAGGTGTTGATCTCCTGCCGGGCCGCCTCCGTCGCGCCCCGGAAGTCCACCGGGTGCGGCGCGGCACCATAGTAGGCGGCCACGGTGTCCCGGAACCCGGGCCGCAGGCCCAGGTCGAGCCGGGTCCACAGGGCGTTGGCCGTGTTCAGCCGGGGCTGCCTGACCCCGTCGCCGTCCTGATAGCGGCCGGCGAGCAGCTGGTCCACGGTGTTCAACCCACTGTGGAGGGCGTCGGGTCGCGGGTACGGCGCGTGGAGCACGGCGTCCATCTCGTCGGCCGTGGTGGAGCCGGCACCCGCCCGGGTCATCGCGAGCGCCAGCCCGACCGAGTACGGCGCGCACACCACGTTGCCGCCCTGGCTCGACGCGATCTCGTGGTAGAGGTCGACGGTGAAGCCGCGTACCGCGGTCGCGGCGGCCTGCACCGTGGCCGGATCGGGGGGTACGCGCTCCGGGCCGGTAGAGGTGGACGACCCGTTGAGCCGGGCATGACCTGGGGTGGCGGTGGCGGTGAGGGCGGCGGCGGCGAGCGGCACCGCTCCCAATATAGATCGACGAGAGACCATGTCTTCACGTTAGGGCAATTCGCTGGAGACACGCCAGATAAGAGCTCGGTTTCATTGAGCTATGAAGCTAGGACTAACAACCACCCGAACACCCGGCGCCTGTTCTCCAGCGATGCGCAGCTGCACGACTGGTTTCGCCGTAGGCGACCGGGAGCACCTCAGGGTTCACGCCACGAACCTCGCCCCAGTTGCGCCAGACCTTTACATCGGATCTGCCTGTGGCGGATCACCTGCGGGCCGCAGCCGCTTCTGCCACCGAGCAATGGTCCGCTTGTACGCCTCGGGCATGGGCAGGGCCGGCACCTCGTCGTACCCGAACACGCCAAGCTCCCTGTGCTCGGCCGAGTACGCGAGATTCTCCCCGCCCAGGTAGCTCGTGCCGTAGCTGACGATGAAGACATGCCGCACCGGGGTGATTTCGTAAACCCAGGTGTCGATGATGTCGACGTCGACGATCTTCAGGCCAAGTTCCTCGGCGACCTCCCGGCACACGCCTTCCTCGGGTGTCTCGCCGACTTCGAGTTTGCCGCCCGGCAGCTCCCACTCGTCACGCTCGTTCCTGAGCAGAGGGACCCGGCCGTGGTAGTCGACCACCAGCTTCACCGAGATCGGCAACTGATACTCGAAGTAGCCTGGGTTGCGCTCGACGAGGTACGGGGGATGTTCGATCATGCGGGTCCTCATGGTTGTGGAAGTCGGTCGGCCGACGAACTCTCGATGAGCAGAGCGTGGCTCAGTTCGAGGTGAGCAGCACAGCGGCCACGTCGTCGGCGCGTTTGAATCGGCCCGTCCCGCGTTCGGGTCCGGTCTCGGCCTCCCGGATAAGCTTCTCCAGGAAGGGCAGCCCGCGCTCGGTGGCATCCTGAATCACGGGTTGCCAGTCCTGATAGATCCCGTAGTCGGTGACCAGCCGCGCAAAGCCGTCAGTGCACAGCAGGACGGCGTCGGTCGCCGCCCAGGTCCCGGCCACACCGTGCGGACGCAATCGGCGTCGAGGATGGCCGGAGAAGATGGATTCATCGCCGCCGGAGGTCATCGTGTAGATCCGCCGATCGTGCATGGCCGCGGCGACCCGGTCGGGATCCGTCTCACCGGCCGCGACCGCCGCCGCCTCCCGGCGGTCGAAATAGCCGGTGGCCAGCACGACCACCTCAGGACCCGCGATCACAGCCGTCGCATCTCCGATCCGGCTGATGTCGTAGCCGGTTCCCTGGTCCACGCAGAGTGCGATCGAGCAGGCAGGAGGCACTCGTTCGGCCGGAAACTCCAAGACTGTCTGCCGCCGAGCGACGTCGTCGGCAACTGCTTCGAGCAACGCGGCGGCCTCACCCCGATATCCGTCAGTGCCCGCTTCGCGCAGGCACTTGTCGATGGTGTCCACAAGCCACTGGACATCGCTTTCGGCGGGTAGTGCCGCCTCCGGATAGAGGTCCGTGGCACCGTCAATGACCCAGGCGAGACTCCCCTCATGGCCGACGCGGTCTTCGTTCATCCGGGCGCCGCCCGCCGTGGAGATCGCTGTTCGCACCCGCACGCTCGCCCCACCCTCATGACATCCACGAAGCAGGTACGAAGATCCCAGCTCCGATCAGCGCACAGCCCAACACGACTGCCACTGCGACCCGGCGTACCCGGCTGTTGTTGACAAGAGAGAACGTACCGAACACCACACCGACCGCGCCGGAGGCCACGAGCATCAGCCGGATGCCGTCAATGCCTCCCGTCTGACTCGCGATGTTGGCCGCCGTGGCGATGAACGCGACGACGGCCGCCAACAGGCCAAGTAGTTGAAGTTGTTGTGCCTTGAACTCGGCCAACTCGGTGCGGAAGCGTTCGTGAGCCCGATTCCACCGCGCCCGTTCCTGCATCAGGTCGATTCGGACGCGAGTGGCCTGGTACTGGGTCAGCCGACGCAGATAGTCGCGGGCGGTTCGCGGCTCAAACTCGATCGCCTGGGCCACCGCGGAGCGGGCCGCTTCGAACTCCCCACGAAGCGCCAGTACGCGACCCTTCGTCTCGAAGTAGTGAGCGACACTGCCCTGCGACAGGGTGATGGCCCGGTCGACGTGGCGTTCGACCTCGTCGAGGTCGCGGGTCCGCTGTGGTGTGTCCAGGCGTTCCAGATACTCGACCCAGAACGCCGCCAGCTGATGCACCACCGCAGGCACGTCCGGCATGGCACCGACCGCGTGGCGGGAGTATTCGACTGCGCTCCGGAGGGAGGCGAGGTCACCTCGGGTACGCGCGGTGATGGCTCGGAAGGTGTGGAAGTACGGCTCGCCTCCGAACTCCGCCTCGTGCTGGCGTACGACCACAGCGTACTCAGCGTGGCGTTCCTCGCGCCGCAGGCGAAGCAGCAGTGCGTACAGTGCCGCGAAGCGTGTCCGCGCCCGCCCGCCCTGGTCGTCGAGGATCGCCCGCAACGCCGGCTCCGGATCTGGGTTCGCCTCCAACACTTCACGGATGACCAGCGGGAACCGAGGGTCGGTGGGGTGCGCCTTCGCCAGAGCCGCAGCGAGTTGAACTCGCGCAACGCTCGGCCTGGATGGCGATCTGGTTCTAGGAATCCGCAAGTCGGAACCCCCGATTCAGCCATGCGTATGGATGATTGTTTCTGACCCTGGCGAGCAGACGTACGAGAAGCCGGTCACCGCTGAACTCTGTACGCCCGTGCAATATCCGATGGTTGTGGATCAGATACCCGTCTCCGGCCCTCAGGTGAAGGGTGCCGGCCGTCGCACGGATCAGGTGACGAAGTGCTGCCACCCCGTCCGGTGCCCCGCCAAGGCAGCGCGGGCGGGCGACGCCGTCGTCGCGGTAACGGAGCTTGGCCAGCCCTGATCGTGTCTCCACCACAGGGACATCGTCTCCACCATCAGCGGTGACCAGTCGCAACCCAGCCAGCACTGGCCCCGGAAGGTCTCGACGGAGCGAATCCAGAAGGCGTGCCCCATCTACCAGGACGGCCTCTCCACCAGCCGGAGCAGGAGACAGCATCATCGCGGCGACCAGGCTGGGTGGATGGGCCTCAAGACTTCGATCCGTGTGCGGAACCAGCACGTGGTGGGAAAAGCCCGCCATGTTTTCCGGCTCGTCGGACATGTTGCGGGGGACGATTATCGTCAGCCCTTCGCCTGATTGATGCGGATGGTCAACCGGTTCCGTCCAGGCGTCGAGCAGCTGCCGGACTTCACCGACGCTCCCCTGCCTGATCAGCACGATGCCGTCACGGGCGAGAACGGCAGGGACCTGGTCGGCGGCGATCTCGGCCGCACCACTCTTATCCAGCAGTCGCATGGCCAGCCGCAACACTCGATTGGCATCGTGAGCAATTGACTATATTCGAAGGATGTGGCCCGGCCATACTGTCGGAAACCTGACAGCACTTGGTGATCTATTGAACCCCACGAGCTGCAATATCCAGACCGCGAATGTCACTCAATCTGTTCCATCCCGACCGACGCTCGCAACCTCATCCACTGGCGCCATGGTGGCTGGGCTAACCACAGTAATTGGCTTTGCGGGTGCGCTGGTCGGCGGCGGCGTCACGTACGGCGTTGCACGCTTCGACATCCGCAGACCGCAATCAGACCCGCAAACACTCGAAGCAGCGAACGTGCTGATACCGAGCAGACTGCAGGGTCAAGTGCTGCTCACTCGACCCGTCGACCGGTCGGATCCAGCCGGTACGGTGAGCCGACCGGTCCGTCCGCCGGACCGGTCCGGGGTGAGGGAGGGCTGCGTGGCGTCCAGGGAAGCCGACATCGCCGCCGAGCAGGAATACTTCGACACGGCGGCGAAGCACCGCAATGTGCGCCGCGACAACCTGCGGCGGCTGCCGTCCGCCGCCGCCCACGCCGGCGCCGCGGCCCACCTGCGCCGGCACGCCGACGCCGTCGCGCGAGCGCTGGGCGCCGCGGACGAGGCGGTGGCGTTCGGCCGGATCGACACCGAGACGGGCGAGGTCCGGTACGTCGGGCGGCACCTGATCCGGGACGCCGACGGCGAGGTGCTGGTGGTCAACTGGCACGCTCCGGCGGCCGCCGGCTGGTTCGAGACCACCCCCGACAACCCCGCCGGGGTACGCCGTAAGCGGGCCTTCACCTGCACCGGCAACACCATTGACGACGTTACCGACACCATCCTGGCGGACATCGCCGAGGCGGTGGACGCGCATCTGCTGACCGAGCTGGCCCGCGGTCGTACCGGCACCATGCGGGACATCGTGGCCACCATCCAGGCGGCCCAGTTCGCGCTGATCCGTGCCCCGCGCGACCAGGTACTGGTGATCGAGGGCGGCCCCGGCACCGGCAAGAGCGCGGTGGCGTTGCATCGAGTGTCCTGGTTGCTGTTCCAGCACCGCGCCGACATGTCGGCATCGGACGTGCTGGTGGTCGGGCCGCACCCGACCTTCGTGCGCTACATCGGCGAGGTGCTGCCCGCCCTCGGCGACGAGGGGGTCGAGCTGCGTGACGTCGGCCGGCTCGCCCCAGACGTGCCGCGCGGACGCACCGAGCCCGACGCGGTGGCCCGGATCAAGGGCGAGGCGCGGATGGCCGGGCTGCTGGCCCGCGCGCTGGACGCCCGGATCGGCGACCCCGACCCGGCCGAGCGGCTGTTGGTCGGCGGTCGCTTCGTCACGCTTCCGGGCGGCGAGGTCGGCGAGGCACTCGCGGTGGCGCGGGCCGCGACCCTGCCGTACGCGGATCGGCACCGGCTGTTGCGCGACCGGCTCACCGCCCTGGTGGCCGCCCGCACCGGCGTCGACCCGGGCGGCGCCGACGCGGTCGGCAACCTCGCCGAACGGCTCTGGCCACGGCAGACCCCGACCGGTCTGCTGCGCGATCTGCTCGGCTCCACCGCCCGGCTGCGGGCCGCCGCCGGGGACGAGTTCACCCCGGATGAGGTACGGACGCTGCACCGGCGCGGCGCGGACCGGTTGTCCCAGGAGACCTGGTCACCGGCGGACCTGCCGCTGCTGGACGAGCTGGCGTACCTGATCGACGGGCCGAGCCGGCGGTACGCGCACGTGGTGGTCGACGAGGCGCAAGACCTGTCCCCGATGCAGTTGCGCGCGGTGGCCCGGCGCAGCGCCACCGGGTCGCTGACGGTGGTCGGCGACCTCGCCCAGTCCACCGGCAGGTGGGCGCGTGACTCCTGGGACGAGGTACTCGCCCACCTGCCGAGCGCCCAGCCGGTCCGGATCACCCCGCTGCGGTACGGCTACCGGGTACCCCGGCAGGTGTATGCAACGGCGGCGCCGCTGCTCACGGTGTCCGCGCCGGGGGTGGCGCCGGTGGAGGTGGTCCGGGACGGCCCGGCGGACACCGGCGTACACCGGGTGGGCCTGGCGGAACTGGCCGGCCGGGCGGTCGCGGTGGCCCGGGAGCACGCCGAGGCCGGTCGCTTCGTCGGCATCGTCTGCCCGCCCCGGCAGCGACGCCCGGTCGAGGCGGCGCTGGCCGCCAACGGGATGGCCTGGAGCAGCGCCGACCGGGGGGAGCTGGGCGGCGCGGTCAACCTGATCAGCCCGCAGGAGGCCAAGGGCCTGGAGTTCGACGCGGTGGTGGTGGTCGAGCCGGTGGAGATCGTGGCCAGCGACGAGCGCGGTCACCGACTGCTCTACGTGGCGTTGACCCGCACCACCGGGTACCTCGACATCGTCTGCACCAGCGACCCGGTACCGCTGGACGCGCCGGCCCGGCCCAGGCCGTCGGCGGGCGGTGAGCCGGACCCGGCGTTCACCCCGCGGGAGGCACACCGGCTGGCCGCGCACCTGGCCGGTCAGCTACGCAGCGCCGCGCCACCGGCGTTCTGGGCGGACGTGCTCGCCGAGGTGCGGACCCTGCTGGCGGATGGTGCGGGTCCCGCATCCGACGCCGCCCAGCCCAGTCCTCGGTCGTAGGGTCCAGCCACCCGGCCGTCAGCTCCGGGCGGCCGGTGGCCGACTGATCGCCGCCGAGTCGAGCCGCCGGCCCACCGTCCACTCCAGGATGTCGTGTTCGATGTCGGCCTTCCGGGCCTTGCTGGGCACCGTGATGCCCAGCTCCCGGGCCAGCGCCCGCAGCTTCGCCACGGTGAGCTTCAGGTCGGCGAGGTAGCGCGCGCCGGCCACCCGGTCGCCGATGGCGGCGAGGTCGGTCCGAACCCGGTCGGTGGCCACCCCGGCCGACGCCGGCGCGGCGGTCGACCGGGCGGCGGGCCGGGCCTTGTCCACCACGGCGAGCTTCGCGCTGCCGTCGGCCAGCGCGGCGAGCTGGTCGGCGGGCAGCGCGCGGACGAACTCCGCAACCCGCAGCAGGACGGCGTGGGCCAGGTCGGCGGGTTCGGTCACCGGGGACTCTCCTCTTTCACAGGCAGGTACGGTTTCACAGCCGGGTACGGGCCAGGAACTCACTGGCCAGCTGCTGCAGCTCGTGCTGCACGGTCGCGTTGGCGTTCGGGACCAGCACTGCGGGCAGCCGCCGCTCACCGGCCGTACCGAACAACGTCTTGTTCTCCCGGATGGTCTGCCGGAACACCGGGACCTCCAGGCTGTCGGTGTGCTTCATGTAGTTGCGGGATGCGTTGATCGGCCCACCCCCGGCGTACTGGATCATAGTGAACACCACGCCCAGGTACTGCGGGTCGATGGTCGGTCCGGGGGCGGCGACCCGGTTGAAGTCGCGGACCAGCTCGGAGACCTTGCTGCGCAGGTAGTCGATACCCAGCGTGGACAGGTAGTCCGGCCGGGCCGGGGTCAGGATATGTTCGCTGGCCACGATGCCCGTACGGGTGACCATGGTGAAGTTCGGCGCGCAGTCGATCAGGATGTCGTCGTACCCGGCGAACTCCTCGGCGCCGAGCGCGTCGGCCAGCGCCCGGTGCAGCGGCAGGAAGTGCGGGCTGCCATGCTGGAAGCGTGACCCGCCGAGCGCCGCGGCCATGTCCAGGTCCACGTCGACCAGGCCCAGGTGGGAGGCGACAAGGTCGAGACGACCGCCGTCAGGCAGCAGCGCGTTGGCTGGTTCCGGGGTGACCACGTACGGATGCAGCGGGCCGGTGGGCTCGTCGGCCAGCACCGACCCGAACCACTGCAGGATCGTCTTCTCGTACGCCAGATCCTGTTCCCAGGTCGTCGCCGGATAGAACGAGAAGGTGAGGCTGGCCTGCGGGTCGAGGTCGATGAGTAGGACCCGGCGGCCCCGCGCGGCCAGCTCGGCGCCGAGGTTCGCGGTGATGGTGGTCTTGCCGACGCCGCCCTTGTAGTTGATCACGGACGTGATGCTCATGCCGCTCCCCACATCGCACCATCGTCGCAGCAACAGGCCACGCTCCGGGAGGAGGCTCTTCGGCGGCACACCGGCGTCCGATACCTCGAAGAACCCCGCCATCTGATACCGCTCACCTGAGCACGAATGCCACCTCGCGCACCTGGAGGAACGATGTCGACCATTGAAGCGATCACGATCTGCAGCAGCTCCAAGTTCTACGACACCGCCCGACGTGCGGAGGCAGCATTCCGCGCCCTGGGCCTGACCGTCTACACCCCGCGCTACGACTTCAACGAACAGCTGGTGACAGTCGGCGAGTCCGACAAGGCCCGGCTCACCCACGAGTTCCTCGCGAAGATCGCGAAGTCGGACGCCATCTTCGTCGTGGCCAGCGGCGGATACGCGGGCGTCAGCGTGTGCATCGAGGTCGGCTACGCCGTGGGGCAGGGCAAGATCGCCCTGTTCTCCGAGCAGCCGACGGAGTTCGCCCTCCGGGCGCTGGTCGACGCGGTTGTTCCCGTCGAGGACATCGGCTTGGTGGCAACAAACGTTCAAGGAGCCCGATGACGAGGACTGGCAGGCGTATGCCGTAGGCCGGTGGGACGAGTCGCTGCGGATTATCGACGCGAGCGGTGAGGCCACTGGAGCGTCCGCGCCTGGACTGAGCGATGACCGACCGGAACGCGGACGCAAAAACAACCGGACGCACCACCACCTACGCGCTCTGACGCTGCCACGCCGGTCGACCTCGGACCGATGCCCCCTCCCCCGTCCGGTTCACGTCTGCGGCGTCCGACGGGAATTCGCCGACGGCCGTCCACCGGCCGATATAGACCGAGGAATGGAAATCGACGATCGTACGGTCGCTTCATCGAAGAATCGATTGACAACTTGCCCGACCGGCTGGTGAGGAATCCGGCTCTGCTGAGCAGACTCGGGGTGTGACCAACCAGTCTCCGCAAAACCCGGGCCGGCAGCAGCCCTCGCCGCCAACTCCTTACCCGCATGTGCCGGTGCGACCTTCGAAACGGACGAACCCGCTGCTAATCGTTCTGGTCGGTGCCGTCGCCCTCGTGCTCCTGTGCTGCGGAGTGGCAACCATCTCGACGATCGTCGCGCCGTCGTCCGAATCTCCCGGGCAGAAGGGTCTCGCCGCTGAGGCGGTGCCGTCCGCCCAGGCCGAAGACACCTCATCCCCCGCTGCGGCCGCACCGGCAGCGCCCACGCAGCAGGCAACCCCAACGCAGTCCGCGACGCCGGTAGCGAAGACGCGCATCATCACGAAAACGGAGAAGGTCGCATACAAGACGAGGACGGTCAACGACTCGTCCCTGGCCAAGGGCACCAAGAAGGTGCGTACCCGCGGCGTCCCGGGTGTCCGGACCCTCACGTACCAGGTCACCGTGATCGACGGCATCCAGACGGAGAAGAAGCTGATCAAGTCTGAGATCACGACGCAGCCGGTTACGCAGGTCGTCCGGGTCGGCACCAAGGAGGCTCCGCGGTGCGATCCGAACTACGCAGGTGCCTGCGTACCCATCGCGAGTGATGTCGACTGCGCCGGCGGAAACGGCAACGGACCCGCCTACGTTGAGGGGCCCGTACGAGTGACCGGCTCCGACATATACGACCTTGACCGGGACGGGGACGGCATCGGCTGCGACCGCTGATGTCGTCGCCGCAGGAGTGGCCGGGCTATCGGTGCTGGTTGAGTCCAGTTAGGTCGAACCCGTCACGAGTTCCAGGACGAGGGTTTCGACGCGACGAGGTGTCGCAGCGAAGGCAGCTGTAACCGACGTTGGGCAGGCCCCGCCGGCCCACCTCGAACCGGATCAGGGTGCGGGCACAGCGCCCGCAGTCGTCACCGAGTTGTCCGCTGCCCGGAGCGATGCCGGGCCGTCGCCGCTGCGCCCGCAGCGGGACCACGAGGCTCACTCACATCAGATAGTGTCCGCTCGAACACCTACCGGTGAAGTCGGCGGGGAGGCTCGACGATGAGTGTCGGCGAGGTCAAGGCTCTGCTTCGCGCCGCCATCGAGGCGGCACGCCACGGAGGACGGGTCTTCGACGAGGCAAGCGGGCACGCCGGAGCTGCCACGGCACGCGCCCGGGCAATGCTTGCCGGAAGTAAGAACAAGGATGTGACAGGCGCTCTGGGAGCGCTTGCCGAGGCGTCAACCGAGGTTCGGCAGACCGGCCGCCGTTTCACCGCCACCGCCGAACACGCCGAGAACTACCTGCACCGGCTCGGATGACGGGCAGCATCGGGGAGTTGGTCGCCGAACTCCTCACCGTTCGCCGAAGCTTGACCGAGGCAGCTGTCACCTCGCTGCGCGCCCAGGCCGACGCCATGCAGGTCCTCACGCACCTGACCGAGGTACGCCAGGGCAGCAGCGACGCCAAACTCGGACTCGCCGTCACCGAGGCCGAGGTGGCACGCGACAAGGCTGGCCGGTACGCGCGACTTCTCATGGTCGCCGCGAATCACATCGGCGCATACGTCAATACGATTGCACCCGGTGCTGTCCCGGCGGGCCCGGACATGGTGACTTCCCCCTCCGGGGAACGGATGGTGGTTGAAGCGGAGAGGCGGAGACGCCGGGCTGATGCGTTCTGGAGCAAGCAGACACAGAAGGCAGACGACACTCAGGACAGTCTCACGAACGTTGAAAACAAGGTTCGGGAAATAGCGAGCCTTTTCAAAGAGAAGTACGGTGGGCAAGGGGCTGCAACCAGCACCACGACTGGTCATCAGCCGGCCCCTTCCCCGGAACGGCCGCAGGTCGACACGCCGGTGACCGCGGCCATCATGGCGGCCGGGGCACTGGCGGTGGCGACCAAGGCGATCGCTGAGGAACTCACGAGACGACGGACGAGAAGGCGTGACACCGATGGTCAGACCTGAGCTGCCCGCATACATTCGCACGCTGGTACGCGGCGAGCACGCTGCAAACGATGCGATCGAGGCCAGGCTCCAGGCGGAGGGCTGGGACGGTTTTCCACGGTTCCTCGCGATGGTCTTCTTCCTCGCCGTCGACCGACGCTTCGGCGAGCACGCCGAGTGGGCCGAAGTTATCAAGTTCGTGGCCGATCTCAGAACCGACCTGCACGGCGGCGCCGAGATCAACGCCGAGGCCGCCGAAGGTCTGATCATGTCCGTCCTGGACCCGTCCGTGGATTACACCGCCTCGCAGGAGATGATCGGCGCCATCCAGGCCGCTACCGCGTTGAAGATTCTCACCGAGGCAAACCTCTCGGACCCGGAACTGGACGACCTCCTCGCGGAGGCGGTGAGCCTCGCCAGCCGCCCGTAGCGGTCAACCCAACCCGCTAACGAGCACCTGCCCAGTCACGGCTTCCATCGGTCCCCCTGACCTGTACCCGGCGCGAGACCGCCGGCGGGGTCAATGCGGCGACTTTGACCAGCACCGGCCACCAGGCGACGTCCTGGTCGTCGGGGCCGAGTTCGACGCCTTCGAGCCACACCCACTGCCCGTCGTACCACTGGCTGAGGTCCAGCCGGACCCGGACGACCCGCAACCGCAACGGACCGTCCCCGTACCGATATTCGGATTCGGCGAGCCGCACCACGTCGCCGGGGCCGACGGACACGCGCGGGACGACCGGCACGGGGTACTCCCCCGCAGGCGGCACCTCGACCCGGCCGGGCGGGCACGGCGGCGGCGCGGGTGGCAGGCCGGCGGCCCGCGCGGACTGCCGCGCCCGCAACGCCAGCCGGTTGCGGATCTGCGCGGGCGACAGGTCGAAGGCGTTCACCGCCAGTACGCCCGCAGACAACGCGCAATGACCGAGTCGGCCCACGACGCCCGCGGGCAGGTGCCGTCACCCCGACAGTCCGGACACTTCCTGGTACGCGCATCCTCGCCCGGCCGCCGCCAATGCACGTCGACCAGCCGGTTCGCCCGATCAAGCTGAGCAGCGACAACGAGAAGATCGTCGCCCACGTCCGGCGGCACCGGCGCAACCGGCCCGACGGCGGGCGTCACCTCCCCGGCCGCAGACGCGAACCTCCCCCGGTTGCGCTCACCGGGCCGACCCCGCCGGTAGCGGCCCCCGCCCGCATTCCCCGCCGCCCCCGGCCGCTGCTCGGGCCGCTCGTAGACGACCGCGTCGTCGCACCGCGAGGTCACCCGCAACTCCGGTACGACATGCTCCAACGTCACCCGCCGAAACCGGCCCGGCACATCCCCATCCGGCACCACCTGCCCAGTCAGGTCCAACGCGACCTCCCCACGCCGCAAGAACCACTTCCACCGCCTGCTCACCGGTCGCAACCCCGGGCTCTGGCTCGCGCGGACTGCCAGTCACGCAGCGCGGCCTTGAGGCGGGCGGTCTCCCGATGACTGTCGGCGAGCGCCTGCTGGACGGCGGCCAACTCACCGGCGACCCGATCGAGGAACGCGTACACCTCGTCGGGGGACAGGCCGCGACGTCCGAGCCAGACGCGGCGAAACCGATGCCCGCGCACCTGCCAGGGCAACAGACCGGAGTACGCGGCGGAGCGGTAGGTCGTCATGTCGCTGCCTTTCCACGCTGGACGGGAGGGTGCGATCGGAACGCGGCGGCCGTCCGGGGGGAATCGGCCGGCCGCCGCGCTGTGACCATCCTGGAACGCTCCGCAGTGGATACGCAACGTTCCACGGCCGGATTTCGCGCTTATGCATTGACTTTCTTTGCCGAAACCGATAAGCGTTACAGCGGCAGGTGACGCAGTGTTGCGACATGAAACCAGGGAGTGTGCGAATGGCCGAGGACATCGGATCGACCGTGCCGCGCCGGCAGCTCGGCCGGCTGCTGCGCCAGTTCCGCAACGAGGCGGGGGTGACACTGGACGCCGCCGCCGAGGCCCTGGAATACAGCCGACAGAAGATCTGGCGTCTCGAATGCGGCATGGGCTCCGTCCGGGTGCTCGACGTCAAGGCCATGTGCGAGCTGTACGGGGTGTCCCCGGAGATGACCGAAGCGATGCGCGGCCTGGCCGTCGAGACGAAGTCCAAGGGCTGGTGGCACGCCTACGGCGACGCCGTGCCGAGCTGGTTCGAGCTGTACGTCGGCCTGGAATCCGCCGCCGCCCACCTTCGCCGTTACGACGAATCGCTGATCCCCGGCATCCTCCAAACCAAGGAGTACGCACACGCGCTCTACCGCCTCGGCGGGCGGCTAAGTGAGGAGGATCGGGAGCGAGCTGTCCAGGTTCGGCTCCAGCGGCAGAGCCTGCTCGTGCGACGGCTGCCGGCGGCTCCCAGGCTTGAGGCGGTGCTGTCCGAAGCGGTGCTCCGACGCGGCGTGGGCGGCCCTGCGGTCATGGGCGGTCAGCTCGACCAGCTGCTCAAGCTGTCCGAGCTGCCGAACCTGTCGGTCCGGGTGCTACCACTGGCAGCCGGGCCTCAGCCCGGCGCAGTCGCCGGATCCTTCGTCATCCTCGACTTCCCTCCCACCAAGGGCGGTCGGACGGCACCGGAGCCGTCGGTCGTCTACAGCGAGTCGTTGACCGGCGCGCTCTACCTCGACAAGCCTGATGAACTGGCGGCACACGAACGCGTGTGGCGGGGACTGGATGCGCTCGCCCTCGGCGAGGCAGAATCGAAGGACATGATCAAAAGGCTCATCGGGGAGATCCGGCATGACTGACCTGACCGGCGCCGTCTGGCGCAAGAGCACCCGCAGCGGCGACAACGGCGGCGACTGCGTCGAGATCGCCGACAGCCTCCCCGGCCTCGTCGCCGTACGCGACTCCAAGGACCCGACCGGGCCTGCTCTCGCCTTCTCTCCTGCGGCCTGGGCCGCTTTCATCCGGACCATACAGTCGACCAATTGACAGCAAACGGCGAATGCCAACCAAGGCTCAGCCGTTCCACGCGACACCGACAACTCCACCTCGTCAACCATCGGACCGCCGCCCCTCGCCCGACGTACGGCGCCGACCCCAGCCTCCGTGCTGACCTGGAAATACGCGCCACCCACCCACCGCACGCCCCGCCCGCCCCGGCATCACCGCACCGTCACCCAGAGGCCCCACCCTTGTCGGGTACGACCACCAACCCGCCCGGCCGCCCGCCGGTCCGCTCTGCAGTCGGACGGAGGCTCAATGTGCGAGAGCGTGATCGCTTGAGAGACGCGCTACGCTCTCAGCACAATTTCATGGAAGGTCGAAAATGGCTCTACCCGGCATCCGAATCGTCGCTGCTCGACTCATAGCGACTTTCCACCTCTCGGGTGGGTTTCACCAAACCAGCCAGGAATTGGCGGGTCTCGGGGTCGACGGAGTGGATTATCGACCCGCGCATGCCGCGGGTCAGCAGGACCTTGTAGGTGTTGCGAATCAGCCGGTCCGCTTCGTCGTCGCTGACCGCCTTGCGGCTGAGCAATGCCGGGTCCTTCGACTCGCTCCGCCGGGTCACCAGTCGGCCGTCACGCGCCACCAGGTCGGGCCCGATGATGACACCTGACCAGTCGTATTCGAATCCCTGGGCGGTGTAAACGCAGCCCACCTGGTCGAAGCCGTTCGGGTCGGTGGCCCAGAAGGCGCTGCCGGGAGCGTCGCCCACGCTGCGGTCGCTCTTGACGTTCCATGGTCGCGCCCAGTCGCCGACCACCACGTCAGGCACCAGGGTGCCGTCGGGCCGAGGGTCGCTCCACGGCCAGCAGTAGCCAGCCGACATCCGGGCGGTCTGGCCCGGCTCGCCAGCCGTGCCCGTCGACGTCTGGCGGACACGCAGGAACGCCTCCAGTTGCGTCGGGGACTCCGCGAGCCGCAGATCGAACCGTCCGTCGCCGGCCCACACGGTCGGCCCATCGCCGTCGAGGCCGAGCAGGGTGAGCACCCATTGCTCGTACGCCGCGCTGCCGCCGCACCGGAACTGGTCGTGCAGCGAAACGACCTCGACCTCCAGGCCCAGCTTCTCGGCGTGCACCGAGATGACTTCGACGTTTCCCAGTTCCCCCGGTTTGACCACCTGGTGCTCGTCGAGCAGGAAGACCGGTACGCGGGCGGTCGAGATCAGCTCATCCAACTGCGGCCTGGCCCGATCCCGTCGGGCCTTGGGCGTGTAGCGGTTGACCGAGGTCTCCCGAATCCGATGCGCCTCGTCGCAGAGCAGCACCTCGATGTCGTTCGTCTCGGCGTCCATGAAGCTGTTGAAGTACTTGAACATTCCCTGCAGCCGGGTCGAACCACGTCCGGCGTAACGTCGCAGGGTCTGGGTGAACGCCCGGGAGCCGGTGGCATGCAGCACCGTTCGGCCCTGACGAGCCAGCTCGCCCATCACGGACAGTGCGATGACGCTCTTGCCGCTGCCCGGCCCGCCGGCCACCACCACAGCCCGTTTCCGATTCGCGGTCCTGGCCCGCGCCACCGCATGCAGCACCAACTCGTACGCGACGTGCTGCTCGTCGAGCAGGGTGAACTGTGACCGGTCCTTGAGCTCCTGCGCGGCGTACCGAAGCAGATGCCGGCTGGGCCGGACGGTGCTGGTGAGGAACCGGTCGGCGGCGGCCGCGCCGGACTTCGACGCGAACCGGGACTGGAGATACGTGAGCCACTGGCCACGGCGCTGCCCGGTGAAGATCCGGCTCTGCTCGGTGGTCGGCCGGTCAAGCAGGTCGGAGATGTCCCGGTCGACAGCGTTGTGAAGGTACGCGGCACCGTGCAACGGATACCGCTCACGGCCCAGGACGCCGAGAAAATCGGTGAGGTACTGACAATAGTCGCCGACCTGCACGCCGGGGTGCAGGCGCGGTCCACGTGCGTGCTCGACAGCGACCAGGGTGTCCGATTCCTCGTACGCGGTCGCGTAGGACCACTGTTTCAGCTCGACGACCAGATAGGAGTCGTTCCCGCTGCCCGGGTCGACGCCAGCGAGCACTGCGTCGATGCGTCGACTGGTCAGGGGGAGCTGGTACTCGACCAGGACCTCCACCTGGCCGAGACCCGCGTCGGCGAGGTCCTGGGCCAGCACCGTCAAACTGCTTTTCCAGGACCGCCGCTCTGCCGGACTCACGCCGCGACGCATCGACCACAGGTGCTCGCCGACCCGGTCGGCGAGGGTACCGTCGGTGGCCAGACGCAGCAGATTGGCGGCGGACGTACGGAACGCCGACATTGGCACATGCCCCCAGGCAGCACGATGTGATCGTGCGGATGGGGGGCATATCCGTGCACCGGAAGCCCGTCGGACCGCTTGACTCTGTGCACATTACCGAGTCGGACAAGTGCTCGCGGTTAGCCGGGGCTGTCGGTCGGTGGCGCCTTGACGGCCGAGCCGTGCGACCGCTCGACCGGGTAGCGGCGGGCCGCCTCGCTCAGCTTGTCGGTGGCGGCGGACACCGGGTCGATGCCCAGGATGTCGCACAGGCGAGCGAGGTAGATCATGACGTCGCCGATCTCGGCACGCACCCGGGCACCATGCTCGGGGTCGGCCATCACCTGCGCGGATTCCTCCGGGGTGAGCCACTGCAACTCGGCCAGCAGTTCTCCCACCTCCCCGGCGAGGGCCATCGCCAGGTTTTTCGGGGTGTGGAACCGCTGCCAGTCCCGCTCGTCGGCGAACCGGCGCAGCCGGTGCACGAGGTCGGCCAGCCCGGGGTCGTTCGGTTCGTGTTCCACGGGGCCGAACCCTACCGGCACCAGCTCAGTTTCAGCGGCGAACGCGGCTCACCGATCCGACCTCCGGCGCTTCTCAGTTGTGTCGGACCCTTGTCGTAGCTTGGGCCGATGACCGACATGGTGGCGATCGTCCGGCGGGCCTGCCTGCGTCTGCCCGAGGTCAGCGAGCGGCTGAGTCACGGCACGCCGACCTGGTTCGTCCGGGGCAAGAGGTCGTTCGCCACCGTCTGGCCCGACGGCCATCACCAGGACGACTTTGCGCATCTGTGGTGCGCCGCGCCGGCCGGCGCCGCCGCCGAACTGATCGCGGAGAACCCGCAAACCTACTTCCGCCCACCGTACGTGGGGCATCGCGGCTGGGTCGGCGTACGCCTCGACACCGGCATCGACGAGGCCGAGCTGGGCGAGATCATCGAAGACGGATACCGAGCGGTGGCACCGGCGACCCTGCTCGCCCGCCTCGACGCACCCTGACGCGTGTGCGGGAGCAGCCAGCGGCGGTGGGCGGGCGCGACCTGCGGCGGTGAGCGGGCGCGACCTGCGGCGGTGAGCCGTGGCAGCAGGCTGCGGAGAGGTAGCGTCCGCACCAGGAGAAGATCGCTATCACGTGGGAGGCGGCATGCCGGGTCGGTTCGTGTACTGGATGAACGTCTCCGTCGACCTGCGGATCGAGCGTGACCCGGGCGAGCAGGGTGGCGGCGACTGGATGCGTATCGGGGAGTCGCTGCACCGGGAGTTCAACGCGCGGGCGCGGGCGATGTCGCTGATGGTCGAGGGCCGCACGATCTACGAGACGATGGAGGCGTTCTGGCCGGCCGCCCGCGACGACGAGTCCCTGCCGGACTATCTGCGTGAGTACGGTGAGATCTGGACGTCGATGCCCAAGGTGCTCGTGTCCCGCTCCCGAGACAGCGCCGGGCACAACACCCGGGTCATCGGCGGGGACGACGTGATCGAGCAACTGGCGCAGCTGCGGGCGGAGACCGACGGCGAGATCGGGGTGGGTGGTGCCACCCTCGCCACTCACCTGCTGCGGGCGGGGCTGCTCGACGAGCTCCTGCTCTTCACCCACCCCGTCGTCCTCGGCACCGGCCGACCGCTGTTCGACGCCCACGACGAGCCGATCGAACTCGACCTCATCGAGCAGGCGTCGTTCGAGCAGGGCGTCACGTTGCACCGGTACGCCGTACGGAAGGATCCCAGCACCGATCCGGAAGCCCACCTGCCACGTTGATCCCGGCCCGAGCTGCACCGCCCTCAGACGCCTGGGGGCGGTTTTTCGTGCGTGGACGATGCTTTCGCTGCCTTGGCCGAAAGTTCGCGCTTAACCAGGCATAAGCCATAGACACATCGACATTGCTTTTGTTAGCTTCAGCCCGGATGTTACGTCGAGGTGAACCGCCACGGGGGCCAACGCCTCGCCCGTGACCTCCGACGGCCCCCTCGATCCCTGCGTCCAGCTTCCAGTTTCCGCGCCCGCGCCGCCCACCGGCGGCCCGACGGGCCATTCGGTGCTGCCCGACACCCGGAGGAGAAGCCCAACCGTACGTCCCGACCTGCCCGACCCAGTCCTCACACGAAGGAGAGGCAGTTGAAGAGACGACTCGCGCTCGCCGTGGCGGGCCTGACGACCATCGCGCTCGTCGCCCCGCCCGCCAGCTCGATGGCCGCGCCCACCACCCCGACGGGTGCGCCTACCGTCAGTCCCCCGCCCGACACGGCCTTCCAGAAGGTCACCCTCAACGACCGTCCCGGCGAGCCGATGGACCTCGCCGTGCTGCCCGACGGCCGGGTGCTGCACGTGACCCGCGCCGGCGTGGTCTGGCTGCACAACCCCGCCACCGGCCGCAACACCGTCGCCGCCACGCTGGACGTGTACCAGCACGACGAGGAGGGCCTGCAGAACGTCGCGATCGATCCGAACTTCGGTCGCGCCGGCAACAACTGGGTCTACCTGTACTACTCGCCACCGATGAACACCCCGGTCGACGACCCGTCCACCCCGGACGTCAACGAGGGTGACGCACCGGCCTGGGGCAACCCGGAGGAACTCGCCCCGTTCAAGGGTGTCATCCGGCTGTCCCGGTTCCGCCTGGTCAAGGACACGTTGGACCTGCGTACCGAGCAGCGGATCCTCGACGTGCCGGTGGACCGGGGCATCTGCTGCCACGTCGGCGGGGACATCGTCTTCGACGCGAAGGGCAACCTGTACCTGTCCACCGGGGACGACACCAACCCGTTCGAGTCCGGCGGCTACGCCCCCATCGACGAACGCCCCGGTCGCAACCCCGCGTACGACGCGCAGCGGACCTCGGCCAACACCAACGACCTGCGCGGAAAGATCCTGCGGATCAAGGTGGGCGCCAACGGCGGCTACAGCATCCCCAGCGGCAACCTGTTCAAGAAGGGAACGAAGAACACCCGGCCGGAGATCTACCTGATGGGGCTGCGTAACCCGTTCCGCATCGAGCTGGACCGCCGCACCGACGACCTGTACGTCGCCGACTACTCGCCGGACGCCGGTCAGCCCGACCCGCTGCGCGGGCCGGCGGGGCACGGCAAGTGGTTCGTGGCGCGCAAGGCCGGCAACCACGGCTGGCCCTACTGTGTCACTCCGCAGCTGCCGTACCGGGACTACGACTTCGCCACACAGGAGTCGGGCGACATGTTCGACTGCGCCGCGCCGGTCAACGAGTCGCCGAACAACACCGGCCTGCGGAGGCTGCCCGCCGTGGAGCAGCCCGACGTCTGGTACAGCTACGGCGTCTCCCCGCAGTTCCCGGAGCTGGGCACCGGTGGTATCGGCCCGATGGCCGGGCCGGCGTACCGCTTCGACCGGGCGACCACCCGGGGCCGGGCCCCGGTGGCGTGGCCGGCGTACTACGACGGCAGGCCGCTGTTCTACGAGTGGACCCGCGACTACGTGAAGGCGTTCCAGCTGGACCGGCGTGGCAGGCTCAGCGGTATCGAGCCGGTGCTGCCGTCGGTCGTCTTCGACAACCCGATGGACCTGGAGTTCGGCCCCGACGGCGCGCTCTACGTCCTCGAGTACGGCGACGGCTTCTTCAGTGAGAACCCGGAGGCACAGCTGGCGCGGATCGACCACATCGGCTGGGACGGCAACCACAGCCCCGTGCCGACGGTCTCGGCCTCGCAGACCGCCGGCCTGGCACCGCTGACCGTCGAGTTCTCTAGCGAGGGCACCACCGACCCGGACGGCGACCGGCTCCGGTACGAGTGGTACCTCGACGACGACGACCGGGTCGACTCGCGGTCGGCGAACCCGACGTTCACGTACCGCAGCAACGGCAGCTACGAGGCGACGCTGAAGGTGACCGACCCGAGGGGGCGTTCGGCGTCGGCTTCGGTGCGGATCGTCGTCGGCAACGCCGAGCCGGTGGTCGAGCTGGTCGCGCCGGTGGCGGGCCAACCCTTCGCCTTCGGCGACACCGTCCGGTACGAGGTACGGGTCACCGACGACCAGCCGGTCGACTGTGCCCGGGTCAGCGTGACGTACATCCTCGGCCACGACGACCACGGCCACCCGCAGACCACCGCCAACGGCTGCACCGGCTCGATCCTGACCACCGTGCCCTCCGGTCACGACCCGGCCACCGACAACCTGTCCGCCGTGTTCGTCGCGTCCTACACCGATCCCGGTGGCGACGGGCTGCCCGCGCTGACCGGGACCGACCAGGTCGTGCTGGTCCCGGGCGTCTAGACCCACGAGAGGAGTCATCATGTGTTACGGCTACGACGGGATGGCCGCCCTGCGGCGTTCCGTCATCGACCGGCGGGGCCTGCTGCGCGGCTCGGTGGCCGCGATGGCCGGCGTCGGCCTCGCCACGGCCGGGGTGGGCGCGACGGCCGCCTCCGCCGGCCCCCGGCCAACCGGCCGACGGCGGGTACCGCCGGGTCTGATCAGCATCCAGCTCTGGACGGTCCGCGACGCGTTGAACGGCGAGCCCGGGTACGACGCCACGCTGCGGCACCTCGCCCGGATCGGCTATCCGAAGGTGGAGCTGGCGCTGGGCTACTTCGGGCGCAACGCCGCCCAGCTGCGTCGCTTCCTGGACAGCATCTGCATCAGGGCCACGTCCAGCCACGACGGGATCAGCGACACTCCCGCCGCCCTGCAGGAGAAGATCCGCAACGCGGTCACCCTGGGCCAGAAGTTCATGGTGGTGCCGTACCTCTACTCCGAGAACGCCGACGACTGGAAGCGGTGGGCGGAGCAGATGAACGTCGAGGCCGCCGCGGCGGCCCGGGCCGGTCTGCGGTACGGCTACCACAACCACGCCCACGAGTTCACCATCGACCTGGGTGGTGGCCGTACCCCGTGGGACGTGCTGACCGAGGAGCTGGATCCCCGGCTCGTCCACCTGGAGATCGACATCTACTGGGCGGTCACCGGCGGCATCAACTCCGGTGCCGGCGCGGCCGACCCCGAGGGCTTCACCCTGGACGTCATCCGCTCCGCGCCGCAGCGGGTCCTGCAGTACCACGTCAAGGACCGGCACGCCGCCGACGGCGACATGGCCGACCTGGGCACCGGCATAATCGACTTCGCGCGGATCTTCCGGCAGCACCAGGTGCTGGAGTACATCGTGGAGAACGACACTCCCGACGTGACCCCGCAGCGCACCGCCGAGGTCGGCTACCGCTACCTGCGCAACCTGCGGTTCTGACGATTCTTCTCCCCCGGTGGTCGCCGGGGTGCCGGGTCGACCACGATCGGCCCGGCACCCCGGCGACGCGGAGGCTGGTACGTCGAAGCTGCTCACTCAGTCGAAGTCCGCGGGGGTGAACTCCCGCTGTTCGACCAGCACCAGCCAGTTGCCCGAGTTGTCCCGCGCGACGGCCTCCACCCCGTACGGGCGCTCCGCCGGTTCCTGGATGAAGTCGACCCCCTTGGACCGCAGCTCGTCGTAGGTCTTGCGGCAGTCGTCGACGGCCAGGCCGAGGGCGAACAGGTTGCCCTCGTCCTGTGCTCGACGGAACATCTCCGCCACCTCCGGCGTGAGCGGCGGCCCCGGAAGGGTCAGGTGCACCTCCAGTTCCGGTTGGCTGGGGTGCTTGACGGTGCACCACCGGTAGCCCTCGCCGAGGGTGATGTCGACGCCCTCGACGAAACCCAGAACGTCGACGTAGAACGTCTTGGCGGCGTCGATGTCCTTGACGAACACGCTGGTCAACGAGACGTTGGTAATCATGGGACCAGGCTAGGAGACGGTGGGTGGCGCCCGGCTTCTCCTGGCTTGCGGCGTCACCCGCGTCGTTCGGCGAGCCCCCACATGAAGACGAAGCAGCCGGGGATGTGCGGGGCTCCGCTACTCGCCCAGCGGCGCTGGAATTCGCTCGGCGTCTCACCGACCACGTCCCGGAACCGGCTGCTGAACGAGCCGAGACTGGCGAACCCGACGGCGTAGCAGACCTCGGTGACCGTCAGGTTCGTGGTCCGCAGCAGGTCCTGGGCCCGTTCGATGCGCCGCTGCGACAGGTACGCCGCCGGGGAGCGACCGTAGGTGACGGTGAACAGGCGCTGGAAGTGGTACTTGCTGACGCTGGCAACCGCCGCGACGGCGGTGAGATCCAGCGGCTCGGCGTAGTGGCGATCCAGGTGATCGCGCGCGCGTCGCAGGTGAACCAGCAGGTCACCGGAGGCGCGGCGGGGTGGAGAGCTCATCGTCGGCAAGCTTATGCCGTGGTCGGCCCTGATGCCCTGGCACAATCGCGGGCTATGACCGCTGCCGAGCTGGTTCTGGTGCTGCGTTACCGCAAGGCGGTGACGTACGGCCTGCACGTCCTGCTCGGGGCGCTGGAGCAGCACGAAACCTCGACCCGGTACGAGGTGCGCTTCGGTGAGACGCCGGAGGCGACCGCCGCCCACATCCGGGAGGCGTCGGCGGCCGGCGCGGCCCGGGTACTGGTGCTCTGGTCGTTCTACTCCCCCGACGCCGACGCCCTCGCCGGGGAGCTGGCCCGGATCCGTGCCCTGGCCGACGGGCCGACCGTGGCGCACGTCGCCGGTGGCGTGCACGCCACCGCCGAACCGGTGCGCACCCTCGACGCCGGTTGGGACATCGCGGCCGTCGGCGAGGGCGAGACCACGCTGCTGCGGCTGGTCGACGCGGCCGGCGACCCGACCGGGGTGACCGGTCTGGTGTACCGCGACGCCACCGGCACCGTGGTCCGTACCGGCCGGCCGCAACGCCGCCCGCTGGACGACTTCCGTGGCTTCTCGCTGCGCTGGGACCGGTTCAACGCCCTGGAGATCACCCGGGGTTGCGTCTTCTCCTGCCGGTTCTGCCAGACCCCGTTCATGTTCTCCGCGAAGTTCCGGCACCGCAGCGTGGCGAACGTGCGCTGGCACGTCGACCGGATGCGGCAGCGCGGACTGCGCGACGTCCGCTTCATCACCCCCACCGCCCTGTCGTACGGCAGCCAGGACGACGCGCCGAACCTGGCCGCGGTGGAGGAACTGCTCGCCTCCTGCCGGGAGGGGATCGGGCCGAACGGGCGGGTCTTCTTCGGCTCGTTCCCCAGCGAGATCCGACCCGAGCACGTCTCCCGCGAGGCGCTGCGCCTGGTGCGCCGGTACTGCGCCAACGACAACATCATCGTCGGCGCGCAGTCCGGCTCCGACCGGATCCTGGACGCCGCCAAGCGGGGCCACGGGGTCGAGGAGATCCGCCGCGCGGTCCGCCTCGGCATCGAGGAGGGCTTCCGGATCAACGTGGACATGATCTTCGGGATGCCGGGCGAGAACGGCGCCGACGTCGAGGCGTCGCTGGCGCTGGCCCGGGAGCTGGCCGACGTCGGTGCCCGCATCCACGCCCACACCTTCATGCCGCTGCCCGGCACGCCCTGGCGCGACGCGCCGCCCGGCGACGTCGACCCCGAGACGATCACCGAGGTGGACCGCCTCTCGCAGCGCGGTGCCCTCTACGGGCACTGGCAGCGCCAGCGAGACCACGCCGCCCGGCTGGCCGCCACCGCGCAGGCGAATCCCCGGCCGGGGCGGAGCCGCACCCTCCTCCCCGTGATCACCGACGCTGACCGAGAGCCCGACGGGCAGCCGCACCAACCGTGAGTAACGGTCACTCTGCGTACCCGCAGCGCCGCCGACCACATTCCCCGCATCCACGCTTTGCTCTGCTTCAATCCATGCACTACCGGTATGGGCTGGGATTATCCGGCGGCACCGCCCGGCACGAAGGTCGCCGAGCGTAACCAGTGCGTGGGTTGAAGCAGAGCAAAGGGCGTGCCAGGTGAGAGGGGTGGCGGTCGGTTTGTAACAGACTGTGGACAGGTTCGGAGGGCGAGTCGTCGCGGAGCGCCAACTCGTATGGCTGCGGGCCGCCCCCGGGCCATGGCCGGGGCGCAGCTTCAGGTGCCGGTGGGTGGCTGCTGCCGGAGGGCCGACGCAGACACGGGCCGACGCAGACACGGGCCGACGCAGACACGGGCCGACGCAAACACGGGCCGACGCAAACACGGGCCGACGCAAACACGGGCCGACGCAGACACGGGCCGACGCAGACACGGACCGACGCAGACACGGACGGTCGGGACGTGATGTCACCGCAGCCGGCGGGCGGGGAATCTCGTCGGCGGGTCGGCGATCGCGGCCTGGGCGGCGACCAGCTGGAGTTCACGGGTGCCGGCGGCCAGGGTCGCCTCCAGCACCGCGAAGATCGAGGCGGTGGTGCGTTCCAGTGCCGTGGCGGGCGAACCGGTGGTGGCCAGGTGCGCCAGGTACAGGGCGGCGGTGACGTCGCCGCCACCGTTCGGGGTGATCGGCAGCAGTGGGGTGGTCACCGCCCAGGCGCCGGTGTCGGAAACCGCGACCACCTCCAGCGACCCGGCCGGTACGTCGCCGTGCAGCACGCTGGTGACCAGCACGTGCCGGGGTCCGGTCGCGCGTACCGCGTCGACGGCGGCCAGCAGTTCGTCGACCGAGTTCGTGGGGTGGCCGGCGAGGAACTCCAGCTCGAACTGGTTCGGGGTGACGATGTCGGCGCGGGGCACCACCACGTCGCGCAGGTACTCCGGGATGCCCGGCCGGACGAACATGCCCCGGCCGACGTCGCCCATCACCGGATCGCAGCAGTAGAGGGCGTCCGGGTTGGCCGTCTTCACCAGGGTCACCGCGTCGAGGATCACCGCACCCATCGCCGGGTCCCCCTGGTAGCCGGAGAGCACCGCGTCGGCGTCGCCGAGCACGCCCCGGTCGGCGATGCCGGCGATCACCTCGGCGACGTCGTCCGGCGCCAGCAGCGGGCCGCGCCAGGAGCCGTACCCGGTGTGGTTGGAGAAGTGCACGGTCAGCACCGGCCAGACCTCGTGGCCGAGCCGTTGCAGCGGGAACACCGCCGCCGAGTTGCCGACGTGGCCGTAGGCGACCGAGGACTGGATGGACAGGATCTTCACCGTCTCATCATGGCGGTCGGCGACCCTCGATGGGCCTGCGGTCCCGGTGCCGGTCAACCTCCCGCCCCGCTATCGTCCGTCGCGCAGTTTGAGGATGTAGGTCGCGGTGAGCGCGACACCACGGTCCTCGTCGCGGGACAGTTCGGCGAGGGCGGCCTCGGCCGTACGCCCCGGAATCTCCGCGAGCGCCTGGGTCAGCCGACGTCGGGCGGCTGCCGTGACGCCCCTGTCGGTGAGGTGCTCGACGAGGCGGGTGGCGATCTGATCCGCCACGGCGGGTTCACCCGCCAGCGCGGTCAGTGCGTCGGCCGCGTCGGCCTCGTTCGTCTCCGCGAGAACCATCTCGACGAGCGTCGGGACCGCCTCGGCCACGCCACGCGCCCCGAGCGCGAGCGCCGCATACCTGCGCACGACGACGTCAGGGCACGCGAGGGCGTCCCGCAGCAGTGCCGTCGCCTCGTCGTCCGGGATCTCGGCGATGGACCGGACGGCACGTTCGCGTACCTCGGCCACGGGTGAGTCGAGGCCCGCCGCCAGCAGCGCCGGCGCGCCGTCGACCGACTGCGCCAGCGCCCAGCGGAGGGCGCCGGCGACATTCGGATCCGACTCGCTCAACGCCGCCTCGACAAGTGCCTCCACCGGCACCGGAGCGTCCCTCGTCGAGGAGAGTGCCGCGCGCTGCCGCCGCCCGGCGTGCTCCGAGTCCAGGGCCTGCAGGAGGGCGACGACCTGGAGGACGTCCGCCCAGTCGGCGGGTTGCGCGGCGCCGATCCGGCGCAGCCGGGTGAGCAGTTCCGTCTCGGCCGCGATGCGCTCCCGGGTCTGGCGGATGAGGTCGTCGACGAGTCGTGCGGGGGTGAAGCCGGGGTCGTCGAGCGCCCGTCCGACCTCACGCAGCGACAACCCCAGTGACCGCAGGCTCTCGATGTGGAAGATCCGTCGGATGTCCTCGCTGGAGTACTCCCGGTAGCCGGTCCCGGTGCGGCCCGTGGGCCGCACCAGGCCGAGCGATTCGTAGTGCCGGAGCATCCGGGCGCTGACCCCCGACCGTCGTGCCACGTCACCGATCAGCACGGCCGGTCACCTCCTCCGCTCCGTCTCGCCGAGCGCCACGACGCGCTTCGCCTCGTCGACGGCGAACTCGAATCCGGTGTCCGGGTCGCGCCGCAGCCGTTCGGTGGCCGCCGCGTGCCGGCGTACGACGGGGTCGGGGTCCGTCATCGCCGCCCGCAGGATCGGCATGATCACCTCACCGAGCGCGATCAGCGCCCGGCTGAGGCTCAACTGCGTCTCACGCTCGCCGCGCCCGAACTGCGTCGCCAGCACCCCGGCCAGTTCGGCCTCGTCACCGTCGGGCACCAGCGCGACCGCGGCCCGCCAGGCGCTCCGCGCCACCTCGTCGTCGGCGTCGGTCAACAACGCCCGGGTGATCGCCGGCCACGCCCGCCGATCCCCGATCTTGGACAGCGTGTGCAACGCCTGGCTGCGTGCCTGCGGACGATCCGAGCCCAGTTCCTGGATGAGCCGCGGGACCGTCTCGGAGGCCGGGTGCCGGGTCAGGGACCAGGTGAGCATCTCGCGCACGGAGAACTCCGGCTCGATCGCGCAGCGTTCGAGCAGCTTGTCGATGAACCCCGGGTCGGGAGTCGTGCCGGCCGCCAGGGCCGCCCGCAACCGCACCGACGGGTTGCCGCTGGCCAGCCCGCCGAGAATCCGCACCGTGTCCGTGGCCGCCTTCGGCGTGTTCATCCGGACCACCTCCTCGGCACAGTGAAGACCTTGTCACTCTGTCAAGGTCAAGCCGTCCTCGCCGCCAACACGGAGAGGAAGCGGTGGCCGGGCCGGGGAGCGGCCGTCTGACGGCATCGACGGTTCAGCTCGACAGCGTCCCGGCACGTCTGCCCGGGGCCCGACGGACAGGTCCGCCGAGGGCCGGACCGGGGGCCGGCACGCGTGCGCTCGACCGAGGCGTTCGCGAGCCGGGGAGCCGCGACCGCTCGACGGCGGTCGCGGCCCCCGGACCCGGTCAGCTCTTCGGTGCGCTGACCTTCTGCTTGTTGTGGTTGTTGCCCCGGCCGTCGGGCTTGTAGTTCTTCTCCACGTTGCCGGCCGCGTCCACCGAAAACCAGTGCACGGTCGTGCCGACGGGGATGGTCAGCGTCTCGCCGCCCTCCCGGATGCCGGCCGAGCCGTAGAGCGTGGAGTCGTAGGTGGGTCTGCTCCGGTCGAGCGTGTAGAAGACCGCCGCCGGTTCGCTGGTGGAGAAGGTGACCTCCACCATGCCCGGGGTGGCGCTCGCACGCACCGACAGCGAACTGGTCGGCCGCTTCTTGTCCGTGTCGAAGTCACGGGCCACCCGGAGCATCTCGACCAGCCCGTTGGAGAACTCCATCGTCTCGGCGTGCGCCTCCTGCCAGGCCGGCTGGAACGAGGTGCCGACCTCGAAGTTCCAGGCGTAGATGCCGTAGCGGTACCAGAGCATGTCACCGGAGTTGCCGGCCGCCGAGTAGAGCACGTCGGCGATCGGGCCGGTCCGGGCCGGGGTGACGGCCAGGTTGCGGTGCCGCTTGATGGCGGTCAGGATCCGCGACGACGCTCCCCAGAACAGCGACTCCTCGGCCAGGGTCGGTCGAGGAGCGGAGATCCGGCCGGGGGTCGCGTACGAGCCGGGCGACCACATGAAGTAGTTGCCCGACGAGTGCAGGTTCATCGAGAACCTGATGTTCGGGCGGGCGGCCAGCCAGTCGACGTTGCGGCTCTCCGGCTCCGACAGCTCGCTGGGCCCGGCGTACGTGCCGCTGGTGCAGCTCGGTGAGGCGCCCGAGTAGCCGTCGAACATGCTGTACTCGGTGTAGTTGCGGTTGTTGTCCACCCCCCACGAGTTGCGGCCGAGGAAGTCGCCCGAGGTCTCCGCCGTACAGTGGTTGGTCATGTTCTTGCGCTGCGAGTTGAAGTCGTAGAACGAGTAGTGCCCGCCGTCCGGGTTGATCGACGGGGCGATCCAGATGTCGAGGTTGTCCACCAGTTCACGGGTCCGGCGATCGTGCGCGTAGTTGCGCAGCAGCCGCTCGGCGGTCTCGATGGTGACCAGCGGCGGCACCCATTCCCGGGCGTGCTCCTGGGCGTAGGCGAGGACACCGAGCTTGGAACCGTCGCGGTGCTTGCCGATGCGGATGGCGTACACCGGATGCGGGTCACGGGAGACCGACGCCGGCGCGGACAGGCCGTCCGACAGCGGCGTCCGCGCGGCCGGCGCGACCACGCCGGCGCCCGGGCTGCCCCGATAGGTGTACGCGGCCAGCAGCGTCCCCGCCTCGGCGTTGAGCGCGGCGACGACCTGCGCGGCGGTGCTGGTGACGGTGCCGCTGGCGTCGGTGGCGAGGTCGACCCGGACCTGGGTGCCGGTGACGGTCACCGCCAGCGGGGCGTCGGCGACGCCGGGATCGGCGAGCTCGACGGAGAGGTCGTTGCCGCCCTGGTGGCCCCAGGCCAGCGAGTCCACCGCGACCCGGCCGTCGTTGGCGGTGCCGAACACGGCCTGCGCCTTACGCCGGTAGCCGTTGGTCCGGTACGGCAGTTCCACGATCTCGGAGATCTTCGGGTACTGGGCGGCCAGCGCCCGGATCCGGTCGTACAGCTCGGTGGGGGTCAGGTAGCTGGCCACGAAGTCCTTCATGTAGCCCGGGCCCTCGGGGTTGTGGTCCGGGATGGGCAGCCACTCGTTGACCTTGGCCACCGCCACGTCACCGCTCGGGCTGGTGATCCGCACGTACGCCGGCCGGTTGGTCACCTGCGCCGCGCCCCGGTGGTAGAGGTACACGCCGGCGTCGACGAAACGGGAGATCGTCTGGGTGCCGCCGGAGCCGATCTCGGTGCCCGGCCCGCTGTCCCGCTCGACGGTCAACGGGCTGGCGTCGGTCTGGCCCTGCGCCCACTTGGCCTCGACCGAGAGCACCTGCGTGTCTCCCGAGGTGTAGTAGTCCGCCCTGATGATCTTGACGTCGGAGACCGTGGAGGTGGCGGAGAAGTCCGCCGCGGCCGCGTACTCCTGGTTTTCCGCCAGGTGGGCGGCGATGGTCGCCTCCCGCTCGGCCACCCGCTGTTCCGCGTCCGCCGCGGTGTGCAGGACCTTGCCGAAGGTGAAACCGGCCCGGGTCAGCGTGGCGATCTCGTTGCCGGTCACCACCGCGTGCACGACGATCCCGTCCACGGTGTGGGTGACGTGGTGGTCGAGGTCGACGCCGGTGGCGACCAGAGCGTCCAGCTCGGCACTGTCGGCCAGCATCACCTCGACCACGCTGGCCTGCTCGTCGGCGAGCCGACCCAGGTCGGCGGGCGCGGCTACCGGTGCGGCGGCCTGCGGTACGACCGCCGCGGCCGGGTTGACCAGCAACAATACGGCCGCCGAGGCGGCCAGGACGGTGGCGGCGGGCAGCTGGGGTCGCCAGCGGGAGCCCGTACGGACCTTGGACATGAGGCGGTCGCCCCTCTTCTCGGCGCGCGGCAGGGATGCAGCGGGTTCAGCGCGGGTTCCGCCGAACTGCCGCCAGCTCCCGGGACAGCCACGGCGACGCGCACGGCGGTCGACGCTGCCCGCATCGCCGATTACGCAGCGTCGCGTGTCCGGTTCGTTGGGGTGATCGGGTTGCCGACATCCTTCGCCCGCAGATAGGGGTCTGTCAATCACCGATGGGTCCGGCGCCGGTGACCGCGCCCACCTCGCACCAACCCGTCGAGGATCTCGTGTTTGACCTGCGTGCAGACTGGAGATCAAGAGCCTGAGGCTCGATTACGAGGGGGATCACGCGTGTCCGAGAACGTCACCGACCGGCACAACCACATGGCCGACCGTCCCGCCGGGGTCACCGACCCACTGCTGTGGCGGCTCGCCCTGGACGTCGCCGACGCGCATGCGCCAGGCGAGGACGGTGGCTGCACCCACCTGCTGTGCGCCGGTCAGAACTGGCCCTGCGAGCCGTGGCAGCAGGCCCAGCGGGCCCTGAGCCTCGCCCAGGGTGGCGCGGCCGACGAGACACCGACCCCGGCCTCCTCCCGAGAGGACACCTGGGCGACCCCGACGGCCCGGCCCGGTTGGGCGCCGGACCGCTCGCACCAAGAGTCCGCCGCCGCCTGAGCAAGGTCCAAGGCCCGAGGCTGTCAATGTAACGTTGACGGGTGCTCGACCCGCTCGATCAACTCGCCGGCATCCCGGCCACCCGGGACCGGCTCGACGACACCGAACTCGATTTCATCGACCGGGCCCGGCAGGCCGGTGCGACCTGGGCGCAGGTCGCCGCGGCCCTCGGCCTGGGCACCCGGCAGGCCGCCGAGCAGCGCCGGCAACGCCTGGCCGCCGCACGGACCGCCCGCCGGTCGGCGTCCGATCAGGACTGGCCCGCCGAGGTCGCGGCGCTGCGCCGGCTCCTGACCGACCTGCGGCGCTGGATCGACGCCGACCGTCGCTGGGACAGTCGCTTTCCCAGGGCGGCACTGACCCGCCGCACCACGATGCTCGCCCTGGAGGCCGAGCCGGGCGCCCTGTACGACCTGGCCGACCGGATCCGGGCCGACCTGCCGATCGCCGACCCCGCACTGCCCGCCCCGGTACGCGTCGTCGCCTGCGATCTCGCCGAGGCGTTGTCAACGAAGCGTTGACGCACGTCGCATCTATTGCCTCGACGCGACTCAAGCTATGACGCTGTGAGCCACTCTGACTCAACTCCGGAGGGCTCGTGCGGCGCAACGTGATCCTGTTCGTGGCGGTCTCCCTGCTGTCCGGACTCGGCGGCAGCGCCATGGCCCTGGTCGCCGGCATCTGGATCCTCGACCTCACCGCCTCCCCCGGCCTGGCCGCGCTCGCCGGCCTCTGCGGGTACGCCCCCACCCTTGCCGGACCGTGGCTGGGCGCTGTCGTCGACCGGCTGCCCCGACGCCGGGTCGTCATCACGGCCAACCTGAGCGTCACCGCCGCCCTGCCCAGCCTGCTGGTGGTCCATGGCCCCGGCCAGGTGTGGCTGCTGTTCTGCGTGGCCACCGTCTATGGCATCGCGTACGTCCTGATCGACGCGGGTGAGAGCGCCCTGCTGCCGGCCGCGCTGTCACCGGTCCACCTGGCCCGGGTCAACGGGTGGCGTTCCAGCGCCCAGGAAGGCGTCAAACTGGTCGCCCCGCTCGCCGGCGCCGGCCTGTACGCCTGGCAGGGCGGGCACCTCGTCGCCCTGCTCGCCGCAGTGCTACCGGCCCTCGCCGCGGCCGGTTACGCGGCGCTGCGCCTGACCCACACGCCACGGGCGGCGACGCCCCGCGACCGGGGAGTTCGCGTCGCGCTCACCGTCCTGTTCGGTTCGGCGTCCATCAAGCGGCCGGTGGCGCTGGCCGCGGTCGCCATCGGCATGTCCGGCTTCACCACCGCCGCCGGCTACGCCGTCGTCACCGACACGCTCGGCCTGCCGGCGACGATGCTGGGCGTACTGCTCAGCGCCCAGGGCGCCGGTTCGGTCGCCGGTGGACTGGTGGTCGGTCGGTTGATCGCCCGGTTCGGCGCCTCAATCATGGCCCTGACCGGTGCCGCACTGTTCGCGGTCAGCTGCCTGCTCCGGTGCCTGCCCTGGTGGCCGGGAGTGGTCACCGCGTCGGTGCTGGCCGGTCTCGGGCTCCCGTGCGCGCTCGTCGCGGCCATCACCGCCGTCCAGACGCACAGCCCCGGGGCGCTGCTCGGCCGGGTCGCCGCCACCGCCAACACGGTCATGTTCGGGCCGATCGCGGCAACGACGCCGCTCGGGTCCGCCGCCGTGCTGCTCGGCGCCCGGCCACCGCTCGTCCTCGCCGCCACCATCTGCCTCACCGTGTGCGCCCTGACCCGGCCGGGTCGACGCGTACGAACGCGGTCCCGCCCCTCCCCCGTGTCAACCGGTCATTCCGCCTGATGTCGCGAGCCGCATCGTGGGGCCATCCGTCATGAAGAGGTCGTTCGATTCGAGGATTGCTGAATCGGTCGCAGTATGGTGCTTCGCCGCTACGGTCTCCACTCACCTCGCTGCCGAACACGAGAAAAAGCGGCGCTACCTCGACAAACGGCTCCGCCGCAACTCCAGGAACGTCCAGCCTTGCTCAGATTCCAGGGCTTCGCTGTGCGTCGAGTCGCGCGTCCACCGCGTTTCGCGTAAATGGTGACATTGAGGTACAACATTGGCCGGGGTCCACGTAGGTATATTGGTTATGCTCTATTCAGTTCGTGCTTTTACGCCTCGGCCCGTCTAGCATTGGGTTCGCAATCGGCTCACGCCACGAGCGCAATTTCCCTTTACGTCTGGAGTAGTCATGCCTCAAGTCCGTTCTTCCCGCCTCGTTCGCCTGCTGGCCGCAGGCGCCGCCGGCGTGGCCACAGTGGCCGTGCTCCCCGCGGCCGCCGCCCAGGCAGGCACGGCCCCGTTCACCGTGTCGGTCAAGGGCGGTTACAACGACACCCTGTCCCTCGGCACCGCCACCGGCACCCTGACCGGGGTGACGGGAAGCGCCCAGGCGAGCTACTCGGTGACGCTGTGCGGGCAGAGCACCTACCCGAGTTCGCGGGTGACCATCCAGGGGGGAACCGCCACCGCCACCCACATCGTCTACTACCAGAACTGCGAGACCTTCACCGGCGAACTCGTCTCCAGCTACGCGTTCAGCAGGGCTGACGTCACCGTGTCCGGATCAACCTTCTACCCGGGCAACCAGTACACCACGTACTCGAAGACCAAGACGGTGTACTTCTGATCCAGCCCCGCGTCGCCTGACGGACAGTCACCCATCGCCGCAGACCCTCAACCGCCGCCGCGCTGGCAGCCCAGCCCGGAGGCCAGGCCAGGACCCATACCGCTGTCCTGGCCTGGCCTCATGTCGACGAGCGGCGGTACGACGTTCACCTACTCGAAGGTCTTCCACTCCCGTGTCGGAATTCGGTCTTCGCTGGTGTCCCAGCAGCGATCAGCCCAACCCTTTGCCAGCACCACCGGACGGCTCAGCACAATGTCGCCAGCTCGCTGTGCCCGCAGCACCAGCCCGAGTTGTGGCGAGCACGGATCGGCGTACTGCGAGTACCGCAATTCGCTGCTGCGGGCCGCGAGGTAGTCAGTGAACTCGCCCTCCAGGGGTGAGGGCGTCTGCCCCACTAGTCGCATTCCCTCCAATGTCACCTGAGGGCCGCGCAGCGCATTCACCGCGACGCCCGCCAAGCCGATCGACTCGCCGTAGTAGGTGGTGACCGCTGGCCCGGAGAACCTCCCGTCAGTACGCCGCTCAAGCTAGAATTCCGCCCACACTTCACTGCCCGAGCTGCCCTCCGAGACGGCAACGCTGAGGGCGTCCTGCACCGCAGCCTGAACCTGGTCGTGTGTCATGCCGAACCTCAACGGGCCCACATGCTCGAAAGGCGTGAACGACCACGGGAGCCGCTGCCCCTCCACCAGGACGGCCCAAGGGTCCGTGTCCATGTCCCCTCCCGGCGAAGTGCCCTGCCCAGCGGCCAGCGACGCGAAGATGATAGTGGGCGACATCCGCCTCCCGGGTCGCCCCGGACTGCGTTCAATGCTCGCGTGGAGAGCGGCCTCCTCCTCGTTGAAGAGGAGGCGTCCTGGCGCTACCAGGCATGCTGGTCATCGGCGTCGGGTGGTGGCGGGGCGTACTGGTTCCAGGTGCCGTCGCGGAACATGTACAGCCGGAAGTAGGACTCCTCCTGGTCCATCAGGAACACCTGCACCCGCTGGGGATAGCGCCAGGGCACCGCCCGAATCTGGGTGAGTAGCGCATCCAGGTCCGCGTGGTTGAGGACGCCGGCCCAGACCTCGCACTCCGGGTTCTTCCAGCCACCCCAGTGGTTGGCTTCTGGGTCGGTCAGCGTCTCCAGCGTGCCAACCCCCCTCGCCTGGTTGCCGTACACGTCCGGGCTGGCGTCGGCTCTGCGCGGCGCGTCGCGTTCCAGCCAGCCGCTCAAGGACCGCACGTTGCCGTGGTCCGCCATGTCAGCCTGAATCATTAGATTCGCTACCCAGCTCACCCCCCGCATGATCTACGAATTCGCGCCGCCGGACCATCCGAGGTTGCTCGTCGATCCCCGACCATCGTCAACCGTTTTACAGACCGTCCTCGACCACTCGGGTAGCCGGCGCAGCCGCACCGATCTGCCGTACCTGACGCGCCGACCGGCCGGTGACCGCCGTCAGAGGTAGCTGACGCCGGTCAGCTTCTCGGCTGCCGCCCACAGCTGCCTGCCGACGGCCGGATCGACGGCCTCCCGGCTGAGCCGGGCCACGGCGACCCTGCCCCGCGTCTCCCAGAGCCCGGCCGGGCCGAAGAACTGGCCGCCCCGCACACCGGGCTCGGTCGCGGCGCGCAACTGCGGCAGCGCGCCCTGCTCCACCGGCTGGGTCGCCAGCAGCCCGGCCGACGCGATCAGCCGCCCGAACCGGCCACGGTGCTCCCAGGCACGCGGAGTCAAGTTGGTGCGGGTGAGACCGGGGTGGGCCAGCGCGCTGACGATCGGCGCTCCGGCGGCGCGCAGGCGGCGGTCCAGTTCGATGCCGAAGACCGTGGTGGCGAGCTTGGACCGACCGTAGGCGACGGTTGCCCGGTAGCCACGTTCGAACATCAGGTCATCGAAGTCCAGGTGCGCGTTCTTGTGCGTGATCGAGCTGAGGCTGACCACGCGGGCTTCCCGCGCCGAGGCGAGGTTGTCGAGCAGCAGGCCGGTCAGCGCGAAGTGGCCCAGCATGTTGGTGGCGAGCTGTAGCTCGAAGCCGTCGGCGGAGGTGCGGCGCGGGCCGAGCAGCACCACGCCGGCGTTGTTGACCAGCAGATCGATCGCCGGGTGGTCGCCGGCCAGCTTCGCCGCGAAGGCCCGCACGGACGCGAGGGAGGCCAGGTCCAGCTCGCGCACCTCGATGTCGCCGCCGATCCGACGGGCGGCCTCCTCACCGGCGAGGGTGTTGCGTACGGCGAGCACGGCGTGGGCGCCGTGGTTGGCCAGTTCGGTGGCGGTGACCAGGCCGAGGCCCGAATTCGCGCCGGTCACGACGGCGACCCGACCGCGCTGGTCGGGGATGCGGTCGGCGGTCCATCCGGTCATCTGCTGCTCCTGGAGGTGTCGGTGCGCTGGGCCACCGACGTTAGGAGCGATCCGGTGCGGTTCGGTCGTTCTCGATTGCCTAGGTCTGCGGGACCTACCTTCGGTGGTCCGGGCCGCTGCACACTTGCGGTATGAACAGCCTCCATCCGTACGCTCGGGAGCTCGGCGACTTCCTCCGCGCTCGGCGTAGCCGGCTGCGTCCACACGACGTCGGCCTGGAGCCGGGTGGCCGGCGCAAGGTGACCGGGCTACGGCGTGAGGAGCTGGCCCTGCTGGCCGGGCTGAGCACTGACTACTACCAGCGGATCGAGCAGGGCCGGGAGGTACGTCCGTCCGACGACGTCCTGGACGCGCTTGCCGGCGCGCTCGGCCTCGACGACAAGGAACGCCGACACCTGTTCACCCTGGCCCACGCCGCCCGTCGGCCGATGCCCGGCCGGGTGAACCGCGATCCGGAGCGGGTGCCGGACAGCACCCGGCGCCTGCTGCGGGTGATGGACACCCCCGCGGTCGTCCTCGGCCGGCATCTCGACCTGCTCGACTGGAACCCGATGGCGCAGGCGCTGCTCGGCGACCCGGACGCCTACCCGACCGACCGGCTCAACATGCTCCTGCTGCTGTTCGACGACACGTTGACCGGCGAGCGTAGCTGCCCGGACTGGGAGCGGCAGGCCCTGGACTACATCGGCATGATGCGCGCCGCCGTCGCCACCGATCCCACCCACCCACGCGCCACCGCGATCGTCGGCGAGCTGAGCATCCGCAGCGCCGAGTTCCGGCGGCTGTGGGCCCAGCACGACGTACGTGATTCGGTCAGCGGCACCAAGACCTTCCGGGTTCCCGAGGTGGGCGACATCGTCCTGGACTGGGACACGTACCCCCTGCCGGGAAACCCGGGTCCTGTCATGCTCGTCTTCACCGCCGAGCAGGGCAGCGCCGACGCGGACCGGCTGCAGCTCCTGGCGTCATTGCACGCGACCCGCTCAGCCCCTGCTTGATCAGGTGAGCCGCAGGCGGTGTGGCGTCGCGGCGGCAGTCACGACCGGGGTGCGAGAGTTCGCAGCGCGATGTCGATCGAGGCGTGCAGGTCTTCGCGGCTTGCGCCGGCGGCGGCGTGCACGGCGTGGCCCTCGCTGAGCGCCATCACGAATCGCGCCAGCGCCCGGGCATCCACGTCCTCCGGGAGGTCTCCTTCCTGCGCCGCTCGGGACAGTCGTTCTTCGAGGGCGGACTCGGTGGCGGCCCGGCCCGCGGCCAGGATCTCGGAGATGCGGCTGTTCTCCGGCGAGCAGGCCAGACCTCCCTGGATGGAGAGGCAACCCGCGGGATGATCGTCGGCGGTGAGGCCGTCGGCGCTGGAGCGCAGGAAAGCTGCTATGGCGGCATGCGCGGTGGGTTGATCGAGTGCCGTGCGCGCGTTGGCCACCTGGATCTGGTGGTAGCGGGTGAAGGCGCGTTGGAAAAGCTGCTCCTTGCTGCCGAACGTGGCGTACAGGCTCGGGCGGTTGATGCCCATCGCGCTGGTGAGTGCGCTCAGTGACGCGCCCTCGTAGCCGTACCGCCAGAAGACCTCGGTGGCGCGGTCGAGGACGGTCTCCTCGTCGAAGGCTCTCGGTCGTCCGGTGCGAGGCGTCTCCATGCCCATGAGAACCGAGTCTACCGATCGGTACGATACGTGACCCGGCTCACCGACCGACCGGTACAAAACCTGCTAACGTGGCGGTGCAACCGAGCGGTACAAAATATGCCGCGCTCGCGTGCCGGTCACCCTGTCGATTGGTCGCGGCGGTCCGCATACCTGGAGGAGACTCATGACCGTCACCTTGATCACCGGCGCGAACAAGGGCATCGGTTTCGAGACGGCCAGACAGCTGCACGAACTGGGTCACGTCGTGTACGTCGGTGCACGGGACGTCGAGCGGGGTGAGCAGGCCGCCGCGGCGCTGGGCGCACGATTCATGCAGTTGGATGTCACCGACGACGCGTCGGTGCGCGATGCGCTGGCGACAATCGACTCCACCGAGGGTCGCCTCGACGTGCTGGTGAACAACGCGGGCGTCCTGGGAGCCGGAGCCATCGACGGGCCGACGGCCCTGCGCGTGTTCGACACGAATGCCGTGGGGATCGTCCGAGTCACGGAGGCCGCCCTGCCGCTGCTGCGGAGATCCTCGAATCCCACGGTGGTCACCCTGTCGAGCAGCATGGGATCCTTCTGGGCGGTGACCAATCCCGAGCGGCCGGAGTTCAACCTGCCGCTGGCGCTCTACGCGGCGTCCAAGTCGGCGGCCACCATGCTCACCGTCCAGTACGCCAAGTCCCATCCGGGCATCAAGTTCAACGCCGTCGAGCCCGGCACCACCGCCACCGACATGACCGCCGCCTTCGGCGTCGGAAGACCAGTGACGGAAAGCGCCAAGACGGTCGTACGCCTGGCCACGCTCGACGCGGACGGGCCAAGCGGAACGTTCACCGACGAGTTCGGGCACCTGCGCTGGTAGGCGCGAACGACAGCTGAGCCGTCGATGCTGGCAACGGGACGAGGCCGCCCGGGTTGGTGGCACCCCGTCCCGTTGCCAGCGGGCTGTCAGGCGTAGGCGTGCGGGGCGGTGACGTCGAGGATCCAGGTGACGCCGAAGCGGTCGGTCAGCATCCCGAACGCCGGTGCCCACTGCGCTGGGCCGTACGCCTCGACGACGGTGGCACCATCGGCCAGCTTCTCCCACAGCGCGCCGACCTCTTCGACGCTCTGGCCGCGGACCGACAAGAAGAACGACTCGCCGGTCAGCGTCATGCCGTTCTCGCGCCGGGTGGAGGGTGCCGGCGCGCTGCCGGTCTGGCCGGGCACGTCGTAGGCCATGACGCGGAAGCCGTCGTCGGCGGCGACCTGACCCCAGACGACCTTGCCGGCGTCGGGCAGTTCCTTCGGCATCCCGAAGTCGCCGTACGTGATGACCATGATCTCGCCGCCGAACACCGAGTGGTAGAACTCCAGCGCCTGGCGGGCGTTGCCCCGGAAGTTCAGATGGGCGGTGGTGCTGATGCTCATGAAGAACTCCTGTGAGAGAGGTGCGGTCAGGCCGTCCGGCCCGCGTCACCACCCAAGGGTCGACGGCGTAGGTGACAGGGTGTGGCACCTACTCCGGGTACATTTCGCGGCGTGCCGAAAACCTCTGGTCGACTGCTGGCCCTGCTGTCGCTGCTGCAGACCCGCCGCGACTGGCCGGGCACGCTGCTGGCCGAGCGGCTCGACATCAGCCTGCGGACGGTGCGCCGCGACATCGACCGGCTGCGTGAGCTCGGCTACCCCATCGCCGCCGCCAAGGGTCCCGACGGCGGCTACCGGCTCGGCGCCGGCACCGAACTACCGCCCCTGCTGTTCGACGACGAGCAGGCCATCGCCCTCACCATCGCGCTGCAGATCGCCAGTACCACGCTGGGCGACGGCACCGGCGAAGCGGCAGCACGGGCGTTGACCACCGTCCGGCAGGTGATGCCGTCCCGGCTACGGCACCGCATCAACGCCCTCCAGATCACCGCCGTCGAACGACCCACCACCCGAGCGGCCGCTTCGATCGATCACGACGTGCTCCTGGCGATCAGTTCCGCCACGCAGGCCCGCGAGATCCTCCGCTTCGACTACCGCCCCGACACCACGGGCCAGCCGCGCCGCGTCGAGCCGCACCACGTCATCACCTGGGACGGACGCTGGTACCTCGTCGCGTGGGACCTCGACCGGGCGGACTGGCGCACCTTCCGCGCCGACCGCATCGCCCTGCGCATCCCCAACGGACCCCGGTTCACGCCCAGGGAACTGCCCGGCGGCGACGTGACCACCTTCGTCACCGGCAGGTTCCGTGGCGCTGACGACGGCACCCTTGGCTGGCCCTGCCAGGGCACCGTCATGCTCGACCTGCCGGCCGCCACCGTGGCCCGCTACACCCGCGACGGGATCGTCGAGGAGGTAGGCGCGGACCGCTGCCGGCTCACCCTCGGCTCCTGGTCCTGGCCCAGCCTCGCCGCCGCCATCGCCCGGTTCGACACCGAGATCGAGGTCGTCGAACCCGCCGAGCTCGTCCACGCCTTCGGACAGCTGGCCCGCCGCCTCGGCAGGACCGCCGCCGGCCCCCACTCCTAGCGGGACTTCCTGATCGGGCGCGCGCTCATAGCCGGGGTATCGAAGTTCGGATGACGACGGCAACGTCCTCTTGGAAGAACATGGGATCCGGCGGTGCATCACCTTACGACGAGGTAAGCAGGATCAGACCCTGGTGCGCATGACCCACCGCCACTTCGCGATCTTCCGTACGCGGGTGAAGCCGTATCGCGCGAACAACTCCTCCGGCCCGGTGTGCAGGTAAGCGCCACGCTGCGGCGGACGTCCCTCGGTCTGCTCCGGATAGGCCTCCACGACGCCGCCGCCGGCCCGCCTGATTTCCTCCAACGCCGCCGCCACCGCAGCCGCCGCAACGCCCCTGCCGCGGTCCTTCGCGTTGGTGAATATGCAGCCGATCCGCCAATCCGGCAGATCGTCGGTTCCCTGGTCGTAAGTGCGCCGGTTCTTGATGTTGGGCAATTCGAGCGGGGGACCGAACTGGCACCAGCCGACGCAGTGGTCACCGTCGTAGACGAGCACCTGGTGGACCGTACCGCCCACCACATGCCGACGCTTCGCCTTCCGGTTTCCTTCCCGAGTGTGCCCGGCACCGACCCCCTCCGGATGGAATCCCATGCACCAGCAACCGCCCCACACCCCGTTGTTGGCCTCGACGAGCACGGCGAAGTCGTCCCAGGTTTCCGACGTCAGCATCCGAGTCGTCAACGTCATGCCCTCAGTGTGGTCCAACGGCCCGACCATCGTGACGCCGGACGCCGACAGCCACTTCAGCAGAGGGCTGATCGACGCGCTCAGACAGGCGTTGATCAGTCAGTCGCACAGCTGACCGTCCCTGCTGTCGGTGTGGTTGCCCGTGGCGATCCACCTCACCGCAGGTCGAGTCGCATGAGCACGCGCGGGAACCCGGCGAGCACCGAGGTGGTGTCGGCCGCCTTGACGAAGCCGGCGTGCTCGAAAACCGCGCGGGTGCCGACGTACGCCATCGTGAGGTCCACCTTCTCACCACGGTTGTCGACGGGATAGCCCTCGATTGCCGGCGCTCCGCGTTCGCGGGCGAAGGCGACCGCACCGGCGAGCAGGTGGTGCACGATGCCCCGCTTGCGGTGACCCGGCCGCACCCGGAAGCACCACACGCTCCACACATCGAGATCGTCGAGGTGCGGGATCCGCTTGTTGCGGGCGAAGCTCGTATCGGCTCGCGGATGTACCGCCGCCCAGCCGACGACCTCGTCGCCGTCGTAGGCCAGCACCCCGGGAGGAGGGTCGCGCCCGACGAGTTCGCGTACCCGGTCGCCGCGCATCGTCCCGCGTAGGTGCAGGTTCTCTTTCCCGCCGATGCGGTAGCTCAGACACCAGCACACGTTCGCGTCCGGCCGCTTCGGACCGACGACAGCCGCGACATCCTCGAACACGGTCGCGGGGCGCACCTCGATCGCCATGACGCCTACCCTGCCATCGCCCACCGACACCGATCTTCCACCCCGAGCGGGCACCCCTTGCCGATGGGGGCGGAACGCTCATGGCGCGGGTGGTTCGTGACGCACCGGCCCCGGATCGCCGTCCGGTGAAGCCGCGCGGGTGGGCGGTACCGGAGACCGATCCCGGGCTCCGGTGATCCCGGCCGCCTGTTCGTGGGCTCGGTTCAGGATCACCTCAGCCTCCCGTCGGGCGGCGGCCACGATCACGTCGCTCTCGCGCCGCGCCTCGGCGCGATGGTCGTCGGCCTGTTCCTCGGCGAGCCTGAGGATCTGTTCCACCCGGGTGCCCAGGCCACTGAGACCTGACCGCTGACGATTCCGCCGTCGTGCGGCCGCAACCGTTGCTCCTGTGCTCGTCCCATCCCCGGGGTACCCCGGTCTCCTCGTCGGGGTTCACCAGGCCGTCGCCGACGAGATCGGACTCCGTCGTACCGACCAGGCAGAGCGCGACGCCGAGCACGGCGATCGCGGTGCCGGACCAGACCGCGGCCGGACCAAGGGACGGACCGAGTGCTACACCGGCGCCGAGCCCGACAAGGACGGCGGCGGTCTTGACCGGCTTGCGCACAGGTTTCCTCCAACGGTTCCGACGGGGCTCGCTGTTTCAGCATGGCCATCGCGTCAACCGGCGGTGGTGTCGACGGCGGGGGCGGTTGCCGCTCGTGCGGGCGGGCACTGTTCGCACCGCCTGACGAGGTAACCGCTGCTGTCACGGGGGTGGGGTGGTCAGCTTTCGCTGTCCTGATCCGGGAGTTCGGCAGCAAGGCGCTCCGGCCAGTCACCGTGGGCAAGGCCGCCCGCGACGAGCACGTCCCGCCAGTCCGTTCGGAGAAGCTCTACCTCAGCGACGAATCGACTCCATTGGCCGGACGCCGCGAGCACCAACGCCGCTTGGACGCGTTCCGGATCCTGACGACCGTACGCGTCGGAGGGTAGCTCGGCGAGCCACCGGATCACCTCGTCGGCGCTGCCGGGCTCCTGGAACTCCCGTCTGATCCTGCTCACCAGCCGCTTGGTGGGGGTGGGCATGTTCTCGTCTCCCGTTCTCCGCTCGCGAGCGGCGCGTGTAGTGCGGCCCGGCAGGCCGGCCATTCCGAATCGATGATCGAGTACATGGCGGAGTCTCGGAGCAGCCCCGCCTCGCCGGGTGTCTTCAGGTCGACGCGGGCCACGTTCCACGCCTCGAACGCGTTGGCGAAGAGCAGGAACTTCGCCTCGGTGTTCCGCCCTGTCCGCTGCGCCGACGCCGCCAGCCAGGTGAAACCCACCTCCACCGCGTACAGCACGTCGCGGTGAATGGTGACTGTGGACCTCGACGATAGGGTGGGGCGTGACGACGATCCTGGTGCCCTACCACCAAGATGAGCGGCTTCTCGACGACGAGATCCCGATCCCGGCGGATGTCACTGTCCGGTCGCGGGTGCGCGACGGGGACGTCTGGCGACAGATGGCAGGGGTGTGCTCCGCGACGGCGGAGGCGGTGTCGCCGGTGGTGGCGGCCAGCGGCGTACCGGTGGTGTTCTCCGGCGACTGCCTGGTCGCCGGCGGCACCGTCGCGGGGGTGCAGGGAGCCGGAGTCGACCCGGCGGTTGTCTGGTTCGACGCCCATGGTGACGTGCACACCTTGCAGACGAGCACATCGGGCTATCTGGGAGGCCTCGCGCTGCGGCTGCTGAACGGTGCGCATCCCGAGCGGTACGCCGACGTGATCGGGTTGCGGCCGGTGCCGCCGGAGCGCTCGGTGTTGGTCGACGCCCGAGACCTTGATCCGGCGGAAGTGGAATATCTGGCCGTCAGCGCGACGCGCCGGATTCCGGTCGCCGAGGTTTCCGCGGAGACCGTGCCGTCCGGGCCGCTGGTCCTGCACATCGACGTGGACGTGATCGACTCGGGCGAGGTGCCCGGTCTCCGCTTCCCGGTGCCGGACGGCCCGTCGGCCGACGCCGTCCTGGCCGCCTGCGCGCGGCTGTTCTCGACCGGCCGCGTGGTGGCGTTAGACGTGGCATGTCCGTGGTCGCGAACCGATGACGAGGGCCAGCGGGACATCCGTACGCGGCTGCTGTCCCGGCTGGCGGCGCTGGCCGACCGCTGAGCCGCAGTCCAGGCCCGGTCGGGTGACCAATCCCCCGCCCCCGCCTCACTGCGGCGCGGCGGTTGCCTCCTCGGCGTCCCGGTCGGGGCAGCAGACGGTCAGGGCGGCGGGCACGGCGCGTACCTTCAGTTTCCGGGCCGTGGTGCGGGCGCCGCCGTCCAGTTCGTACGTCTTCGGCTCGGCGAAGCGGACCTTGACCTTGCGTCCCCGGGTGATCCGCACGAACTTGGAGTCCTCGGAGCGGCCGGTGGCCATCTTGCCGAGGGTGCGGGCCCAGTCGACAGCGCCACTGGCGGTGGAGACCCCGATCTCCAGCGAGCCGCTGTCGGGGCGGGCGTCGTCGAAGGCGGGGATGCCGCCGGTGATGGTGCCGACGTTGCCGAACAGCACGCAACTGGCCTCACCGTCGAACCAGAGGGCACCGTCGACGGTGATCCTGGTCCGGGTCAGCTCGCCCCGCACGTGGCGCAGCCCGGTCCACACGTAGGCGAGCCGACCGAGGCGTCCCTTCATCTCCCGGTCGGCCTCGCGGATCAGGTCGCCGTCGAAGCCGGCACCGGCCATCACCGCGAAGTGCTCACCGTTGAGCTTGCCGAGATCGAGGCGGCGATGCTGCCCGTGCAGGCCGATCCGGACGGCCTCGCGGAGATCCTCCGGAATGCCCAGGTTGGTGGCGAACAGGTTGGCGGTGCCGGCAGGCAGGATGGCCATCGGGGTCCGGCTGCCCGCGAGGGTGTCGGCGCAGCGTTGGACCATCCCGTCGCCGCCCCAGACGAAGACCAGCTCGGCACCCTTGTCGAGCGCCTTGCGCACCTTCTTCGGCGCCTTGCGGCTCTTGGGCACCTCGTACCACAGCAGGTCCTCGACGCCCGCGCCGACCAGCGCGGCCCGCAGTTCGTCCAAGCCGCCGCCGAGGGTCTTCTTCCGATGGGCCACGACCGCGACGGTGCCGACCGTCACGGCGGGAGCCGGCCGGTCCGGGTCCACCAGCACACTCGCACTCATGGCGGCCAGTGGTACCCAGCCAGCCGGAATTCCACGCCTGGGGTACCCCTGTGGCAGGTACGGCGCTTTGCGGGGCGATCAGGAAGTGGGACGCCGCGTACGAAAGGAGTCGACCCGCGGCGGCCGGCGTGGCCCGGCTGACCAACCCTGGCCGGCCTCACCCGCTGACCCGCCGGAGCGGCCCGACGGTCGGGACCGCCCAAGATTGCGCTCGATCCGGGATCGAGTGGTCTCGTGGCGACTCGAAGGCCACTCGATCCCAGATCGAGCGTGATCAGGGAGCGGCTACAGGGTGCGGGCGAGGCGGTCGGCGAGGATCCGGGCGAACCGCGACGGGTCGGCCAGGTCACCGCCCTCGGCGAGCAGCGCCGTGCCGTAGAGCAGCTCGGCGGTCTCGGCCAGCGAGTCGCGGGTTCCGCCCTGCTCGTGGGCCTTGCGCAGGCCGGTGACGAGCGGGTGCGTCGGGTTGAGTTCCAGGATCCGCTTGACCTTCGGCACCTCCTGGCCCATCGCCCGGTACATCTTCTCCAGGGTGGGCGTGAGGTCGTGCGCGTCGCCGACCACGCAGGCCGGTGAGGTGGTCAGTCGCGACGACAGCCGCACCTCCTTGACGTTGTCCGCCAGCACCTCACCCATCCAGCCGAGCAGGTCGGCGTACTCGGTACGCTGCCGTTCCCGCTCGGCCTCGGCCTCCGTACGCTCCTGCTCGGTGTCCAGGTCGACCTGCCCCTTGGCGACCGAGCGCAGGGTCTTGCCGGTGTAGCTGCCCACCCGCTCGACCCAGACCTCGTCGACCGGGTCGGTGAGCAGCAGCACCTCGTAGCCCTTGGCGCGGAACGCCTCCATGTGCGGGGAGTTCTCGATGGTGGCCCGGTTCTCGCCGGTGGCGTAGTAGATGTCGTTCTGGCCGTCGCGCATGCGTTCGACGTAGCCGGCCAGGTCGGTCAGTTCGGCCGGGTCGTTGGTGGAGGCCACCGACAGGATCTCCAGCAGGGTCTCCTGGTTGTCGGTGTCCTCGATCAGGCCCTCCTTCAGCACCGGCCCGAACTCGGACCAGAGGGTGCGGTAGCGCTCCGGCTGGTCGGCCTTGAGGTCCTTGACCGTGGCGAGGATCTTCTTGACCAGCCGACGGCGTACGGCGCGGATCTGCCGGTCCTGCTGGAGGATCTCCCGGGAGATGTTCAGCGACAGGTCGTGGGCGTCCACCACACCCTTGACAAAGCGCAGGTAGTTGGGCATGAGCGCGTCGCAGTCGTCCATGATGAACACGCGCTTGACGTAGAGCTGCACGCCCCGGCGGCCCTGCGGGGAGAACAGGTCCAGCGGCGCGTGGCTGGGGATGAACAGCAGCGCCTCGTACTCGAAGGTCCCCTCCCCCCGCATGTGGATGGTTTCGAGGGGGTCCGCCCAGTCGTGGCTGACGTGCTTGTAGAACTCGTGGTACTCCGCCGGCTCGACCTCGCCGCGCGGGCGCGCCCACAACGCCTTCATCGAGTTGAGCGTCACCGACTCGGTGGTGGCGGGCGCGTCGTCGGTGCCGGGCCGCTCGACGGTCATCCGGATCGGGTGGGCGATGAAGTCGGAGTAGCGCTTGACGATGTCGCGGATCGTCCACTCGGCGGTGTAGTCGTGCAGGTTGTCCTCGGCGTCGACGGGCTTGAGGTGCAGGGTCACCGCCGTGCCCTGCGGGGCGTCGTCCAGCTCGGTGATGGTGTACGTGCCCTCGCCGGTGGACTCCCAGCGCGTACCGCCGGTCTCGCCGGCCCGCCGGGTGACCAGCTCGACCCGCTCGGCGACCATGAACGCGGCGTAGAAGCCGACACCGAACTGGCCGATCAGCTCCTGTGACGCACCGGCGTCCTTGGCCTCGCGCAGCTGGCGCAGCAGCTCCGCGGTGCCGGACTTGGCGATCGTACCGATGACGGAGACGACCTCGTCGCGGCTCATCCCGATGCCGTTGTCCCGCACGGTCAGGGTGCGCGCGTCCCGGTCGACGTCGATGGTGATGTGCAGGTCGTCCGTGTCGACGGCGAGGTCCTTGTCGACCATCGACGCCAGGCGCAGCTTGTCCAGCGCGTCGGAGGCGTTCGAGATCAGCTCGCGGAGGAAGACGTCCTTGTTCGAGTAGATCGAGTGGACCATCAGCCGGAGCAGCTGACGCGCCTCGGCCTGGAACTCCAACGTCTCGGCCCGGTCGTTCACACCATGTCCCTTTCCGGTCGTCGCCACGACGGTCTCGCAGAAAGGATACGAGTCGTCGCGCTGCGCGTGCGTCCGGTGGCCCTGCCGCCCGCACGCGCGTCGCCGACCGGGCCCGTGCCGGCCGCCCGTTGTCCTGGGGCGTGCGCCGGGTGCGCTGGCACGAAGCCGGCCCGCCCCGGTACGCGGGACGGGCCGGTTCGAGCGGACGTCAGCGGCGCCGGCCGTACGCTCCGGCCACGAGCGAGACGCCGACCGCGGCGAAGCCGATCTGGAGGAACAACTCGATCCAGTCCACGCCGCGGGTGTCGTCGACGCCGAGCACGCCGGCCAGCAGGGTGCCGAGGATCGCGGCCACGACACCGATCAGGATGGTCAGCAGGATCGGGATGCGCTGGCGGCCCGGCACGACGAGCCGGCCGAGGGCGCCGATGACGAGACCGATGATGATGGCGGTGAAGAAACCGGTGATTTCCACGAGAGCCGTCCCTCCGACGTCGAACTTGAGCGTCAGTCTGGTGCCCTGCTCAGCGGGCCCGTCAAACACCGCCGCCGGCCGTCGCCACGTTTGTCACGCAACCGTCACGGACCCGCAGAACTCCCGTCATCAGGCTGCTCAGCGTGGATTGATCAGGACGGCGTAGTCGGCCGCGGTGAGTGGGGCCGACGACAGCGAGCCGTCCGCCCGGGGGACGCTCAGCGGCGCGCCGCCCTCCAGGAACAGCACCGCCGTGACGTCGGTGCGGGCGCTGAGCGTGCAGACGATCTGTCCGTACGCCAGCAGCCCGTCACTGCGCCCGGTGTCCACGCCGGTGAGCACGACGGTGACGCGGGCCAACCCGTCGACGAGTTCGACCACCGCGCTGGTGAAGGCACCCGGGAGGGCGCTGGTCAGGCCGTCGTCGCGCTCGGCGGGGGTCGGTCCGGCCAGCAGGTCCCGCAACTGCGCGTCGAGTGCGGGCACCTGGTCGATGCGGCGGATCACCGGCACCAGGCGGTCGTCGCGGGAGAAGTAGAGCACCTCGGTGACCGCGCCGGTCTCGGCCGCCGTCGGTGCGGCCGTGGCGGTGTACGGGAAGGGGCCCGGTGGCGGGGTGACCGCCCGGGGACTGTCCTCGGCCGGCACGCCGCAACCGGCGAGCAGTATCAGCACGGCGGCGACCAGCGCGGCCCCGGCGCGGGCGCCGGTCACGACACGCTTCCCGGCAGGGTGACCCGGAACCGCGCGCCGCCCTCGGGGCGGTCGCTGACCGAGGCGTCTCCGCCGTGCGCGGCGGCGTGCTGGGCCACCAGCGCCAGCCCCAGGCCGGTGCCGTCGCCGCCGCCCCGGTAGTTCGCCGCCCGGCCACGGACGAAGCGGTCGAAGATCGCCTTGCGGTCCTCCATCGGCACTCCCGGGCCCTCGTCGTCGACCTCGATGACACCCGTGCCACCGGAGTGGGACAGGCGCACCGCGACCGGACCGGCGCCGTAACGCTCGGCGTTGTCGAGCAGATTGGTCAACACCTGGGTGACGCGGCGGCGGTCCACCCGCCAGGTGGCCGGTGTGCCCGCCGCCAGGTGGACCATCGACTCCGGCAGGTCCAGGTCCCGGCACGCCTGCCGGGCCAGGTCGGTCAGGTCGACCGGCTCGCGGTGCACCGGCTGATCGCTGCGGGCCAGATCCAGCAGGTCGTTGACCAACTGCTGGAAGCGTTCGATCTCGTCGGCCACCAGCCGGGCGGCGGTGGCGGTCCGCTCGTCCTGGCTCTCCCGACGACGGGCCAGCACACTGGCTGCCGCGGCGAGCGTCTGCAACGGCGAGCGCAGCTCGTGGCTGACGTCGGCGGCGAACCGCCGGTCCCGGTCGATCCGCCCGGCCAGCTCGTCGACCATCCGGTTGAAGGAGGTGGACAGCCGGGTCAGGTCCGGGTCGGTGTCCGGGGCGAGCCGGGTGGTGAAATCGCCGGCCGCGATCCGCTCGGCGGCGTCGGCGACGGCGGTCAGCGGGCGTAGTCCGTGTCGGGTGGCGTACCAGCCGAGGGCCGCCCCCGATCCGGCTACCATGATCGCCACCGCGGTGAGCGCCAGCGCCAGGATCTGGAAGGTCTGCTCCAGTTCCCGCAGCGAGGCGATCTCGTAGAAGGAGGCCGACTCCGACAGCGGCACGCCGACCAGCATGACGGGTTGGTCGTTGACCCGGACCCGCTGCACCGCCGGTTCTCCCGCCGAGACCAGGTCCTGCATCCGGGCCGGAATCGCGGCGGTGAGTCCGGTGTCGGCGCCGCGGGCGTACCAGTCGCCGTTCAGGTGGATCAACGGTCTGCGGCCGGTGCCGGTGTCCAACGCCCGCAGCGCCTCCACGACATCGGGGTTCTCGATGTTCAGACCCGCCCGGACCACCGCCGCGTCGTAGTACGCCGCCCGCAGGACGGTGCGTTCCCGCTCGTCGAGCAGGGTGCGGCGGGTCAGCTCGTACGACACCAGGGCCATCGAGGCGGACAGCAGCAGCGCACCGACCGCGAACGCGGCGGTGACCCGGGCACGCAGTCCGAGGCGTCTCATCGTTGGAGTTTGTAGCCCAGGCCGCGCAACGTCACCAGGTGCCGGGGGTTGGCCGGATCATCCTCGATCTTCTGACGCAGCCGGCCGACGTGCACGTCGACCAGTCGTTCGTCGCCGCTGTCGTACCCCCAGACGCGGCTGAGCAGCTGCTGGCGCGAGAGCACCCGGCCGGCGTGCTCGGCCAGCTCGCACAGCAGCCGGAACTCGGTACGGGTGACCGCCACCGGCTCACCGGACCGGCGCACCTCCCCCGCCTCGGGACTCACCTCCAGCTCACCGAAGGCGAGCACCGGCACCGGCTCCGGGCCGTCCGGTGCGGTCACCGCGCGACCGCGTCGGCGCAGCGCGCGCAGCCGGGCGGTCAGTTCCTTGATCGCCACCGGCTTGACCACGTAGTCGTCGGCGCCGGCTTCCAGGGCGGCGACGATGTCGTGGGTGTCGTCGCGGGCGCTGACGACGACGATCGGCACGTCGTCGTCGCGGCGCAGCTGACGGATGCCCTCGAAGCCGTCGATGCCGGGCAGCATCAGGTCGACCAGGACGTAGTCGGCGGGATCCCGGCGCTGCGTGCGCAGCCCCTCCTCGGCGGTCGCCGCTCCCCGGGCCTCGTAGCCCTCGTCCTCCAGAGCGAGCAGCAACGCCAACCGGATCCGGTCGTCGTCCTCGATCACCAGTACCGCTGTCATACCGGAATCATCCCCAAGCCCTCCCCGACCGACCAACCGCGATCGACATCAGGGGGTTTTGTCACTCAACTGTCATACGTCCGCGCGGTGCCCGCCAACCCCGCTGGGCAGGGTGAGAGCGACCTGGGGACTGTGAGAGGGGGCCCTCGACGTGACCGCGCCACGACGCCCCGAGTGCTCGGTGCCGCTGGTGGAGGTGTCCATCACCGAGTTCGACCTGGCCTGCCTGCCGGAGACCGGCGCGGTCTTCGACCAGCTGCTGGCCCTGCGTCCCCGGCAGGTGGTGATCGACCTGGCCGGCTGCCGGCACATCGACGCCGCCGCCATCGGCCTGCTGCTCGACATGCACCGCCGGATGCTCCGCGCCGGCGGCGTGCTGGCGGTGCGCAATCCGAACCCCCGCATCACCCGCATCCTGCAGACCGCCCGGCTGGATCAGATCCTGCCGGTGCACATCGACTCCGGCGCCGCCTCCGCCCCGGCGACCGACGCCGGAGTCGCCCCGGCGGTCGCCGCTGCGCCCGTGACCGCCGCACCGCCGCCGGAGGCACCGCGCGCTGCCGCGTACGGTCGCGCCGCGGTCACCGTCCGCACCTGACGCACCACATCGCGAGCACAAGGAGCAGCATGACCAGCGCCGGGATCGTCACGGCCCTCGCCATCGGCCTCGCCGTCGGTGCGTTGGGCCGGTTGGTCCTGCCCGGCCGCCCCAGCGTGCCGCTGTGGCTCACCATGACCATCGGCGCCGTCGCCGCGCTGCTCGGCGCGATCACCGCCTGGCTCACCGGCGTTCAAGGGTTCAGCCTGCTGGGCCTGGTGGTGCAGGCCGGGCTGGCCGCGGTCGCGGTGGTGATCGTGGTAGCCACCGCCGGAAAGGAACGCTCCGACTCCGTCTGAGGAGTCCGCACGGCGACGGCGCCCTCCGCCGCCGCCCCGAGTACGTACCCCGGCCGCACCGGCCGCGGCACCGGAGAGGAAGCAGGATGACCGTCGTACCGGACGACAACCTGATGACCCTGATCTGCGACGTCTGTGGTGAGACCACCACCGACACCGCTCGTGTGCTGCCCGACGCCGAGGTTGTCTGGACGCTGGTCTCCGACCACGGCTGGAGCGGTTCGCCGTTCGCCACCGGTCCGCACCGTTGCCCCCGGTGCAGTGCGCTGCCGCCGGGCACCGCGCCAGGCGATGGTGACCGTGACGGCGGCGGGTCGGGCGTCGTGGCCGAGCACATCGACGACGTCTCGCCGGTGCCCGTCGACGGCCACCTCGCCCCGGACCTCGGCGACGCGTTGCGAGCCGCGCTGCGCAGCGCGCTCGACGTGGGCGGCACCGTGGTGGTGGATCTGACCCACGTCCAGGTCATCGACTCGGCCGGGCTGGGCATGCTGGTCCGGGCGCACCGGGACGTACGCGAGCGTGGCGGGCGGCTGTGCCTCGCCGCGCCGTCGAGGTTCATCCGCACGGTGCTGCACACGATGAAGCTCGACGGGGTTTTCCCGATCTTCGACAGTCTCGACGGCGCCCTCGATCAACTGCGGACGGCCGCGCTGCACGACGGTGTCTCGGCGGGCATCACGCCGGTCGACGTGACACCGGCCGACGCGCCGCGTCCCGCCTCCGGGCCGCCGTCGGTGCCCAGGGCCCGTCGCCGCCCGGTCAACCGCGTCTCGGTCTGACCCATCGGGAGGTTCCGGGCGTTCCGATTGAACCGATCCACCACCTGCGCCGTACCTCAGGGCGAAGGGAGTGGCCCATGAAGCGCCTGACCCCGTTGCTCACCCTCCTGTCGGGGGCGGTGACGGCTGCCGTGCTGTTCACGATGAGTGCACAGGCATCCCCGCCGGGCACCCAACCCGCCGCCGGAGGAGGTCCACCGGCGGCCGCGCCGGCCCCGTCGGCCGATGTTGAGGCCGACACCGACGCCGAGGTGGACCCCGACGCGGCTCCGGCCGAGGAGGAATCGAGCGACGCCGACGCCCGGCGACCGGCCGGCACGTCACCACCGACGGATCCCGACGACTCGTCGGCCGGCACCGAGGTGACATCGGTCGAGCAGAACTGGATCGGTCAACTCGAGAACGGGGCCACCATCGCCATCACCGTGAAGAACGGCAAGGCCGAGGCGTACGTCTGTGACGGGCGGAGCATGGAGCTGTGGCTCTCCGGCACGGTGAAGGACGGGAAGATCGAACTGACCGGAGACGACGCCAAGCTGACGGGCGTGATCCGGGGCGACAGCGCCAGCGGTGAGATGATCGTCGGCGTGCGCCGCTGGAAGTTCACCGCCCGACCCGACGACACGTCGGCTGACGAGGCGGTGGTGAAGTCCGGTTCGGGGACCGCGCCGGCGATCTACCGGGTGGCCGACGAGACCCGCAAGGCCGGCTACGACGGTGGTTGGATCATGCTGCCGGACGGCACCCAGATCGGCATCGTGACCTGGAACGGCAAGCCCATTCCCGCACCGCCGCTGGATCCCGCCTTCAACAGCACGGTGGTCGACGGAGTGACCCTCCTCGCCGAACCGGTCGTCCCCGGGGCGCGGTGATGTCCCAGCACCGGCAGGGCGGGGCACGCACCGTGCCCCGCCGGGCGCCCGAGCCCATGGTCGAGGTGATGCGCGACTTCGGCGCTCCGCCGCCGAGTACGCCGAGGCGGCGGCCCTCGTTGCTGGTGCCGCTGGTGGTCGGGGCCGGGGTGGCGGTGGCGCTCGGCGTCTACGGGCGCACCCACACCCCGACCGGTATCGCGGTCAACGTGGCCGGCTTCTCCTCGCCGCTGACGGTGAAGGTGTGGCTCGGCACCGGAGCGGCGTTCTTCGCCGTCATCCAGTTGCTGTCCGCGCTGTCCATGTGGGGCCGGCTCGGCGGTTTCTCCCCGTCCTGGGCCGGCTCGGCGCACCGCTGGTCGGGCCGGGTCGCGTTCCTGCTCACCGTGCCGGTCGCGGTGCACTGCCTGTACGCGCTCGGCTTCGCCGACTACGACACCCGTACGCTGCTGCACTCCCTGCTGGGCTGCTTCTTCTTCGGGGCGTTCGCCACCAAGATGCTGACCCTGCCCAAGCGTGGCCTCGCCGGTTGGGTGCTGCCGGCCATCGGCGGCGTCGTGTTCGTCGTCCTGATGGGTGTCTTCCTGACCTCGTCGGTCTGGTACTTCACCACCTTCGGCATCCAGTTCTGACCCCTCGGAAAGGCAAGGCACCTCAGATGAACCACGAGCAGGCCGGCTGTTGCCGGTCGCGACGAGCCCTGCTGGCCGGCACCGGCGCGGTGGGTGTGGCCGCGCTGACCGGTTGCGCGACGTACGGTCAGCCGACGGCGGCGCCCGCGCCGCCGGCCGCGCCGGCCACCGGCAGCGTCGGCCCGTCCGGCAGCGCCACGCCGGAGGACGGCTCGGACGCGGGGCCGCCGGCGCTGGCCACGCTGGCCGACATTCCGGTCGGCGGCGGGCAGATCTTCGCCGATGCCGGCGTGGTGGTGACCCAGCCGACCGAGGGAACCATCAAGGCTTACTCCGCCACCTGCACCCACCAGGGCTGCACGGTCACCTCGGTCTCCGACGGCACCATCGTCTGTGCCTGCCACAACAGCGTGTTCGACATCGCCGACGGCTCGGTACGTAGCGGCCCGGCGGGGGCACCGCTGCCCGCCGCGAACGTCACCGTCGACGGGGACGCCATCCGGTTGGCCTGACCTGCGCGGCGATGCGAACGTGATGACGCGGCCCACCCAGGCCCGGGCCGCGCGGGGCCGTCCGAGGTGGCGTGGTGCCCCCGGACGGCCCCTGCCGCGCGCGGTACGCGCGGCAGGGGCCCGGACCGTTCAGGACGCGGTGCAGGTGAGGCCGCTCGGCGTACCCGATCCGTTGCCGGTCAGCCCGAAGGTGGTGCTGGCCCCGGCGGCGAGTTGCCCGTTGTACGGCTCGTTGCGGACCGTCACCGTGGTGCCCGAGGTGGTCAACCGCCCGTTCCACAGGGAGGTGACGGTGGTACCGGGCGGGGCGGTCCAGTTGACCGTCCAGCCGGTGATGGCCGCGGTGCCGGTGTTGCGCACGGTCACCTCGGCCTGATAGCCGCCCTGCCACGAGCCGGTGACCCGGTACGTCGCCGCGCAGCCCTGGTCGCCGCCGTTGCCGTTGCCGGCCGCGGTGGTCAACGTCAGTGCGGGTGACGCGGCCGAGACGTTGCCGGCCGCGTCCCGTGCCCGAACGCTGAACGTGTAGCTGGTCGACGCCGTCAGACCGGTCGCCCGGTAGGTGGTCCCCGAGACCGTGGCGACCACGCTGGTGGGTCCGGTGCCGGTGGCCCGCAGCACCTCGTACCCGGTGACCCCGACGTTGTCGGTCGAGGCGGCCCAGCTCAACGTCGCGCTGGTGGCGGTGACGTCGGTGGCGGCGGGACGCCCCGGCGCGCTCGGCGCGGTGGTGTCACCGGGGCCGGGGCCGCCGGCGTACCGCTCGGCGAGGCTCATGCCGGTGGTGGAGTTGGCGCCGCCGAGCCGCACCTGGTGGTCGAGGCCGACGAACTTGCCGTTGTGCTGCCACAGCGCCGGCTTGAGCATCTGGTTGTACTTCGTCTCGTCCCAGCTCGCCCAGTCGTCGAGCAGCAGACCGCCGGTGTCACCCGAGTTGGGGTTGAGGCACCAGAACGTGTGGTGGATGCCGTTCTCGATCATCAGATCGCGCAGCGCGGCCATCCAGCGGTCCTGTCGGGCGTCCTGGCCCAGCCGGCCGCCCCACTCGCCGACCAGCAGCGGCGCGATGTTCTGCTCGTGGATGTAGAACCAGTTCGGCCGCCACACGTCGTTGGTCAGCGAGGTCTTGTCGAAGTCACCGGCGAACCAGGGCTGCTCGTACACCAGCGGTCCGTAGTCGTGCGGCGAGTAGACGAGCTGGTCCTGCTGCGCGCCGAGGTTGACCGGGTGCTCGGCGACGCCGCGCAGGTTGCCGCCCCACCAGTTGTAGTGGTAGTTGGGGGTGCGGTCCGGGTTGGTGTTCGGCGAGTTCCAGGTGGCACCGGCGCGCGGGTAGATCTCGATGCCCTCGCAGAGGATCAGCAGGTTCGGGTTGATCGCCAGGATCCGCCGGCCCGCCGTCTCACAGGCGTACTTGAAGTTGTCCTGGTCGGTGCTGGAGTCCCACTTGGCCCGCTGCGGATCACTCGGGGTGCCGTGCGGCTCGTTCTTGATGTCCATCGCGACGATCGTGTCGTTCGTGCGGTAGCGGGTGGTGATCCACTCCCAGCCCTGGAAGAACAGCTCCGGGGTGATGGTGCCCTTCCACCACACCGGGTACACGTGGCCGGAGTTGTCCGCCTCGGCGCTGTGCACGTCGAGCATGACCTTCAGACCGTACTTCTCGCACAGTCCGAGCCAGTGGTCGAAGACCTGGAGGTTGTTCATGCCCTCCAGCTCCGGGTTGACGTACGTGTTGACGTTCGGCCGGGTCGTCTGCCCGGCCTTCCACTCCAACAGCAGCTGGGTGGAGATGGGCACCCGGACGATGTTGATGCCGCGCTGGGCCATCTGGCGGGTGATCGACTCGAGGTTGCCCGACCACAGGCCGTGGAAGACCCGCTCGGTGGCGTTGAAGCCGAACCAGTTGGCCCCGGTGAGCCAGACCTGGTTGCCGGCCTCGTCGACGATCTTGTTGCCGTCGGTGTGCAGCCAGTCGGCCGTCGGCGCGGCGGCGGTGACGACCCCGGCGGCCGGTGCGGCGGCGCTGGCGGCCGGCGCGGCGGCGGTCAGGCCGAGCAGAGCCACGGCCGCCGTCGCGGCGGCCTGGAGTTTTCTACGTGCAGACATGCGACTTCCTCTGGTGGTGGGTGAGGAGCGAGCACGTCGAGAACCAGTCCTGCCCAGGGACCGTGGGAGCGCTTCCACGCACACCCTAGGCGCTCCACCCCCACAACGGAAGGCCCACCCCACAACCTCGGCGATCTTGCACTTTCCGTGGCCGCGAACCGGGATACACCACCCGTAACGGAGACCGAAAGTGCAAGATCGACGGGGTCGGGGTCGGGGGCGAGGTCAGACGGCGAGGGCCTCCCGCACGCTGCGCTCGGCGGTGGCGCCACCGGTGCCGGCGGAGGTGACGCGTCCGGACTCCAGCACGTGGTAGCGGTCGGCGACCCGCAGGGCGAACCCGAGGTGCTGCTCGACCAGGAGCACACTGAACCCGGTCTGGGCGATCAGCGCCACGATGCGGTCCTGGATCTCGGTCACCACCGATGGCTGGATGCCCTCGGTCGGCTCGTCGAGCATCAGCAGCCGGGGCCGGGTGATCAGCGCCCGTGCGATGGCCAGTTGTTGACGCTGGCCACCGGAGAGCAGCCCGGCCCGCCGACGCAGCAACGGACGCAGGGCCGGGAACAGGTCCAGCACCTCCGAGGTGGCCGCCGACCCGTCGCGGCGACCGTCGGCGACCAGGCGCAGGTTCTCCGCCGCGGTGAGATGCGGAAAGCACTGCTGCCCCTGCGGCACGTACGCGATTCCCCGGGCGACCCGTTCGTGCGGGGCCAGCCGCGTGATGTCCTCGCCGTCCAGTTCGACCCGTCCGGCGCGGGGACGCAGCAGGCCTGCGGCCACCCGCAGCAGGGTGGACTTGCCGGCCCCGTTGTGGCCGAGCACCGTGGCGACCCCGTCGGCGGGCACCGCCACGTCGACACCGTGCAGCACCCGGCTGCGCCCGTAGCCGGCGTGCACGTCGCGCATCGTGAGCATCATGCCTCCGTGGGCGTCGGGGCGGCGTCGACCGGGTGACCGAGGTAGACCTCCTGCACGCGCGGGTCGGCCTGCACCTGCGCGACGGTGCCCTCGCTGAGTACCCGGCCCGCGTGCAGCACGGTGACGGTCCGCGCGAAGCGCCGCAGGAAGTCCATGTCGTGCTCGATGACCACCACGGTGCGGTCCCGGCTGACCTTCTCCAGCAGTTGACCGGTGGCGTCGCGTTCCTCGTGGCTCATCCCGGCGACCGGCTCGTCGAGCAGCAGCAACCGGGTGTCCTGGACGAGCAGCATGCCGATCTCCAGCCACTGCTTCTGCCCGTGGGCGAGGGTGCCGGCGAGCTGCTCGGCCCGGCCCGCCAGGCCGATCACGTCGAGGGCCTCGGCCACCTCGTCGGGCACGCCGTGCCGCCGCCGCAGCAGCGTCGCCCAACCGCGCCGCGCACCGGCGGCGATGTCGAGGTTCTGCAGCACCGTCAGCTCCTCGAACACGGTCGAGGTCTGGAAGGTGCGGCCGACGCCGAGGCGGCTGATCCGGTGCACCGGTCGGCCGAGCAGCTCCCGGTCGCCGAAACGCACCGAGCCGGTGGCCCGGACCAGTCCGGTGACCGCGTCCACCAGGGTGGTCTTCCCGGCCCCGTTGGGTCCGATGAGGAACCGGATGTCACCGGGGGCGACGTCCAGGGAGACCCCGTCGACGGCGGTGAAGCCGTCGAAGCTGACCCGCAGGTCACGCACGTAGAGCCCGTGCAGCTGCCCGGTCACGCCGACCCCTCCCGCCGCCGAAGCCGAAGTCGACCGGGTCGGCCGGGCGGTGCGCCGTCGTCGCGGCGGCGGGCCAGGCCGATCAGCGACGCCAGCCCGCCGGGCAGGAACGCCACCACCACCACGAACAGCAGACCCTGAAGGTACGTCCAGGTGCCCGGGAAGCGTTCCGACAGGGCGGTACGCGCCCAGGCCACCGCGACCGCGCCGAGGACCGGGCCGAGCAGCGTGGCCCGTCCGCCGACGGCGACGCCGATGACGAACTCGATGGACGGGACGATCCCGATCAGCGCCGGGGAGATGATGCCGACCGCGGGCACGAACAGCGCCCCGGCCAGCCCGGCCATGCCGGCGGCGACCACGTACGCGACCAGCTTCACGGTGGCCGGGTCGTAGCCGAGGAAGCGGACCCGTTCCTCCGAGTCGCGTACGGCCACCAGCAGCTCGCCGTAGCGGCTCTGCATCAGGTGCCGGGCCAGGGCCAGCAGCGCCAACAGGGTGCCGGCGATGATGAAGTAGACCATCCGCTGGTTGACCGGGTCGTCCAGGTCGTAGCCGAAGAAGCCCTGGATGTCGGTGAGACCGTTGGTGCCGCCGGTGGTGCCCTGCTGACCGATCAGCAGGATGACCATGGCGGCGGCGAGGGCCTGGCTGAGGATGGCGAAGTAGGCACCCCGTACCCGACGGCGGAAGACCAGCGAGCCGAGCACGAAGGCGACCGCCATCGGCAGCAGCACCGTGGCGGGCAGGGCGAACCACGGGCTGGCGAACGGCCGCCACCACAGTGGCAACTCGTCGAGCTGCCCGTACAGCAGCATGAAGTCGGGCATGTTGCCGGGACCCGCGTCGGCGAGCTTGAGGTGCATGGCCATCGCGTAGCCGCCGAGGCCGAAGAAGACGCCCTGGCCGAGGGTGAGCATGCCGCCGCGCCCCCAGGCCAGGCCGATGCCGACCGCGACCATCGCCACGCAGAGGTACTTGGCCAGCAGGGAGAGGCGGAAGTCCGACAGCAGCAGCGGCGCGACGGCGAAGAGCAACGCCGCGCCGAAGGCGAACCCGGCGGCGGCCCGGAAGCGGTGCCGGGACGGACCGGCCGCCGGTCTGGTCGGTGCCGGCGCGGGGTCGGCGGCGGTGACGGGATCTCGGGCGACGGTGGTCATGCGAGGCTCCTGGTACGCAGGGTGAACAGGCCCTGGGGTCGCCACTGGAGGAACGCGACGATGGCGACGAAGACCATCACCTTGGCGACGCTGAGGGTGGTGAGGTACTCGCCGGTGGCCTGGAGCACGCCCAGGGCGAAGGCGACGATGACCGTGCCCTTGAGCTGCCCGATCCCACCGACCACGACGACCAGGAAGGCGTCGATGATTAGGTTGGTGCCCATGGTGGGGCCGATCGGCCCGAGCAGGGTGAGCGCCACCCCGGCGATGCCGGCCAGGCCCGAACCGATGAAGAAGGTCATCCGGTCCACCCGGGCGGTGGCGATGCCGGAGACGGCGGCGAGGTCCCGGTTCTGTACGACGGCGCGGATCCGGCGGCCAAGCGGGGTGACCCGCAGGGCGACGGTCAGCGCGACGACGGCACCACCGGCCAGGGCGAGGATGAACAGCCGGTTGTTGGCCACGGTGATGCCGCCGGGCAGCGCGATGTTGCCGGTGAGCAGTTCCGGGGCGCGGGTCTGGACGTTGGGGCTGCCGAAGATGTCCCGAGCCAGCTGTTGCAGGATCAACGACACCCCCCAGGTGACCAGGAGCGTGTCCAGCGGGCGGGCGTACAGGCGGCGGATCAGCAGCGTCTCCAGCAGCATGCCCATCGCGCCGGCCACCGCGAAGGCGACCGGCAGCGCGATCAGCAGCGACCAGCCGGCCGTGGTGATGACCTGTTGCAGGACGAAGGTGGTGTAGGCGCCGGCCATGATGAACTCGCCGTGGGCCATGTTGATCACGCCCATCTGGCCGAAGGTGAGAGCCAGGCCGAGCGCGATGAGCAGCAGCACGGCCCCGATGCTGACGCCGGTGAAGAGTTGGCCGATGAGAACTGTCACGGTGCGTACTCCGAACTGCTGATGTGGGGCGGTCCGGGCGGGACGCGCGGTCCCGCCCGGACCGGGGTGACGCCGGTCAGCTCAGGCCGCCGGCCCACGGGTAGCTCTTGAGGTACGGGTCGGGGGTGATCGGCTGGCCGGAGTTCCACACCTCGGTGATCAGCCCGTCCGCGCCGACCTTGCCGACGCGTGCCGTCTTGGCGATGTGCTGGGTGGCACCGTCCACGGTGACCAGTCCCTCGGGCGCCTCGAAGGTGATGCCGTCGGAGGCCTCGCGGACCTTCTCCACCTCGAAGGTGCCGGCCTTCTCGACCATCGCCTTCCACAGGTACACCGAGACGTACGCGGCCTCCATCGGGTCGCTGGTCGGCTTGTCCGCCCCGTACTTGGCCTTGTACGCCGCGACGAACTTCTCGTTCGCCGCTCCCGGGGTGGTCTGGTAGTAGTTCCAGGCGGTCAGCTGGCCCTCGAGGTACTGGGTGCCGATGCTCTTGACCTCCTCCTCGGCGATCGACACCGACACCACCGGCATGCTGGCGGCGGTCAGCCCGGCGGACTTGTACTCCTTGAAGAACGCCACGTTGCTGTCGCCGTTGAGGGTGTTGAAGACCGCGTCCGCGCCGGAGGACTTCACCTTGTTGGTGATGGTGCCGAACTCGGTGGACCCCAGCGGGGCGTAGTCCTCCCCCAGCACCTTCATCCCGTTCGCCTCCGCGTACGCCTTGATGATCTTGTTGGCGGTGCGCGGGAAGACGTAGTCGGAGCCGACGAGGTAGAGCGAGGTGGCGCCCTGCGCCTTGAGGTAGTCCAGGCCGGGAACGATCTGCTGGTTCGTCGTGGCTCCGGTGTAGAAGATGTACGGCGACTGCTCCAGGCCCTCGTACTGCACCGGGTAGAACAGCAGCGCCTTGTTCTTCTCGAACACCGGCTTGACGGCCTTGCGACTGGCGGAGGTCCAGCAGCCGAAGACAGCGGCCACGCGGTCCTCACGGATCAGTTTCTCGGCCTTCTCGGCGAAGGTCGGCCAGTCGGAGGCGCCGTCCTCGCCGACCGGCTGGATCTTCTTGCCGAGCACGCCCCCGGCCGCGTTGATCTCCTCGACCGCCAGCATGATCGAGTCCCGGACGGTCACCTCGCTGATGGCCATCGTGCCGGAGAGGGAGTTGAGCAGGCCCACCTTGACGGTGTCGCCGGAGACGTCGGCGCTCACCCCCGCGGCGGTGTTCCCGTCGGTGGTCTTGCTGCCGCACGCGGCCAACGCGGCCGCGGCGACCAGGGTCATGGCACCCGCCAGGATGCGGCGGCCCCGGATCAGTGTCATCAATTCTCCCTGCGTCGCGTGTGACGTCAGTCAGTGCCCGGGAACGGTCGTCGGCCCCGAGTGGAAGTGCGGATCTGTCTGAGTGCGGTGCGGTCCATCGGAACATTGCGCGCCATCCGGCACGGCGGGTGGACGCCGACCGGACGGCGATTCGGATATCGGGCAGGGAAAGCTTCGATCCGCTTCGTTGCGCGGATGTTTCCCAATCCTCAATAGACTGTTTCCGCTGGCCCGGCACACTCTGATCGAGGGCACGAAAAATGCCGGCACCTCACCGGGAAGAATCGGCGAAATGGCACCGGCAGACGATTATCAGCCGCAGTCGACTGCAGTTTCCGTCCATCACCGGACGGTGGCCACATCCGACACGACGGCCGGATGCTTCACGCAGGAAGTATCTTTGCGGCCGGCCGCCGGGCCTGTCAAGGCACGGTCAGGTCACGCGCGGACGGAGATCACAGTTCGGCCAGGACGGTGAAGTCCAGTCCGTCCGCCTCCGCCAGGTAGATGCGCTGGCGGACGTGCCGGCGACGCAGCCGCAACTCACCGCGCGGTCCGTCGTACGACACCACGTCGGCGGCGGCCTCCACGGCGCGTACGTCCAGTGTGCCGGCCTTGGCGATCAGCGCGGCCAGCAGCATCACGCCCTCGTAGCAGGACTCCCCCAGACTGCCCAGTGGCGGCGCCTCCAACCCGAACCGGCGGGCGAAGCTGCCGTGGAAGTCGAGGTTCTCCTGGGTGACCAGGCCGGCGAAGAAGCCCGCCGTGCTGAACAGGCCCCGGGTACCGGCGGCACCGCTGGCCAGCAGCATGTTCTCGTCCATCAGCGTGCTCAGGCGCAGACACCGCTGGTCCAGATTGGAGCGGGCGAACGCCCGGTTGAACCGGACCGCGTCGGCACCCACCAGGAGCATCAGCACCGCGTCGGCGTCGCTGTGCTCGATGCGGCGCAGCACCTCGGCGTAGTCGTGCGTCTCCAGCGGCAGGAAGTGCTGTCCGACCACGCGGCCGCCGCTGCGCAGCGCGTACCGGTGCGCGGCCCGGGTGGTGCGGCGCGGCCAGACGTAGTCGTTGCCGACCACGAACCAGCGCCGCACGCCGAGGTCCCCGGCCAGCACCCGCATCGCCGGCCACAGCTGCGCGTCCGGTGTCTCGCTGGTCAGGAAGACGCCCTCGGTGCGCTCACCACCCTCGTACAGGGCGGTGTAGACGTACGGCACCCGGTGCGCGATCCGAGGCGCCACCGCCTGGCGTACGGAGGAGATGTGCCAGCCGGTGACGCCCTGCACCGCGCCCATCGACACCAGCGCCTCCACCTCGGCGGCCACCTCGGCCGGCGGCGCACCGCCGTCGACCGGTACCAGCCGCAGCTCCCGGCCGAGCACCCCGCCGCGCCCGTTCAGTTCCTCCACCGCGAGCTGGGCGCAGAGTTCGCAGCTCGGGCCGAACATGCCGGCCGGTCCGCGCATCGGATAGACCAACGCGATGCTGACCACGCCCCGGTCGACGGTCAGCCAGGACGCCCCGGCGGTGATGCTCTCCCCCGCCTGCGGGCGCCCGGACCCCGGTGCCGGCGCGGACATGAACACATGGTGGCCGCCGCTGCTGATGAAGACCAGCCCTCCCCAGCCAGCGGGACATCTCGCTACCATGACAACCGCAACCGCCAGGCGGGAGTGCCATGTCAGACTTTCCCGGCTCCACAGCCGACCTGCTGCCCCTGCTCACCCGCGCCGAGCGGCTGCTCTCGCGCCGGGTCGGCGGGGTGCTCGCCACCGAGTCGCTCACCATCGAGGCGTGGCGGGTGCTCTGCCTGCTCGCCGACGGTCTCGGTCACCCGATGAGCGAGGTGGCCGCCGAGGCGTCGCTGCCGCCCGGGACCCTGACCAAGCTGGTCGACCAGCTCGTCGACCGCAACCTCGTGTTCCGCCGGGTCGATCCGATCGACCGCCGTCGCATCCGCGCGTACCTCACCGTCCGGGGTCGCCGCGAGCACGAGCGCCTCTCCGCCCGGATCCGCGACGAACTGGCCGAACTACCCGGTGACATCGACCTGGCGACACGCCTCGACGAGCTGATCCGGCACCTCGACCCCAAGCGCCGGCGCGCCCCGGTCGGCTCCTGACCGCGCTCGACCGTGTATCGCGCCGACGGTCCGGGCACCCACGACGGCGAGGCCACCGGCACGAGCGGGGTCAGAAGTGGCCGAAGCTGCTCGGCCAGGTGGTGGCGTGCCGGGTCGACGACCGGGAATCCGATGTCCGTGGTGCCGGCGCAGGCCACGGGTCGGGGCGACCGTTGCGTCGTGCGACGGTTTGGAAGTGTTCGTGCTCGTAGGGATAGGGCTGCGTGGCGAGGATGGCGCGTAGCCGGGTGCCGTCGGGGTCCTCACGGTCGTACCGCTCGAACTGCTCGGTGAGGAAGAGCATCGGCAGCGCTGATTCGTCGTCCTCCTCGGGCAGGTAGCCCGCGTCGACCACGGCCGCGACCGCCTCGGGCACCAGCGTGGCCGCGTGCTCCAGGATCGCCCTCCGCATCGGCTGGCGGCTGAATTCCTCGTCCGCAGGGTCGTCCAAGGGGCCGAGGTCGCGCAGGGACCGCCGGACGGATGCGGCCACGTCGTCCGGCAGATCCGTGTCCAGGATGTGCAGGACCCGATCGATGACGGCTTCCTCATCGACCTGCAACTCGTCGAGGACGTCCTCGTCCGCGCTCCCCCACTCGCCGGCGAAGCACGCCAGTTGCAGCACCCGCCCCTGCGGATCGGCCTCGCGGTAGGCCGCGAACTGCCGGGTGAGGAGCAGGAAGAGGGGCCGCCAGGCGGGGTGAGCCGGCTGATGCCCGGCGGCACGGACCGCGGCGGTCGCCTCGGTGTCACCGAGCATGGCCTGCTTACAGACCACGGCGACACCGTCTCGGGCCGACAGCTCCCGCAACGCGCGGCGGCACCGGTCGTGGACCTCGTCCGGCAGCCAGGTGTCGAGACACTCCAGCAGTCGCCGGGCCAGGGCAGCCTGGTCGAACGCCGGCAGCAGATCGAGCCGGTCCTTGACGAGCGGGAGCAGCGCCAGGTTGACGTCCCCGGGCTCGGCGGGCGGGCGGGGCAGGTGGGGGTTGGCGCAGACGATCCGCAGCAAGGCGGTCGGCTCGCCCGCGTACCACAGATTGCACAGGGTTTCGTGGCCGGGCGGTGCCGCGCCGACGTAGATCGAATCCAGCCGTGCCCGCACTCGGAACTCCATTTCCAGACCGTCGAGCAGCCCGGGCTGGTCGGTGACCGACATGAGGTCGGCCAGCCGTCGGCGCAGTTCGAGATCGGGGAACGCGAGGGCGGCCTGAACCAGCCGCCGCACGTAGGGGTCGCCCTCGTACAGGCCCAGCGGCGGGTCGGCGGCGGTCTGCGGAAGGCAGGCGGTCAACCGCACCTGCGGAAGGTACCCGGATGTGGGGTCGGGTTCGAGCAGGAACTCCAGCACCGGAGCGACCTGCTCCGGCCGCTCGTGATTGCCGAACCTGAAATACGCGTCGCTCAGCAGGAACCACGCACCACGCCAGACCCGGTCGCGAGCGGCGCCGCCGGCCGCCCACCACCGGTCGATTCGCGCCCGGGCGCGGGCGTTGCCCGCAAGGGCGGCGGCCAGCACGTACTGGCCGCGCCTGGGATCGCGGAACGTCCTGCGCCAGCGACGGAGCAGCATCACTCCATTATGCGTGCTCCGCTACTGCTCGTGACCAGACGGGAACCTGCGGGATTTGACGAAAGCCCCGGTTCGTGGGTTGGCCCGGTCAGCCACCGTTGACCGGGCGGAACTGCGGGACGGAGTGGCGGGCGCGGGGGGCGGGGTTGGTGGTCCGGCCGATGGCGTCGAACATGGTCCGGCCCAGTGCGGCGTGGGCGCGTACGGCCGGGTGGGTGCCGCCGTAGTTGTCCAGATCGCCGAGGGAGTCGGCGAAGAACGCGTACGTCAGGGTGGGCGCACCGGTCGCGTCGAACATGATCCCGACCTCGTGACGCGCCGCCCCCGAGGAGTCGTAGTCCGCACCGTACTTGGTGGCGACCCGGCTGCGCTCCGCAGAGGACATGTCGCGGCGGATCCCGTCGTGGTAGCCGTTGATCCAGCGCAGGATGCCAAGCAGGAAGTTGCTCGACCGGGCCGAGAGCAGGGTCTTGTTGGCCAGCCGCCACAGCAGGTCATGGGTCTCGCGCGGGGTGGTGACGCCGAGGAAGAACCGGTTCGGGTTGGCCACCGGCTCGACCCGGGTGTGGGTGAAGCCCTTGGCCGCCAGGATCTCGTTGATCTCCAGCGCCGGCACCACCCGACCGCACATCCGCACCGCCGTGTTGTCGGAGACGAGCAGCATCGCGGTGAGGAAGTTCGCCACCGTGACCTCGTCACCCCAGACCGTCTGGAGGAAGTAGATCCCGCTGCCGCCGAGGATGATGTCGGCGGTGAGATCGAGACGCTGGTCGAGCCGCAGCTCACCGCGGTCGATCTTGTCCATGACGGCCACCGCGACCGCGAGTTTCTGCACGCTGTACCCGTGCGTGATCCGATCGGCGTCGTCGGCGATCACGGGGTGGAGAGCACCGGCGGCGTCGACCATCGCGACGTGCGAGCGCCACACCCCGCCCGCCCGGGCCTTCTGGTGCCGGTACGCCCGCCGGATCACCTCGTGCGGCGACGTCGTGCCGGGGACCGGCGTGGTGTCGCCCCCCGGCGCGGCGGAGGCACCGGTTGGCGTCGCCGCCAGCGCCGCCGCTGCCGCACCGAAACCGATCGCGGCCCGACGACTGACCCGCTTCGTCATTGTCTCTCCCCCAGGGTCTCCGCTGACACCGGCGAGCACCGGCACCCGGTCCACCCTGCCATACGACCACAAAGGACGGTGCGTCATGGCCGCACCGGGGAGCGTGTCAGAGTGCGCTGATGCTCTCCGGGGCCCGTTCCCGGCGGGACAGCGCCCGCACCACCGCGAGGGGCCCGTGACGCCAGGCGGCGATCCGGGTGAGCAGGCCAGTTGTCAGCTCGGTCGCCTCCGCCGGCATCTCGGGCGTCGGCAGGTCCAGGCTGACCGCCAGATCGTCGGCGTGCACCACCAGCTCCAGCAACCGGGTCAGCAGGAAGTCGTCGACGGTCAGTCCCCAGTCGCCGAGGTCGACGATCCGGTAGGGCGGCTGTGCCGGCACCGTACGGCGCAGCTTCGCCAGAAACCCGTCGACCTCGGCGGCGAGTCGATCAGCGGTGGTCTCGGCGGCGGCTCGTTCACCCCGGTCGCGGATGTCGGTGTTGTCCGCCTCGTCGGCGCCGGTGGTGACCCAGGCGCTACCGGTGAAGTGCGCCAGGACGTCGATCGCGGTATTCCCGGGCGGCGCGTCGAGCAGCTCCGCCGTCCGGGTGATCTGGTTGGCGAGATGCCGGGCCAGCCCACCGACGGAGTAGTACGGCAGCGCACTCGGCATCATCCAACGCTCGGCGAGCACGGGCGTACGCAGCAGCGTGGCGGCGATGTCGGCGGCGGCGAGGTAGGCGTTCCGGGTGGTGACGTCCTGGGGCACCAGGCCCGGATCGACGCGCAGGCCGAGGTCCGGCTGTCCCAGCCAGTCCAGTCGAGCCGAGGTCTGCTCGGCGTGTTCGGTCAGCCTCAGCCGCGCGCTGTACGCGGCCAGCAGCATCGCCTGCAGGGAGTCCACCCCGAACGCGGCGTCGACCGCATCGTCGCCCAGCCCTTCGATCTGGAACGGGCAGCGCCAGTCACCGCCCGGCAATGGGTCGGGGTGCGGCCTGCCGAACCGAACGACCAGCTCCGACGCGCCACCGTCAGGAAGAACCATCGCGATCCGCCGCTCGGCGACGACCTCACCCAACTCGTACAACCCCACGTTCCCCTCCCCCGCCCGACGCAGCGATGGTATCCAGCGCGGTGTCCGGCTCGAGGTACTCCCGCAGGGTGTGGGCGTCCGGTGCGGTGGCGCTCCACAGGGTCGCCGGACCACCGGCAAGCGGTAGCCGGGCCCGCGTACCGCACACCGCGGGCGGCTCCTCCGGTCGGGCCGGGTCCAGGATCAGCAGTGAGCCGGTGGCGGGCGCGCCGGCCAGCACCGCCGGTCCGGCCCAACCGGCGGCGTTCGGCCCGACCGTCAGGGACTGCCGCAGCAGCGGCCACCCGTCCAGGTCGACCCAGGTGTTGATCTCGACATTGCCGGGCTGCTCGCCGTGTCGGCCGCAGATCAGCTCGTCCCGCCAGTGCAGCGTACCGCCCGCCGCGACGTCCACCCGTGCGTCGGCGACGTGCGCGCACCCGGCCGCCGCGACCAGCTGCTCGGGCAGCCAGTACAGGGCCGCCCGTTCGGCGACGGTGGCCCGGACCAGCATCCGGGACACCGCGCCGGGACGCCCCGGCAGCGCCATCGAGGCGGCCACGGTGTGCACGCGTACCGCCGCACCGGGGCCGACCTCCACGTCCAGCCGCAGGTCGTCGCCGGCCAGCGGCCCGGCCGCCCCGCCGACGACGTACACCGTGACACCACCGCCCGGGGCCGGCACCTGGCGCAGCAGCAGCGGGCTCTCACCGCGCACGTCGGCCAGCACGGTACGGCCGTGCCGGTCGCGCCGGGCCACCAGCCGGGCGGTGGCCCGCATCAGGCCTGCCCCGCCGGGACCGCTCGCCCGGCCGGGATGGACTGCGCGTCCGGGATGAACTGCGCGGCCCGGTGGTGGGCCAGTTCGTGACGGATCCAGCCGGCGACCTGGGTCGCCAGCGGGTCCTCGCTGATCGACTGGAACACCGTGGGCAGTTCGCCCCGACGGGCACGCGCGTCGCGGTCCATCACCGACAGGTCGGCACCGACCATCGGTGCCAGGTCGGTCTTGTTGATGACCAGCAGGTCGGCCGCGGTCACCCCGGGACCGCCTTTGCGGGGCACCTTGTCCCCGCCGGCCACGTCGACCACGAAGATCTGCCGGTCGACCAACCCTCGGCTGAACGTGGCGGTCAGGTTGTCACCGCCGCTCTCCACCAGCACCAGGTCCAGCGGTCCCAACGCGTCGGCCAACTCGTCGACGGCATCCAGGTTGGCGCCGATGTCGTCGCGGATCGCGGTGTGCGGGCAGCACCCCGTCTCCACCGCCCGGATCCGGGAAGGATCGAGCACCCCGGCCCGCTTGAGGAAGTCCGCGTCCTCGGTGGTGTAGATGTCGTTGGTCACCACACCCAGGCGCAGCTCTCCGGCGAAGGCCCGGCACAGCGCGGCGACCAGAGCGGTCTTGCCGGATCCGACCGGCCCGCCGATGCCGACCCGCAACGCCCGGCCGCCGGTGGGCAGCGGGGCGTGCGGGTCGACCCCGGGCTCGGGATGGGTGTGGGGAACGGACTCGTCGTGGTCGATTTCAGGACGCAAAGAGACGCACCTCCCAGGTGGCATGAGCTTCGGCGTGGATGTCGGCGAGCGGAGCGGCGGCGGCGGGCAGCCGCTCCGGTGGTTCCTCGGCGGCCCGCGCCGCCCGCGACGCGGTGGCGTCGCAGGCACCGGCGAGCCGCACCAGCAGAGCCTGCACCTGGTACGGGTCCAGACCGAGCAGGCGTACGGCGGCACTGGCCGAACCGGTCACCGTCGCGTGGACGGCGACCACGGCGACCTGTGCGGGATCGAGCCCGGCGGCGGCACCGACCAGCCCCAGCACGAGCGGCTGGTGTGGACCGTCCGGGGTGGCCGGCAGGTCGTCGAAGTCCGCCTGCGGCCAGATTTCCCGGCCCGCCCGCCGCAGCGCCCGGCCCTGCCGGCGGGAGACCGCCCGCTGGGCCGGCGAGGCGGTCCGGGCGTCCAGCTCGGCGTCGAGCCGGATGAGCGTGGGGCGGCGCTCCGACGGGACACCGGAGGGGATTGGATCCGCCGGGTGGTCGCCTGCCGAGCGTTCCGGCGTGCCGCGCGCCGCCCGACAGGAGGCCGCGGCGAAGGCCGCCGCGACCAACCCGGCGGTGGCGAGTCGTCCGCGCAGGTACTCCCCCAGCGTGGTCAGACCGGTCACCCGCCCGGCCGCGACGGCCGCCTCCAGACCGGCGGAGTGGGCGTGCGCGCCGGCCGGGAACCGCCCGTCGGACAGGAGCAGCAGCATGGTCGGGATGGCCATCAGAACAGGAAGTACCGCTGGGTCATGGGCAGTTCGGCCACCGGATCGGGCTCCACCACCACGCCGTCGATCCGCACGGTGAAGGTGTCCGGCTCGACCTCGATACGCGGCAGCGCCCCGTTCTCGGGCAGGTCGGTCTTGCCCCGGGACCGCACGTCGGTCACCGGCACCACCCGACGACGTACGTCCAGGCGCAGTCCGGCCTCCAGCGCCGCCGGTGCGACGAACGCCAGGCTGGTGGCGGCGGCCGCACCGCCGTACGCGCCGAACATCGGCCGGGGCAGCATCGGCTGCGGGGTGGGAATCGAGGCGTTCGCGTCACCCATCTGGGCGTACGCGATCATGCCGCCCTTGATGACCAGGTGCGGGCGTACGCCGAAGAACGCCGGCTCCCACAGCACCAGGTCGGCGAGCTTGCCCGGCTCCACCGACCCGATCTCGTGGTCGAGACCGTTGGCCATGGCCGCGCAGATGGTGTACTTCGCGACGTACCGACGGGCCCGGTGGTTGTCGGCGGCGCCGTCGCCGGGCAGCGCGCCCACCCTGGCCTTCATCACGTGCGCGCTCTGCCAGGTACGCAGCACGATCTCCCCGATCCGACCCATCGCCTGCGAGTCGGAGCCGATGATGGAGATCGCGCCGAGGTCGTGCAGCAGATCCTCGGCGGCCATGGTGGAGGGCCGGATGCGGCTCTCCGCGAAGGCCAGATCCTCCGGCACCGTCGGGTTGAGGTGGTGGCAGACCATCAGCATGTCGAGGTGCTCGGCCAGGGTGTTGCGGGTGTACGGGCGGGTCGGGTTGGTCGACGAGGGCAGCACGTTCGGCTCGCCGGCGACGGTGATGATGTCCGGCGCGTGCCCGCCCCCGGCCCCCTCGGTGTGGTACGAGTGGATCGCCCGACCGCCGATCGCACGCAGCGTGTCGGCGACGAACCCGGCCTCGTTGAGGGTGTCGGTGTGGATGGAGACCTGCACGCCGGAGGCGTCGGCGACGCGCAGGCAGGCGTCGATCGCCGCCGGGGTGGTGCCCCAGTCCTCGTGCAGCTTGAATCCGCCGGCCCCGGCCCGCAACTGCTCCCACAGCGCTTCCTCGGAGACGGTGTTGCCCTTGCCGAGCAGCAGCACGTTCACCGGGAACGTGTCGAGGGCCTCGTGCATCCGGGCCAGGTGCCACGCGTTCGGGGTGACGGTGGTGGCCCGGGTGCCCTCGGCCGGTCCGGTGCCGCCACCGACCAGGGTGGTGACCCCGCTGGCGAGCGCCTCAGTGACGGTCTGCGGGCAGATGAAGTGCACGTGCGTGTCGACCGCCCCGGCGGTGAGGATCCGACCATTGCCGGCGATCACCTCGGTGGCCGGGCCGATGACCAGGTCCGGATGGACGCCGTCCATCGTGTCCGGGTTGCCGGCCCGGCCCAGCGCGACGATCCGCCCGTCCCGCAGCCCGACATCGGCCTTCACCACCCCCCAGTGATCGAGGACGACCGCACCGGTGATGACGGTGTCCAGGGCGCCCTCGGCGCGGGTGGCCCGCGACTGGCCCATCGACTCCCGGATGACCTTGCCGCCGCCGAAGACCGCCTCGTCCCCACCGGCGCAGTGGTCGTGTTCGACCTCGATGAGCAGGTTCGTGTCGGCCAGCCGGATCCGGTCACCGGTGCTGGGTCCGTACAGAGCGACGTAGCGCTCCCGCTCCACGCTGCTCATGCCGGCACTCCACTTCGTCGCGGGCCGCCCTGCGGCACCCCGCTGGACGTGATGATCCGCTCGCTCATACCTGCCGTCCCCCGTCCAGCGCACCGGCGCATTCGCCCCGCAGGCCCGGCACGATCCGCGCGCCGCCGAGCGGCACCAGGTCGACGCGGCGGCTCACGCCCGGCTCGAAACGCACCGAGGTGCCGGCCGGTACCGCGAGCCGCTGCCCCCAGGCGGCGTCCCGGTCGAAGTCCAGCGCCGGGTTGGCCTCGGCGAAGTGGTAGTGCGAGCCGACCTGCACCGGCCGGTCACCGGTGTTGACCACCAGCAGCGTGGTCACCGGGCGACCGGCATTGATCTCCACCGCGCCGTCGGCCGGCAGGATCTCTCCCGGGATCACGGGATCGGGTGGTGCACCGTCACCAACTTGGTGCCGTCCGGGAACGTCGCCTCCACCTGCACCTCCCTCAACAGCTCGGGGATGCCGTCCTGCACGTCGTCACGGCTGAGCACGGTGCGTCCGGCAGCCATCAGGTCGACGACGGACTTCCCGTCACGCGCCCCTTCGAGCAGAAAAGCGGTGATCACCGCGACGGCTTCCGGATAGTTCAGACGCAGGCCGCGGTCGCGGCGGCGTCGGGCGACGTCGGCCGCCACGTGGACGAGCAGGCGGTCCTGCTCGTGGGGGGTGAGATACACGGGTGCTCCCGGTGGATGTCCGCGCCCCGTCCACCGCCGGCCCGGCGCCTCGACGCGCCGCCGCACGGCTCGGGGTTCGCCCGCCGGCCCGCCCGTCACGCGCGTCGGACCTGGGAGTTCCACCCTCCCGGCCCACGTGACGGAGCACCGGCGGTGTCTTCGGATGCGGACCGCACCGCCCACCGCTGAGCAGACCGTATGGGATCACGCCGTTCGCAGGCAACACCCGCGACGGGGGTACGCACCCAACCCCGCCCGTGTCGATCATGAGGTTAGCGGCAGTTGAAGAGATCAGACCTGCCGCCAGCCTCATGATCGACTTTGCCCGGCGTGAGGGTGGTCATAACGGGTGGACGGTGGGCGGTCACCGGCTGATAGCGTCGGCGGCAGGTCATGAGCGCCAGCGCAAAGCCCCGGCTCGCTGGCCGGCAACCCTCGTCCGCGCAGGGGTGCCCCGGGTGAGGACCGGGCGCCGGAGCGATCTCCGGTGCAAGCGTGGCCTGGGTTCCCAGGTCATCACGACCTTGAGGAGAACCATGTCGTACCGCAGTCGACCCGCTCCCGCCGTGGCCCGTCCGGGCCTGACCCGGCGTCGCCACGTCGACATGATGCGGGTCTGCAGCGCCGCGTGTAGCTGACCGCGTCGCCGCCGGTCACCGACGCCTGACGGTTCGGCTGACCACCCCTTCACCGCTCTGTCACTGATCCATCCCAGCGGTCCGCCCTGCGGCGGACCGTCGGCGCGGCACGTCCGTGCCCGCCGCAGCTCAACCAGGAGACACCTGTGCGATTCCTTCCCGCCCTGACCCGGGCCGCCGCCATCGGCGTCGCCGCCGTCCTCGGCACCGCCTCCCTCACCGCCTGCGGCTCCGACTCCGCCGGCAGTGCCGCCGACAACCCGTACGGTCTGTTGCAGCCGGGCGTGCTGCGGGCCGGCACGCTCACCGACGCCCCGCCGAACGTCTACCTCAAGGACGGCAAGTTCACCGGCTTCGACAACGACCTGCTGGTCGCCGCCGCCGACAAGCTCGGCCTGAAGGTCGAGTTCGTCGGCACCGACTTCTCCGCCCTGCTCGCCCAGGTCGGCAACCGCAAGTTCGACGTCGGCAGCTCCTCGATCACCATCACCGAGGCGCGGAAGAAGACCGTGGACTTCGGCAACGGCTACGACTTCGGCTACTTCGGTCTCGACGTGCCCGCCGGGTCGCCGCTGACCGCCTTCGACCAGCTGCCCGGCAAGCGGGTCGTGGTGGTGCAGGGCACCGTCCAGGACGACTACGCCACCGGCCGGGGCCTGGACCCGGTGCGGGTGCCCGACTACAACGGCGCGATCAACCAGCTCAAGGCCGGTACCGCGGACGCGTGGATCGCGCCCGCCGAGATCGGCGAGAAGACCGCCGCGGACAGCGGCGGCAAGATCACGGTGGCGGCGAAGGAACTCAGCCCGGCCCCCACCGCGTACGCCTTCGCCAAGGGCAACGACGCGCTGCGCGAGGCGCTGAACCGGGCGCTCGACGAGGTCATCGCCGACGGCACCTGGACCCGCCTGCAGGAGCAGTACTACCCGGGCCGGCCGATCCCGGCCGACTTCACCCCGGGCAGCGGCGAGGTGACCGCACCGTCGGCGTCCCCGTCGGCGGCTTCCTGAGGTAGGACGACGAGCGAGCAGGGCGGAGGTTGACCGTGGATCCGTTGCGCACCCTGTGGGAGACGTTCTTCGACTGGGAGTCGATGCGCGAGGCGCTACCCGAGATGCTCACCGTCGGGTTGCCGAACACGCTGATCCTGGCGGTTACCGCCGCCCTGCTCGGCTCCGCGCTGGGCATCGTGCTGGCCGTGGCGGGCATCTCGCGTACCCGCTGGTTGCGCTGGCCGGCGCGGGTCTGGACCGACGTGTTCCGGGGCCTGCCGGCCGCGGCGACGATCCTGCTGATCGGGGTCGGCCTGGCCCCGCTGGGCATGCAGGTGTGGGGACCCAACCCGTACCCGCTCGGGATCCTGGCGCTGTCGCTGATCGCGTCGGCGTACCTCGGGGAGATCTTCCGCTCCGGCATTCAGTCGGTGGAGGCCACCCAGTTGGAGGCGGCCCGCGCGTTGGGGTTCTCCTGGCGCGAGGCGATGCGGAGGGTGATCATCCCGCAGGGCATCCGGCGGATCCTGCCGGCATGGGTGAATCAGCTCATCGCCCTGATCAAGGACTCCAGCCTGGTCTACTTCCTCGGGCTGCTGGCCAGCCAGCGCGAGCTGTTCCGGATCGGGCAGGACTACGCGGCCAACACCGGCAACCAGTCGGCGCTGCTGCTGGCCGGGCTGTTCTACCTCGCGCTGACGGTGCCGCTGACGCACGTCGTCAACTGGATCGACCGACGGCTGCGGCACGGCCGGCCGGCGACCGGGCCGGCCGGCGACGACCCCGACGACCTGGACCTGGCGCTGCCCGGCGCCGCCGGAGGCAACCAACGATGAGTACCTCGGTCAGCCTGAGCCTGCGCGACGTACACCTGGCCTTCGGCCGACACCAGGTGCTGCGCGGAGTGGACCTGGACGTCGCGCGCGGCGGCACAGCCTGCGTGATCGGCCCGTCCGGGTCGGGCAAGTCCACCCTGCTGCGGACCGTGAACCGGCTCCTCGAACCGGACCGTGGTGACGTGCTGCTGGACGGGCGCAGCGTGCTGCGCGACGATCCCGACGCCCTGCGGCAGCGCATCGGCATGGTGTTCCAGCAGTTCAACCTCTTCCCGCACATGAGCGTGCTGCGCAACATCACCCTGCCGCTGCGCCGGATCCGTAAGCTCGGCGAGGACGAGGCGGTGGCGCAGGCCCGGGCCGAACTCGACCGGGTCGGCCTGGCCACCAAGGCCGACGCCCGGCCCGCGCACCTGTCCGGCGGGCAGCAGCAGCGGGTCGCCATCGCCCGGGCGTTGGCCATGCAGCCGCAGGTGATGCTCTTCGACGAGGCCACCTCCGCGCTGGACCCGGAGCTGGTCAAGGGGGTGCTGGCGCTGATGGCGGAGCTGGCCGCCCAGGGCATGACCATGGTGGTCGTCACCCACGAGATGGGCTTCGCCCGCCAGGTCGCCGACACCGTCGCGTTCATGGACGCCGGAGTGGTGCTGGAGGCCGGCGAACCGGCCGCGGTCTTCGAGTCGCCGCAACACCCCCGCCTGCGCCGCTTCCTGTCCCAGGTGCTGTGAAGCTCTCGTCACTCAGGAGCGACGGCCGGCGAGGATCGCGAGGGTTTCCCGACGCACCTCGTCGGGCTCCCGCACGAGGCGTCGCTGGCTGAACCTGACCACCAGGATGCCGACCGTGGCGAGCAACGCGTCGCGCCGCAGGTCGATCTCGCGCTGGCGGGGATCGCCGTGCGAGGTGGCACCGTCCAGCTCGATGTTGACCCGCTCCTGCTCGGCGAACAGGTCCAGGTAGACGGTCCGCTTTCCCACCCGGACCCGCACTTGGCGGCTCAGCACCGGCATGCCCGGACCGGTGAAGACTCGATCATGGCCCCAAATCTCCAGCGGGCTGCGGCAACCGGCGTCGATCCGGTCGATGACTGCGGACAGCGCCGCCCGCCCGGTCAGCTTCGGAGCGAGCGCGGCGCGAAGCCGGTACGCCGTGGTCATCCGGTCATTGACCGCCCGAACAACCGGCCCGATGCGATCCTCCTCGGGCAACAACGGCCATGAACGCACTAGGGCCTCCTCCAGCCGGACGACCGGCACGCCGCGTCGGACCAGGACCTGCGGTGGTTCCGCCGCGAACGCCGTGCGATGCCGCACCACCAGGCTCGCCCGGCTACGCAGCCCGGTACCGGCCGGCACGTCGAGGTACACGGGCTCACCGGCCGGTTGCCGACGAAGACCGTGCACGTCCAGCGCGGTCAGCGCGCTCAACGCCGCCCGACCGTCGGCGTACGCGAGCACCGCCCGCCGGGCGACCTCGGGCGTCAGCCTGGCGAGCGGGCTGGCCGATTCCGGACCGGCGAGCAACGAAGCGTCGACGTAGACCGCCGGCAGCACGCGACGCAACCACCCAGCACGGTACGCGCGACGTAACGCCCAGGGCGGCACCACCTCAAGTGCGCGGGCTCGGGTCACCACACCACCACCGGCCTCGACGAGCGATCGGAGCACGTTGTCCACGGCGACCGAGCCTGCCCCGAAGCGCCCCCGACCCGCTGCCCCCTGTGGACACCGCGCGCCACTGTGCACAACTCCCCGTGCCGGGACCGTATGTGTTATAGGCCCCTTGATCGTCTGCAATCGAGTGACCGGAGCAGCGGCGTGTCGGGTCACTCGATGACAGACGATCAAGGTCCGGCTCAGGTGGGGGTGTCGCGGTGGCGGAAGGTGGTTAGGCCGAGGGCGAGCAGGGCGGCGGCTACGGCGGTGAGGAGCACCAGGGGCAGGACGGTGACGTCGGTGGCGGGTACGGACGGCACGTGGGTGTACGGGGAGAGGTTCAGCGCCGCCTGCGGCAGGTCCAACGCGGCGCCCAACTGGCCGAGCAGCAGGAACACGATCAGGGTCGCCCAGCTCAACGCCACCGACCAGCGCGGCAGCGCCCCGAACAGGGCGGTCACCACTCCGGCGACGACCAGCAGGGCCGGCAGGCGCAGCAGCGCGGCACCGGTCAGCTCGACGGTCCAACCGACCGGGTCACCGGCGGCCAGCCCGTACCCGAGGCCGGTGGTGGCGCCGGCCAGCAGCATCAGCGCCAGCGCGCCGAGCACCGCGCCGGCCACCTGCGTGCCCAACCATCGGTAGCGGCTGACGGCGGTGGCGAGCAGCGGTTCGAGGATGCCGTCCGACTCGTCGCCGCGGATGCGCAGCAGGGCCTGTACGACGTACGCCCCGATGGTCAGCGCGAACAGCCCGAGCATCGCCGCCAGGAAGGCGTCGACCAGTTCGTCCCCGCCACCTAGTTGGGCGATCGCCTCGGCGGCGGCGGGGTTCTCGGCGATCATGGCGTCGACCTCGTTGCCGGCCAGTCCCATGGCGAGGCCGAGCACCGCCACCGCGACCGCCCAGCCGGTCAACGCGCCGCGGTGCAGCCGCCAGGTCAGTCCGGCCGGGCTGAGCAGGCCGGTGGCGGCCCGGGCCGGGCCCCGGCGCGCGGCGAGCAGGCCGGCGCCGAGGTCACGCCGTTCGGCCAGCGCGTACGCCACGACGACGCCGACGATCAGCAGGGCCACCGGCAGCCCGAGCACCCACCACCGCTCGTCGCCGAAGGCGCGGACCTGGGTGCCCCAGCCCAGCGGCGACAACCAGGTCGGCCAGGCGCTGTCCAGTTGCACCCCGTCGGCGGCGCGTTCACCGAGCACGTCACCGGCGGCCCGCAGCAGGAACGCCACCCCGACCGTGGCGGCGGCGAGCGCGTTGGCGCCCCGGGAGGTCACCGACAGCTGGGCGGTGACGGCGGCCACGGCGGTGAAGGCGAGGCCGACCCCGGCGATCGCCGCGGCACCGGCCACCGAACCGGCGGCCGGCAGTCCGGCACCGATGAAGGCGAGCGCGAGCAGCGCTCCGGCCAGCACGTTGGCACCGACCACGACCACCAGCGCGGCGGTGAGCAGCGCGTACCGGCCGACCGCGGCGGCACCGAGCAGTTCGGCGCGTCCGGTCTCCTCGTTCTGCCGGGTGTGCCGGACCACGGCGAAGGTGCTGAGCAGCGCGGCGAGCACGGCCAGGGTGAGGTACGTCTCGGTCACCACCACGGCACCGAGGTCGGTGCTGGCGACCGGCCCGTTGAAGGCGCGGGCGACGACACTGCCGTTGGCCACCTCGGCGTAACCGAGGCGGTTCTGCTCCTCGGGGTAGATGCTGGCCACGCTCTCGGCGAGGGCGTAGCCCATCAGCGGGGTGCCGAGCGTCCAGATGGCCAGCCGGACCCGGTCGCGACGAACGGCGAGCCGGGCGAGCCGGGCGGTGCCGGTGAAGCCGCTCATCGGTCGCCTCCGGCCGCCGCCTGCCGGTCACCGTCGGTGGCGTCGCCGTAGTGCCGCAGGAACAGTTCCTCCAGCGTGGGCGGCGTGCTGGTCAGCGCGCGGACCTCGAAGCGGACCAGGTGGGCCAGGAGCGTGTCGAGGTGCTCGGGCTCGACCTCCAGCCGGACCCGGCCGTCGACGGGACGGACCTCGTGCACGCCCGGCAACTCCGTCAGGCCGGTCACCGGACGTGCGGTCTCGGCGGTGACGGTGGTGCGGGCCAGGTGCCGCAGCTCGGACAGGGTGCCGGACTCGACGATGCGCCCCTCCCGGATGATGCTGACCCGGTCGCAGAGCGCCTCGACCTCGGCCAGTACGTGGCTGGAGAGCAGCACGCTCGCGCCGCCCTCGGTGAGGTGGCGGACCTCCTCCTGGAACACCGCCTCCATCAGCGGGTCCAGTCCGGACGTCGGCTCGTCCAGAACGTACAGCTCGACGTCGGAGGCGAACGCGGCGACGATGGCGACCTTCTGCCGGTTGCCCTTGGAGTAGGTGCGGCACTTCTTGGTCGGGTCCAGGTCGAAACGCCGCAGCAACTCGTCGCGGCGACGCGTGTCCAGCCCGCCGCGCAGCGCGCCGAACAGGTCGATGGCCTCGCCGCCGGAGAGGTTCGGCCAGAGGTTCACGTCGCCCGGCACGTACGCCAGCCGCCGGTGCAGCGCGACCGCGTCGCGCCACGGATCGCCGTCGAGGACACGCACCTGCCCCGAGTCGCGGCGCAGCAGGCCGAGCAGGACCCGGATGGTGGTGGACTTGCCCGAGCCGTTGGGTCCGAGAAATCCGTGCACCTCCCCCGGTTCCACCCTCAGGTCGACCCCGTCGAGCGCGCGTACGCCGCCGAAGGTCTTGACGAGGTTCTCGATGGAGATCACGGACATGGGCGCCTCCCGCCGTACCGGTGTCTGCGGTCCACTCTACTGACCGATGGTAAGGCCCTGGCGCGGGCCGCCCGGTGCACCGGTCAGGAGCCACTACGCTGGGGCCATGACCTGGGAGGAGACCGACGGCACCCGCAGCCGGATCCTGCGCACCGCGTTGGACCTCTTCTCCGAGCAGGGCTACCAACGCACCTCGCTGCGGCAGATCGCCGAGCGGCTCCGGCTGACCAAGGCCGCGATCCTCTACCACTTCCCCAGCAAGGCGCACCTGCTCACCGCGCTGGCCGAGCCCCTGCTGCGCGACCTGGAGGCGCTGCTGGACGACGCCGGGGCGCTGCCCCCACGGCAGGCGAGGTGGACGCTGCTGGAGGGCTGGGTGGACACGATGCTCGCCCACCGCGACCCGCTCGGCATGCTCTTCCACGACCTCGCGCTGGTCGAGCGGGGCAGCACCTACCACCGGCTGATGCGGATCGCGATGCGGGCCAACGAGATCGTCGCCGGCCCGGACGCCGGCCGGCGGGAGCGGGTCCGGGCGGTCCAGGCGATCGCCATGTGCAGCGATCCGGTGGTGTTCCTGGCCGACGTGCCCGCGTCGGTGCTGCGGGTCGACATGCTCGACGGCGCCCACCGGCTGCTGGACGAGGCACCACCCGGCGAGGACGAGATGCGACCCGGCGAGGACGAGACGACGGCGGCCGGCGACGAGCAGGTGCCCGGCACGGGCGACGACGCCCTCGGCCCGGCGCCCGGCCGGGTGGGCCGGCGGCGGCCGGGACGGCCCCGGTCGATGAGCCCGGAACAGGTGCGGGACGCCCGACGGATGCACCTGGCGGGCACGCACTCGGCCGAGGAGATCGCCGCCGAGTTCGGTGTCTCCCGGGCCACCGTGTACCGCCACCTCGAAACCACCGACGATAATGAGACGGTTCTCAGATAGTTTTGAGACCGACCGCTCCCCAGCCGTTGGTGGTCCGCCGCGGGTGCCACGGACCACCAATGGCGTTCACCGCACCAGGCCGATCCCCGTGTACGTGCGGTCGTGCTCGGGGAACTCCTCGTCGGTGTGCGGCGCGTAGATCCAGGTACGCAGCGAGTTCGTCGCCGTGTCGATCTCGACCAACCGCACCGGGTTGGTACGGCGGGAGTGGAACGTCTGGAGGAAGGAGTGGACCCGGTTGCCGTGCACACCGGTGTCGACCCGCGACGCCGCCGTGCCGGTGTGGCCGGAGAAGACGAACCGGACGTTCGGGTAGCGGGCCACGAGGTTGTCGAAGAGGTACTGCGGACTGGTGGAGCCGTAGCCGGCGGACCGGCCGATCGTGGCGTCGCTCTCCAGGTAGTGGTGGGTGACGATCACGACGTTGTGCCGGGGATGGGCGGCCAGGACCGCCTGCGCCCAGGCGACGGCCGCCCGGCGCGGCCACAGTTCCAGCGTCAGCACCAGCCACCGCACCCCACCGGCGGTGTAGGTGGCGTAGGCGTTGTCCACCTTGCCGGCCTCGAACTGGCCGCGTACCGCGCCGAACCGGGCGGCGGTGAAGTACCGGTTGAACACCGTGGTGTCGCGTACCAACTGCCCGGCGGGGCTGCGCAGTTCCCCGTCGGGGCCGGCGGCCTGGGTGTCGTGGTTGCCGACGGCGAGGGTGTACGGCATGCCGGCCGTCTCCAGCGGACGCAACGCGGCACGCGCGCGTTCGTACTGCACGTGGTCGGGGGTGTCGTAGTTGACCACATCGCCGGAGTGCGTGACGAAGCGCAGGTCGAGGGCGCCGCGCTGGGCGACCAGCCAGTCGACGCGCTGGCGCAGCCGGGTGTCGGTGGCGGTGAGCACCTCCTCCTGGGTGTCCGGGACCACGGCGAAGGTGAACCTCGTGTCCACCGCCGTAGGCGGTGGTTGCGTCCGGACGTACGCCAGGTGGGCGTTGCGGTCACACACCCCCGTGTACCGGTCGTTGACCAGCTCGATGCGGACGTCGTGCCGGCCCTCGGGCAACGACGCACCGACCGGATAGCCGCCGTAGTCGGTGGCGCTGGTCACGGTGACCTCACCGATCGGAGCGCCGCCCACGCTCACCCGGAGGACGGGCCAGCCGTCACAGTGGTCACCGATCGCACCCACGACCAGCTGGCCGGCACCCTGCACCGGGATGGTCGCGTAGCTGGCGTTGTGCCACAGCGTGGCGTGGGTGCCCGACGGCGGTACCGGCGTACCGGTCGCCGGTTGGATGGAACCGTTGACCACGGTGAACGGTGACGCCGTCTGCGCCGCGCCGGCCAGCGTACCGGCCGACAGTACGACCACGACCGCCACGATCGCGCGGGTGATCCGCATGGATGCCCCTCCCTGTCCACACCTCCGGCGGCTGCCGGACATCGGGATGCTAAGGCAGACGGACCGGACATCCCGGATTCGCGACATGGACACGCAGTGACGTAATTTTCACGAGAAGTGGTCACATGGCCCGTCGATCGCGTCAGTCGACGTCGACCCAGTCGAGCGTGCGCTGAACCGCCTTCCGCCAGCCGGCGTAGCCGGCCGCACGCTGCTCCGGCGACCAGGACGGCTGCCAACGGCGGCTCTCGTTCCAGTTCTCCCGTAGCTCGTCGGTGTCCCGCCAGAATCCGACGGCCAGCCCGGCCGCGTACGCCGCGCCGAGCGCGGTGGTCTCGGCCACCACCGGCCGGCTGACCGGCACGCCGAGGACGTCGGCCTGCAGTTGCATGCACAGGTCGTTGACGGTGACACCGCCGTCGACCTTGAGACATTCCAACGGTACGCCCGAGTCCTGCGCCATGGCCTCGGCCACGTCCCGGCTCTGGTAGCAGATGGCCTCCAGGGTGGCCCGGGCGATGTGCGCGTCGGTGTTGTAGCGGGAGAGGCCGACGATCGCCCCTCGCGCGTCGGAGCGCCAGTACGGGGCGAACAGCCCGGAGAAGGCCGGTACGAAGTAGACCCCGCCGTTGTCGTCGACCTGACGGGCGAGATCCTCGCTCTGGGCGGCGCTGCTGATGATCTTCAACTGGTCGCGGAGCCACTGCACGGCCGAGCCGGTGACGGCGATGGAGCCCTCGAGGGCGTAGACCGGCGGCTGCCCGGCGAACTGGTAGCACACGGTGGTGAGCAGCCCGGCCTCGGAACGGACGATGTCGGTACCGGTGTTGAGCAGCATGAAGTTGCCCGTACCGTAGGTGTTCTTCGCCTCGCCCGGCGCGAAGCAGACCTGACCGACGGTGGCCGCCTGCTGGTCGCCGAGGTCACCGGTGATCGGTACCGGGCCGGCGAAGGGGCCGTTCGGCAGGGTGCTGCCGTAGGCCCGCGGGTCGGACGACGGGACGATCCGCGGCAGCATGGCGCGCGGTATGTCGAAGAAGGACAGCAGTTCGTCGTCCCAGTCCAGGGTCTCCAGATTCATCAGCATGGTCCGGCTGGCGTTGGTGGGGTCGGTGACGTGCGCGCCGCCGTCGGTGCCGCCGGTCAGGTGCCACAGCAACCAGGTATCGGTGTTTCCGAAGATCGCCTCGCCACGCTCGGCGGCCGCCCGCACGCCGTCCACGTTCTCCAGAATCCACTGGATCTTGCCGCCGGAGAAGTACGTCGCCGGTGGCAGGCCGGCCTTACGCCGGATGACCTCGCCGCGCCCGTCGCGCTCCAGCGCCGAGGCGATGCGGTCGGTCCGGGTGTCCTGCCAGACGATGGCGTTGTAGTACGGCCGGCCGGTGCGCCGGTTCCACACCACCGTCGTCTCCCGCTGGTTGGTGATGCCGAGGGCCGCCAGGTCGGTCGCGGCGAGGCTGTGCGTGTTCAGCGCCGTACGCACGACCGTCTGGGTCCGTTCCCAGATCTCCAGTGGATTGTGCTCGACCCAGCCGGCCCGCGGCAGGATCTGCTGGTGTTCGAGCTGGTGGCGGCCGACCTCGTTGCCACCGTGGTCGAAGATCATGAAGCGGGTGCTGGTGGTGCCCTGGTCCACGGCGCCGACGAAGTCAGCCATGCGGTTCTCCTTGTCGTGGTCCTCGCTGCGGTGCGGCCTCGGGTAGATCCTTCCCGATCTCCGCGCCGCGTACCACGACGCTCGAACGCCCAGGCCCCGCCGGGGCGGGCCACGCCTAGACCAGGCCGGAGCGGGTCCAGAGCGCACGGCCCGGTCCGGCGACCAGACCGAGGTCGGACAGGTGGGCGTGCACCCGCCGGGCGGACCAACGCAGCGTCTCCCGCCAGCGCGGGTTGGCCCGGGCGGTGTCCCGCCCGACGCGCGGGTCGATCCCGACGGCGGCGTACGCGCCCGGGTGGACCAGCCGGTTGGCGATGGTGTACGCGGCCCGGCCGATGACCAGGCGGGCGGATGCCCGGGCGAGCGGGCCGGCGGCGGCGACCTGCCGGGCCAGTTCCTCCCGCGCGAAGCGGACGTGCCGGGCCTCCTCCACCACGTGGACGCGACAGACCATGCGGATCAGCGGCTGCAACGATTCGTCGGCCATGATCTCGCGCTGGAAGGAGTCCAGGACCTCCTCGGCGATGAGGATGGCGGCGTACATCTGCGGGCCGGTGGCAGTGGCCTTGAGGAACCGGCCGAGAAGCTGGTCGGCCGGGCGGGCCGGGTAGACCGGACAGCCCGTCGCCTCGATGAGCCGGCCGAACATGATGGAGTGTCGGCACTCGTCGGCGACCTCGGTGAGCGCGTACTGGGCGTGCCGGCTGGTCGGATCCGCGTCGTAGTAGTGCCGGATCAGCATCTGCATGAGGATCGTCTCGAACCAGAGGCCGGCGCTGGCCGCACTGGCCACCTCGTGCTTGGTCAGCTCGACGCGCTGCTCCTCCGTCAGCGCGTCCCAGAGCGCGGTGCCGTAGAGGCTGCTGCGGCGCGGCGGCAGCCAGTAGGCGTCCGGCCGGTGCGGCGCCTGCCAGTCGATGTCCACCGTGGGGTCGTAGCTGGTCCGCACCGAGGCGTTCAGCAGCCGCTCGGCGACCACCTCGCGGGACGTTCCTTTCGACGTCGACTCCATGGCCCTCTCCCTCCCGGACCCGACTACAGGATTGACGTAACTTCGAGTAACTGTTACGAGTAGTAGCATGCAATCGCCATCCACCGATGTCAACGGAACGGATTCGGCGGACGGTGCCACGCCAGCGCGGACCGGGCGCCGGGACCGCTGGGCCGGTCACCGCGAGCAGCGCCGCGCCGCGCTGATCGCCGCGGCGGTGCGGGCGTTGCTGCGGTACGGCCCGGACGTCGACATGGACCAGGTGGCCGCCACCGCCGGGGTCAGCAAGCCGGTGCTGTACCGCTACTTCGCGGACAAGTCGCAGCTGTGGCTGGCCGTCGGCGAACACGTGGCGGCCCGGGTCGTCGAGGCCGTCGCCCCGGCCGTCGAGCGGGTACGCGAGGAACGGGACCTGGTCGAGGCGACCATCGACGCGTACCTCGGCGTCATCGAGTCGCAGCCCCAGCTCTACCGGTTCCTCGTGCACCAGTCCGGCGTACCGGGCATCCAGCAGCTGGTCGCCGGGGCCGGCCGACAGGTGGCCGCCGGGCTGGCCCGGGTGATCGGCGACCGGCTGCGGTCGTTGGGCCTCGACGCCGGGCCGGCGGAACCCTGGGCGTACGGGTTGGTCGGTTTCGTGCAGGCCGTCGGCGACTGGTGGACCGTGCACGGCCAGCCGATCAGTCGGGCCGCCCTCACCGAGTATCTGACCACGCTGCTGTGGAGCGGCATCGAGGGCGTACGGCGCAGCGCCGACCTGCCCCGCGAGCTGACCCGCGCCCACGAACGGATCGAGCCGTGAGCTACCACGGGCCCGCCCGCGTCGGCGACACCCCGGTGACGGTGCACCTCAGCGGCCGGTGGGAGCCGGTCGACGGCCGCTACCACTGGGCCGGCCGGATCGAGCCGGAACCGCAGGTCGCCTCGCTGCTGCGGGCCGGCCACAGGGACGTGCGGATCCGGGTCGCCGACCGGTGCGTGCCGGCCCGCCTGACCGAACTCGACCCGTGGGGCGGCGTACGGATCACCGGCGTCGGTGGCCCACCCTGGCCGCCCGAGAGCGAACCGACGAACGGACCGGAGGACTGATGGACGTCGAGATCGCCATCATCGGAGCCGGCTTCGGCGGACTGGGCGCCGCCGCCCAGTTGCAGCGGGCCGGCTTCACCGACTTCCTCGTCTTCGACCGCGGTGACGAGGTCGGGGGCACCTGGCGGGACAACACCTACCCCGGTTGCGCCTGTGACGTGCCGTCGCACCTGTACTCGTTCTCGTTCGCGCCGAACCCGCACTGGTCGCACACCTACTCGGGGCAGCCGGAGATCCAGGACTACCTGCGCGACTGCGCCGACCGCTTCGGCGTACGCCCGAAGCTGCGGTTGCGGCACGAGCTGCACCGGGCCGACTGGGACGCCCGACGCGGACGCTGGCTGCTGGACACCTCCGGCGGGGCCTACACGGCACGGGTGCTGATCTGCGCCACCGGGCCGCTCAGCGAGCCCGCCGTGCCGGACCTCCCCGGCCTCGACACCTTCGACGGCACCGTCTTCCACTCGGCCCGGTGGCGGCACGACCACGACCTCACCGACCGCCGGGTGGCGGTGATCGGCACCGGCGCATCGGCGGTCCAGTTCGTACCCCGCATCCAGCCGGCGGTGCGGCAGCTGACGCTGTTCCAGCGCACCCCGGCCTGGGTCATGCCCCACCCGTCGCGTCGCATCACCCGGCTGGAGCAGGCCGCGTACCGTCGCCTGCCGGGCCTGCAACGCGCCGCGCGCGCCGGGATCTACCTGGCCCGCGACGCGATGGCCGTCGGCTTCCTGCACCCGACGGTCAACCGCGTCGCCGCCCGGCTGTCGCTGCGGATGCTGCGTCGTCAGGTCGCCGATCCCCACCTACGGGCCACCCTCACCCCGCACTACGCCATGGGCTGCAAGCGGGTGCTCGTCTCCGACGCCTACTGGCCGGCCCTGACCCGGGAGAACGTCGAGGTCGTCAGCGCCGGCATCAGCCGGGTCACCGCCGACGGGCTGGTCACCGCCGACGGCACGCACCGGCCGGCCGACACCATCATCCTCGGCACCGGCTTCCGGGTCACCGACCCACCCGTGGTCGCCCGCATCCACGGCCGGGACGGACACCGCCTCGCCGACGCCTGGGCCACCGGCATGCGGGCCTACCGGGGCACCACCGTGACCGGCTTCCCCAACCTGTTCTTCCTGCTCGGACCGAACACCGGACTCGGGCACACCTCCGTGGTGCTGATGATCGAGGCGCAGCTGCGCCTGGTCGTCGGCGCGCTGCGCCATCTGCGGGCCACCGGCACGGCCGCGGTCGAACCCACCGCCGAGGCGCAGCGGCGGTGGACCGACTGGGTCGATCGGCGGATGCGCGGTACCGTCTGGCAGACCGGCTGTGCCAGCTGGTACCTCGACGGGAACGGGCGCAACACCACCATCTGGCCGGGGTACGTGACCGGATACCGGTGGCGGCTGCGCCGCTTCCGTCCCGCCGACCACCACGCCGTCGCCGTCGGCGGCGACCGGGATCTGGAGCGCACCGATGCGATATGACCTTCGTGGCCGAACCGTCCTCATCACCGGCGCGGCACGCGGCATCGGCGCCGAGTTGGCGCGGGCCGTCACGGCCCGCGGTGCCCGGGTCGCGCTGGTCGGCCTGGAACCGCTCCTGCTGCGCCAGGTCGCCGCCGAGGTGGACGGGCACTGGTACGAGAGCGACGTCACCGACCAGACGGGGCTCGACGATGCGGTCGCCTCCACCGTGGAGCGCTTCGGTGGAATCGACGTGGTGGTCGCCAACGCCGGCATCGCCAACCTCGGCACCGTGTCGTCCGGTCCGGTGGACGCGCTGGCACGCACCATCGAGGTGAACCTGACCGGCGTGGTCCGTACGGTCAGCGCGGCGCTGCCGCACGTGCTCGCCGCCCGGGGGCACGTGTTGCTCGTCTCGTCGGCGGCGGCCTTCGCCGCCATGCCCGGGATGGCCGCGTACTGCGCGTCGAAGGCGGGTGTCGAACAGTTCGGCAACGTGCTGCGGCTGGAGAACCGCCGCCGTGGACTGACCGTGGGCACCGCACACCCGATCTGGATCGACACCGATCTGGTGCGCGACATCCGCGACGACCTCGCGTCGTTCCGGGCCGCGCAGCGCCGGCTGCCCTGGCCGCTGAACACCGTGGTCAGCGTCGAGCGGTGTGCCGAGGCGCTGCTGCGCGGCATCGAACACCGGCGGCGCAAGGTGTACGTGCCACGGTCCATCGCGCTGGTCCAGGCGCTGCGCCCGCTGGTGCTCAGCGGCTTCGCCGACCGGCTCGTCGACCGGTTCGGCGGCCCGGAACTGGCCGAGCAGATGGAGGCGGAGGTACGCGGACTCGGGCGGTCCTTCGGTCGGACCTCGGTGGAGGGAGGCGGCGGCTCGTGACCATCCACTTCCGTCGGGCAGGTACGGGCGAGCCACTGCTGCTCGTGCACGGCATCGGGCACCGGCACCAGGCGTGGGAGCCGGTGTTCGACCGGCTCGCCGGGTACCACGACGTGATCGCCATCGACCTGCCGGGCTTCGGCGCCTCGCCGGTGCCGCCAGGGGGCGTACCCACCAGCATGGCCGCCACCGTCGCGGGCATACTGCCGGCGCTGAAGGACTGGGGGATGCGCCGACCGCATGTCGCGGGCTACAGCCTCGGCGGGGCGATCAGCCTGGAACTCGCGGCGGCCGGAGTGGCCGCCTCCGCCACCGCGCTCTCCCCCGCCGGATTCTTCACCGAGGCCGAGCGCCGCCGGGCTCTGCGCATCCTCACCTGGCTACGCCTGAACACCTACCTGCCCACGCCGGTGATCCGGGCCGCCATGCGCTCGCCGCGGCTGCGCGCCCTGTGTCTCGGGCCGCTGGTGGCCCGCCCCTCGGCGCTGGACGCCGACCGGGCCCTGGCCGACGCTCTCGCTCTACGCCGTTGCGCGGGGTTCGGGGTCGTCGCCCGTGCCGCCCGGGGTTACCACGTCGACTGCGCCACGCTGGGCACCTGCGACGTACCCATCACGATCGGCTGGGGCGATCGGGACCGCATCTTCGGCGTCCACCAGGCCGAGCGCGCCCGTGCCACCCTCCCGGGTGCCCGGGTGGAGACCCTGCGCGGCTGCGGGCACGTGCCGATGAGCGACGACCCCGACGCGGTGGCCACCCTGATCCTGCAGACCACCGGGGCGTTGCCCCGCTCCGAGTCGTCCACCTGAGGCCGAAGCGGCCGCCGGAACGACGCCCGGGATGGTTGCCCCTCGGCAAAGGTCGCGGATATCGCTGGACGACGTACCCTGCCTGCATGAACAACCTCGGCCCGCCGGACGCCCGGGATTCCCGCGACCCGTCCCCCGGCGGCGACGGCGAGGGGACCTCGCTGCTGTCCGAGTCGTTCACCGCCCAGACCGTGACGGCGCTGCGGCACCTGCTCGCCGCTCAGGTGGCCGCCGCGGGTCTGACCGGCGACGTGGCCGAGGATCTCGTCCTGGCCGTGCACGAACTGGTCACCAACGCCGTACTGCACGGCGGGGGTCAGGGTCGGCTCGACCTGTTCCGCCGGGCCGACCTGCTCATCTGCGAGGTCACCGACCACGGCCAGCCGCACGGTGGGGACCTGGCGGTGAACCTGCCCGCGACGAACACCCCGGGTGGGCGGGGGCTCTGGCTCGCCCATCACCTGACCGGGGCGTTGACGCTGACCCGCCGGCCGGACGGCATGACCGCCACCGTCACCGCCAGCCTGCTCACCGATGCGCCCGGGCCCCCCGAGCCGCCGAGATCTCCCGAACCGCCCGGCATGGCCACGGACCGGTCGCCGCAGCCGTGAGGCCGGCGACCGGTCCGTCCGGTCAGGGACCCGCTTCAGCGGCGCGTACGCACCGCTTCCGACCTTTCGGCTCGTCGGTTCAGCGGTTCTGCTTCTGCTGACACGGCACGCAGAACCGGGCGTGCGGCAGGATCTCCAGGCGTTCCCGGGGGATCTCCGTCCCGCAGCTCTCGCAGCTGCCGTAGCCGCCGGCGGTGAGCCGCCGCAGCGCCCCGGAGATCTGTTCCAGGCTCAGCCGGGTGGCGGCGATCAGCGCGGCGTTGGTGTGCGCCTCCGCCGGATCGCCGGTGTCGGCCGTCAACTCGGTCAGCCGGGCAGTCTGGGTCGCGAACTCGTGGTTCAGCGTCGCCTCGAGTTCGGTGAGCCACTGCTGGTCGTAGGTGCCGGTCCGGTCACTCATGTCGGTTCCTCTCCGAAAAAGAAAAAGGGCCGAAGCTGTGCGCTTCGCCCTCGGCCGTCCCTTTGTCTGTGGACGGTCTCCGGAGGGCTCCGGCCGGCGGGACGCGGCTGGCCGTGACCGGCCCGCGCCGGGATCCGACGCGACAGGGTCACCGCGGCACGGTGCGCGCGCAGCACAGCCGGCGTCGCCGCCGGGGCGGCGGCGACGCGGTTGAGCAGCGCGGCGGGTTGCATCGAAACACCATAGGCGGCGCCGGGCCGGAAACCAATGCCGATCTCCGTGGCACGGGCAACCCGCCACGACGGGGCGTCGACCGGGTCCGTGGCGGGTAGACCGCGGCATGACCGACGACGTCCTCGTGGTCGGGGCCGGGTTCTCCGGCCTCGCCGCCGCCCTCAGCCTCGCCCGGGCCGGCGTCCGGGTACGGGTGCTGGAGGCCCGTGACCGGGTCGGTGGGCGGGCGTTGACGCGGTGGCTCGACGACGGCACACAGCTCGATCTCGGCGCGCAGTGGATCGGCCCCGGCCAGGACCGCGTCCACGCCCTGGTGCGCAGGTACGCGCTGGAGACGTTCCCGTCCGCGGCGGTCGGCGCGCCGGTGGTGATGTGGGACGGCGTCCGGCGGGACGCAGCGCCGGAGATCACCGAGCGCGTCGTCGATCTGCTGGACGGGTACGCCGAGCGGCTGGATCCGGCCGCGCCGTGGGCGGCGCCCGAGGCGGCCCGGTGGGACGCCACGACCTTCGGCGACTGGTTGGCGGTCGTCGCACCGGACCCGGTGACGGCCCGCTACATCGACCGGTTGCTCGCCGGCGGCCTGCTGGCCACCTCCGCGAACCAGGTGTCGGTGCTCCAGATGGCGAGCTATCTGTGCAGCGGCGGCGGGGCCGGATCGCTACTGGGCATGGCCGGCGGCGCCCAGCAGGACCGGATCGTGGGCGGGCCGGCGGCGCTGGCCGACGCGATGGCCGCCGGGCTGGGCCGGGGTGTGGTGCGGCTGTCCACGCCGGTGGTCACGATCGAACAGCACGGCGGTTCGGTGATGGTCGGCGCCGAGGCCGAGCGCTTCGAGGCCGCCGCCGTGGTGGTCGCGGTGCCGCCCACGCTCGCCGGCCGGATCCGGTACGCCCCGGCGCTGCCGGCGCTGCGCGACGGGTTGACCCAGCGGATGCCGATGGGCTCCGCGCTCAAGGTGCACGCGATCTACCCGGAGCCGTTCTGGCGGGCCGACGGCTGGTCCGGGGTGGCGACCTGCTCCGACGGCCCGATCGCGGAGACCGTCGACAACGGGACCCCGACCTCGTCTCGCGGAGTGCTGACCATGTTCTGCTACGGGACGGCGGCCAACACACTGCGGACGATGGCGCCGGCGGCCCGCGCGGAGGCGCTGCTCGACGCGTTGGCCGCGATCGCCGGCCCGGTCGCCCGGCGGGCCGAGGAGGTCATCGAGTACGACTGGTCGGCCGACCCGTGGACCCGGGGCTGCTTCGGCGGGGCGCTCACCCCGGGATGCTGGCGGGAGTACGGGCCGTCGCTGCGCTCCCCGGTGGGACGCATCCACTGGGCGGGCACGGAGACCGCGACCCGCTGGACCGGCTATCTCGACGGGGCGATCGAGGCCGGCGAGCGCGCCGCCGCCGAGGTGCTGTCACGGACGCCGACCCTCGCTCGAAAGGGGTCTACCAGCACAGACCGTCACCGGAGCGGATCAAAGCCGCTAAGGTGACGATGGCGGAGGGGTTCGATCGGCACTCCGCTGCCGGCTCGGGCCACCCCGGCGCCAGTCCACGCCGGCCGGGCACGGCCCGGAGGAGGTGCTGGGATGTCGGAGGCCGTACGCGACTTCTTCGACGGTCTCGCCAAGGGTGGGGGGCGGATGCTGCGCCAGGTCTCCGGCACCGTCCGCTTCGACCTCAGGTATCCGGACCGGGTCGACCACTGGCTGGTAAGCATCGACCAGGGTCGGATCGCGGTGTCACCGGGCGGCGCACGGGCCGCCGACACCGTGATCTACACCGACGAGGAGCTGTTCCTGCGGATGGCCCACGGCCTGGTCAAGCCTCTGCCGGCGTGGCTGCGCAACGACTTCACCGCCGACGGCGAGTTCCGTTTCGTGATCATCCTCGAACGGTTGTTCGCGCCGCCGCCGGATGCCCACCACCCCCGGGACGTGGCCGCGCGCCGGCATCCCCGGGCGCTGGCCGAGCACCGCCGACCCTCGCCGGTTGAGGCGGAGCGCCCCGGCGGTGACGGGGAGCCGCGGTGAGGAAGCTGGTCCGCATCCTCGACGGCAACATCTTCGCGCTGAGCGAGGACAACGGCGACATGGCGTTCAGCCCCACCAACCCGGCCGGCTTCTTCGCCTTCGACACCCGATTCCTGTCCACCTGGCAGCTCAGCCTCGACGGGGAGCGGTTGCACGCGTTGGCCGTGCACGAACCGAGCTACTACGAGATCCGGTTCTACCTCGTCCCCGGCCATCCCACCCACTACGTCGACGCGAAGGTCTCGGTGATCCGGGACCGGTGGATCTCCGACAGCGCCTTCACCGAACGCCTGACCGTGCTCAACCACACCGGCGATCCCGTCGACTACGTGCTGCGCATCGACGTCGACAGCGACTTCGCCCCGGTCTACAGCGTGGTCTGGCCGCACGGGTCGGCGTTGCGCGGCTACCGGGAGGTGTCGGCGAACGGTCTGCGACTGGGTTACCGGCGGGACAAGTTCCACCGGGTCGCCGATGTGTCCACCAGCGAGCCGGCCGAATTCGACGAGCACGGCCTGACCTTCCGGATCCGGGTCGACCGGCAGGGCAGGTGGAGCACGACGTTACGGGTGAAGGGGCGGGTGCTGCGTCCGGACGGGGAGGACATCCGGGAACGGCTGCGGCATCCGCAGGGCAAGCTCGGCACGCCGTTGCGGCACGACCTGAGCCAGTGGCTCGCCGACGCACCGCGTCTGTACTGCGACTGGGAGGCACTGTGCAAGACCTACGAGCGCGGCCTGGTCGACCTCGCCGGCCTGCGCTTCTCCCCGCTGGCGCTGCCCCACGAGACCATGCTCGCCGCCGGGCTGCCCTGGTCGGCCACCATCATCGGCCGCGACAACCTCCTCACCTGCTACCAGACGCTGCCGTTCGTCCCCCGGATGGCGGCGACCACGCTGCGCCTGCTCGCCCTGGACCAGGGCACGGTGCTCGACGACTTCCGGGACGAGGAGCCCGGCAAGATGCTCAACGAGTTCCGGTACGGGGAGATGGCCGCCTTCGAACATCGACCCCAGTCGCCGTACTACGGTGGCGCGGACGTGACGCCGCTGTTCATCGTGCTGCTCGACGAGTACGAGCGCTGGACCGGCGACGCCACGCTGGTGCGGGACCTGGAGGACGCCGCCCGCGCGGCGTTGCACTGGATCGACGAGTACGGCGACCTGCGCGGCGACGGCTACCTCTGGTACCAACCGCGCAACGACGAGAGCGGGGCGCAGAACCACTGCTGGAAGGACTCCCCGGCGGCGATCTGCTACCGGGACGGCCGGTTGCCCGGACTGCCCCGCGCCACCTGCGAACTGCAGGGCTACGTGTACGACGCCAAACTGCGCGGGGCGCGGCTGGCCCGCGAGTTCTGGGGCGATCCCGCGTACGCCGACCGTCTGGAGCGGCAGGCCGAGGAGCTCAAGCGACGGTTCAACCGGGACTTCTGGATCGACGGCGTTGAGTACTTCGCGCTGGCGCTCGGCCCCGACGGCGACCAGGTGGATGCGCTGGCGTCGAACATGGGTCACCTGTTGTGGAGTGGCATCGTGGATTCCTCCCGGGCCGCCTCGGTCGTCGGACACCTGCTCGGGCCACGACTCTTCTCCGGCTGGGGGGTGCGCACGCTGGCCACCGGGCAGACCAGCTACAACCCGCTCGGTTACCACGTCGGAACGGTGTGGCCGTTCGACAATTCCCTGATCGCCTCCGGGCTGCGCCGATACGGCTTCATCAAGGAGGCCGGGATCATCGCCGAGGCCGTCGTCGAGGCGTCTCAGCATTTCGCCGGGCGGATGCCGGAAGCCTTCGCCGGCTACGACCGCGAGCTGACCCGCTATCCGGTGCCGTATCCGGCGGCGAACAGCCCACAGGCGTCGGCGACCGGTGCGACGTTCCTGCTGCTGCGAACCCTGCTCGGTCTGGAGCCGTTTGGTGAGCACCTGGTGGTGCAGCCGGCGATCCCGCCGCGTTTCGGCCGGATCGAACTGCTCAACATTCCGGGGCGCTGGGGTCGCAAGGACGCGATCGGCAACGCCCGCACCGCCGTGCCCTGACCGGCACCGGCGATGCCCGATCGCCGGCCGGGTAACGTGCTGCGGCATGACCGGCGTGGCTCACTCGCACTGTTCGTATTGCGGCGCGGCCTATCCGCCGCAGGCCGGCTGGCCCCGGCTCTGCGTGACCTGTGGTCAGCAGGTCTGGCGCAACCCGCTCCCGGTGGCGGTGGCCCTGCAACCGGTGCGGACCGCCACCGGCCTCGGCGTGGTCGTCGTCCGGCGGGACATCGAACCGGCGCGCGGGCTGCTCGCCCTGCCCGGCGGCTTCATCGAGTACGGCGAGCAGTGGCAGGACGCGCTGGTCCGCGAGCTACGTGAGGAGACCGGCCTGCTCGCCGAGGCGGCCGGCGCCACCCTGGTCGCGGTGCACAGCGCGGCGGCCGGTGGCACCATGTTGATCTTCGGAGAGTTGCCTTCCCGTCCGGCCGAGGAACTGCCGCCGTCGGCGCCGACCGAAGAGGCCACCGAGTGGCTGGTGCTGACGGAGCCGACCGAGCTCGCCTTCTCCACCCACACTCAGGTGCTGGCCGACTTCTTCGCCCGCCGGCCTGCCTGAACCGACGGCCTGCCTGAGCCGATGGCCTGCCTGAACCGATGGGCTGCCTGAACCGATGGGCGGCCTGAACCGACGGCCTGTCTCACCGGGCGACCCGCCTACGCCCGTCGGCCGCCGGGCGTAGGCGTGTCGGGAGGCTGCGCGGGTAGACAGCGCCGCCGCTCCGGGACGCCGGGGTGGCGGGCCTGCGGGGTGCCAGGCCCGTGGACAGGGGTCCGGGGGGCCGATGACCAGCGAACCGGGGACGTCGGGCGATGTCGTGGAACTGCGGGTGCACGGGGTGTCGGGCGCCGACGCCGAACAGATCCTCGACCGCCCGCACAGCCACCAGGTCGCCGGGGACCGCAGCGGGGGGTTCTACCGGCCCCGACCGGGCTACCCGGACACCAGGGGGCCGGCCGGGGTGGTTCTGGAGGCGTACCGGTGGAGCGACCTGCCCTCGGGCACCACCGTCAGGACCCTGTCGCTGGTCTTCCTGTTGCCCTTCATGCTGTGCAACGTCGCGATCTGGATGCGCCCGGTCCGGCGGGACGGCTCCGGGGCGGGCGTCAAGGCGGTGTGTCGGCTGCTCGCCCTCACGCTGACGATGCTGTACGTGCTGGCGGCGATGGGGGTGGCGCTCGACCTGATCGCCTGGCGGTGCGTGCCCAACCCGTACTGCCTGGCCGGGCGGCCGTGGCTGTCCTGGATCGGGGGCCGGCCCACCGGGTTGGCCCTGGCCTTCTTCGCGCTGCTGCCGGCCGGTGCGCTCGGGCTGGTCTGGTGGCTCGCTGCCCGGCCCGGCCGCAGTTTCGACGTCTTCCGCACCCCGACCACCGGCTTCGGGCCGCACCAGCTGAGCGCGGTCGCCCGGTGGGACAGCGCGCCGACCGTGGGCCGGCTGCGCTCGCTGCACGTCGCCACCGGTTTCACGACCCTCAGCGTCGGCCTGGTCGTCGCCCGGGTCGGTTCGGGCCCGTCGGCGTCCAGCGTGGCCCTGGCCGTCGTCACCGGGGTGGTGCTGCTGGCCTGCGTTCTGCTGCTCTGCTCGCATCCACTGATCGACAACCCGTCGACCGGCTCCGTCGCGGACCGGTTCGTGCGCGGACTGCGTACCGTCGCCTGCGCCCTGACCGCTGTGGTACTGGTCGCGATGGCGGTCGATCCGACGCCGTGGCGCGTCCGCGAGGGGTTGCCGGGGTACGCGACCAGCGTGGGACTGCTCGTCCTGTCGCAGGCCGTGCTGCTGTTCGTGCTCGGCACGGTCACGCTGGTCAACCGCCGGAGACGTCGTACCGCAGTCGGTGCCGCCGGGCACGGCGCTCACCGCCCGGCGCCCGAGGTCGGGACCGAGCCCGACGAGATGCGGAGCGGGCTCGGCCGCGACGGCCTCGCCGCCGGGCCGTTGCAGGGGCTGGGTGCTCCCGTGATCGCCGCTGCCGCCACCGGCCTGGCCGTGGCGATCTCCGCTGATCTCGTCTACCGGGTCGCCGACCTGCTCAACCGCCGTGCGGCAGCAGCAGGCGAATGGGAGATCGGTCCACCGCTGGGCTACAAGTGGGCCATCTTCGTGTTCCTGGTGGCCGCCGCCACGACCCTGGTGGCGGCCCTGGTCATCGTCCTGGCCAGCCGGGCCGGACGAACGCGTACCGCCGGAGCCACCGTCGCGCACGACTATCCCGACGCGCCGCCGGCCGCCGCACACCGGCTGCACCAGGTGCAGCGGACGATCGCCCGGGCCCGGTTCACCGAACGGGTGGAGATGCTCGCCGTCGTCTACGCCTGTGTTGTCGGCGCCGGCATGCCCAGCAGTCTGCTCGGCATGCTGGGCCTGGCACCGGGAGCGGCGGTGCAGCGGTTGACCGGCATTCCGGAGGCGGCGACCAACTTCGGCATCCAGGTGGGCAGTTTCCTCATCGCGGTGGTGGTGCTCGCGCTGCTCGTCGGCGGCATCTTCGCCTACCGGACGGCGGAGTTCCGCAGGTACGTCGGCGTGCTGTGGGACCTGGGCACCTTCTGGCCGAGGGTGGCTCATCCCTTCGCGCCGCCCTGCTACGCCGAACGCGCGGTTCCGGAACTGACCCGCCGGATCGTGCACCTCACCAGCGAGGGGCACGGGGTGCTGCTCGCCGGGCACAGTCACGGCTCGGTGCTGCTCGCCGCCACGATCCTGCAACTGCCACGCCAGGTGTGCGGCCGGTTGGCGCTGCTGACCTACGGCTCACCGCTGCGCCGGCTCTACGCGCGGCTCTTCCCGGCCTACGTCAACGACGAGGTGCTGCGCGAGGTCGGCGAGCGGGTCAACTGGCGGTGGGTGAACCTGTGGCGGGACACCGACCCGATCGGTGGCTGGGTCTTCTCGCCGCACCGACCCGGCCGGCAGCCGAGCGTGCCGGGCGCCGCCGGCACGGTGGACCGCCGGCTACGCGACCCGGTCGACGTCGTCCCCCCGCCGGGCGACAGCGTCCCGCCCCCGATCATCGGGCACTGGCCCGGCGAGTCCGACCCACGCTTCGAGAGCGCGGTGGAGGAGTTGGCCGACCGGTTACGGGCCCGCCTGCGGGAGCGCGAGGAACCGGCCTGAACCACCAGGGCCGGCGGGCTATCCTTCCCCGAATGGGCACCTCCCGCAGCGCCGAACGGACCCTGATCGCGTCGAACCGCAGGGCCCGCCACGACTACACGGTCCTCAAGACGTACGAGGCCGGCATCGTGCTCGCCGGCACCGAGGTCAAGTCGCTGCGAGCGGGGCGCGTCTCACTGGTCGACGCCTTCGCCCAGGAGCGCGACGGGGAGATCATGCTGTACGGCCTGCACATCGCCGAGTACGGCTACGGCACCTGGACCAACCACGCGCCCCGGCGGACCCGGAAGCTGCTGCTGCACCGGGTGGAGATCGCCCGCATCCTGGACCGGACCCGCGAGGGCGGGACGACCCTCGTGCCGTTGTCGATGTACTTCTCCGGTGGCTGGGCGAAGGTCGAGCTGGCCCTGGCCAAGGGCCGCCGGTCGTACGACAAGCGGCAGGTCCTCGCCGAGCGCGACGCGGACCGGGAGATCGCCCGGGAGCTGGGCCGCCGGCTCAAGGGGCGCCGGCCGGCGCGCGGCTGAGCCGGACGGCGGCGTCGGTCACGACCGACCCGGCACCAGGCCGGCGCACCGGGGATCGGGCGATCCGACGGGGCGGCGCGGCATCATCCAGTCCAGCGCGGTGTCCTCCACCGGCCAACCGGCCACGTCCACTCGGCTGGCCGGCATCCGCCCGGCGTCCGGACACAGCACCTGACCGCGCACCGCGTCGTTGGGCAGGAACCGGATCTCACCCCGATGATCCAGCACGATCGTCATCCGGTCGGTCACCGTCACGGCCTCGCCGAGGACCACCTCCCGGGTGACCGGCTCGCCGACCTCGACCGCAACCGCCGGCAGCAACGGCACCCGTAGGAACACCACCCCCGTCACGAGCGGAATCAGCGCACCGACGGCGTAGGTGAGGACACGCGTCAGGGCCGCGGCGATGCGGACGGGCACCGGCCCGGTCAACACCAGAGCGCCGGCCGGCGGCAGCGCCAGCAGAGCCGCCGTGGCCCACTCACCATGGGCGGCGGCCATCCAGATGGCCGGGGCGAGCCAGGCGTAACAGGCCGCCGCGACGGCCACGGGCAGGACCACCCCGGTGGCGATCAGCAGCCGCGGCCGGTCCGGGAAACGGCACCTCGTACGCAGCGCGACCAGCCACATCAGCAGCATCACCAGCGCCGGAAGGAAACGCAGCTGCCAGGTGAGCGCCGCCAGCGCCGCCGTGGCCGCCAGCACCCAGTCCGGGGTACGCGCGGTGGCGTACGCCAGCAGTGACCGCTCCGCGTCGAACTGGTCGGGGGCACTGACCCGCAGCAGTTGGCCGAGCACGGCCGGCACCAGCACCACCAGGGGCACCGCCCATACCAGGGCGATGAGCAGGGCGCTGAGCAGGCCGAGCGGACTGACGTACTGCACAAGCAGCAGCATGGTGGACATGTCCTGCCGACTGAGCCGCCACAACCGCAGCACCAGCAGCAGCACTGGGAAGGTCGGCAGCAGGGTCAGCAGCCACTGCTGCGTCTGACGCGCGCCCGAGCGACGACGGTCGGCTGCGCCGACCGCGGCCGGTGCGGGTACGGCAGCGCGAACCTCTCCCACGGCCACCGCCGCACCTCCACCCTGTCCTCCGGCGCGGGCTCCGGCTGCCGGTCCACCGCGACCTGCTGCGGGTCGTTGTACTTCTGCTCGGATCGGAGGTACCGGTCGAACGCCGCCCGCCAGCGGTCGCCGTCCGGCCCGGTCGCGGACTCCTGGAGCGAGAGGTTGACCAGGTCACGCAGCGCGGGTTTGGTGCCGGTGTTGATGCCCCACAGCTCCGAGCCGTCGGCGCCGATGTCCCAGTGCCGCAGTGGTTGAACCCGCTCCAGCTTGTTCTTCGGCGGTAGCTCACCAGCCGGACGGGGGCCTACGAAGCCGGCCAGGATCGCCGCGTCGGTGGTGACCGCGTCGACCGTGCCGTCGTACAGCTCCTGGATGCACTCGCTGACCCGGTTGCGGCCGCGCGCCTGGGCACCGAGTTCCGTCAGGCTCCGTTCCGAGGTCGACGTGGAGATGGTGCAGACCTTCCGGCCGGCGAGATCCCGCAGGCTGGTCACCGGTCGGTCGTCGGAGGCGAGGGTGACCACCGACTGCTCGGTCTCCAGGTAGGGCGCGGAGAAGACCACGCCCTGCTGGCGGCGCTGCTCGGTGATGCTGTACGAGGCCACCACGAGGTCGACGGTGACGAATCGGTTGTCCGTGGTGCGGGCCTGCCGGCGGGCCCGGTCCTCGCTCTCGATCGGCAGGAACTCCACCCGCGGTGCGTCGAAGCCGAGATCGTCGGCGATCATGTAGGCGATCTCGATGTCGAAGCCTTCGAAGGCTCCGTTCTCCAGCTGCTGCGACACTCCCGGCTGATCGTCCTTCACGCCGATGAGCAGGGTCTGCTTGCCGGTCAGCCCGGCGCGTTCCCGTAACTGTTCGCGGCTGGGCGGCCCGACGGCGGCGATCACCCGGACCACCGCGACGACAAGCACCACCAGCAGCAGGAGCAGCGCCGCGAGGCGCAACCGCCGGGCTCGCTCCGGGATCGTCCGCGCGCCGGCCGGACCCCCGGCCTCCTTGAGCTCGCTCATCGTCACCCCCGTCGAACCCCACGCCGCGAGTGGTCCATTGTGGCCGAAAGACGCCGCCCAGTGACCCACAGTTACTCAAGCGTGACCAGAAGCCGGGGGTGGCTCGGCTGCAACGCGCTGCCGGCGTCGGAAAGCCGTCACCGAGCACCCGCACGGTCGGCGTCGCGGCGGAGAGCCGGATCAGCCTGCGAGCAGGTGGGCGTGGGCCGCCCGCAACCGGGTGAGTGCGGCATCGGTGCCCGGCGGGAACCGACGGTCCAACTCGGCCCAGACCTCGGCGAGCGCGCCGGCCACGGCACGCAATTCGGCGGCGTGGCGGCGGCCGCTCTGCTGCCGTTGGGCGTCCAGACGCCGGGACCAGCCGGCGGTCACCTCGGCCAGACGCTCGGCATCGGCACGGACCTGGGCGGCGGTGCGAGCGGCCGCCGCGGGCACGATCGCGGCGACCGGACGCGGATCACCGTCGCGGGTGACCACAGTGACCGTGTCGGTCAGTTCCGCCATCGCGACGAGTTGGCTGAGTCGGGTGCGCGCCTCGCGCAGGGGCAGCGAGCGCGCCGGGGCGTTTCGCGGAGTGAGGGCGGGGACAGCCATGAATACATGGTCGGTCCCGGGTACGACACTTTCCGCGACCGTCAGCGCGACGGATGGTCCCGGCGGGACGGGAACTGGGCGCCGGGGCGGGCCAGGGTCGACCGGGCGCGCAGCCCCACCGGATCCGGTGCCGTGGGGTCGCCCGGCCCGGCGGCGACCTGTTGCTCCGGCCGGCGGCCGTCGAGGTACGCGGCGGCGGCCCGGTCCTCGTCGGTGGGCGCGGCGAGCAACGCGTACACCAGACCGACCACGCCGAAGATCACCAGCAGCACGATCGGGATCAGCAGGGTGCCGACACCGGCCCCGGAGAGGTCACCCCGTTCCTCGTGCAGGTGCACCGACAACGCGCTCATGCCGGTGAAGTGCATGCCGTTGACGGCCACCCCCATCACCAGCGCCGAGGCGAAGATCGCCGCCCCCCGGCGGACGGTCACCGCGAGCCAGAGCGCGACGGAGGCGGCGACCACGGCGATCAGCACCGACAGCCCCACCCGGAGGTTGTCGTAGAGCAGCCGGCCGTCCAACCGCATCGCGGCCATGCCCGTGTAGTGCATCGCCGCCACCCCGCAGCCGGTGAAGAGCCCACCGGCGAGGATCCGCACCGCCGAGAGCCGTCCGGTGCCCACGATCGCCAGCCCGATACCGACCGCCGCCACCGCGATCAGCGCGCTGCCGACCGTGATCGGCACGTCGTAGCGGATCCGGGACCCGGTCACGGCGAAGCCCAGCATCGCCATGAAGTGCATCGTCCAGATCGCGGTGCCGCCGAGTGCCCAGGCGGAGAGACTCCCCCACCAGAGCTTCTGACCCGTGCTCGACGCGGAACGGATCCGCCCGGCACAGACCAGCCCGAGGATCGAACCGAGCACCGACAGCGCGTAGCTCATCGTCGGTGTGATCCAGCCGTACTCAAAGTGATTGATGTCCGCCACGAGGGCTCCCCCCAGAGCTGCTACCGGCGCGTAGCTCACGCGCCGATGACATGATCCGGGAGCCTCTCACCAGGCACAACACGGCTCCCCGGGTACTTCGGGGCGTGCCGTGGCGGTGACGCAGGGATGCGTCGGTTCGGGCGGTCGACCGGCCGTCGCCGTCGCCGGTTCAGGCCGGTGAGTGGTAGGCCAGCACACCCCGGTTGACGGCGCTGATCGCCTGCCGGGCGGTGGCCCGCAGCTCGGTCGAGGCACCACCGGAATCGGCCACCTGGCCGAGCAGGTCCACCACCTGGCGGGCCCACCGGACGAAGTCGCCGGCCGGCATCTCGCCGTCGAGCTCATGCCCACTCGCCAGCACCTTCGCCAGTGCCTCGCCCCGGGCCCAGCGGTAGATCGGCCAGGCGAACCCGAGGTCGGGCTCCCGGGTCACGGCCAGCCCGCGCGACGCCTCCTCGGCCTCGATCTCGCTCCAGAGCTTCAGGGTCGTGTCGACGGCCTCGGCGACCGCGCCGCGGGGCAGCGAGGCCCGCTCGTCGACGTCGCGGCGGGCCTCGAAGACCACCACGGAGACCGCGGCGGCCAGTTCGGCCGGCGACAGCCCGTCCCAGACCCCGCGCCGCAGGCACTCCGCCACGAGCAGATCCGCCTCCGTCCAGATCCGCCCGAGCATCCGGCCGGCGTCGGTGACGGCGCCGTCGGCGGTGAGGTAGCCGCGGCCGGTGAGCAGCGCGACGATGCGGTCGAACGTCCGTGCCAGGGAGCCCGTCCGCCCGGCGACCCGCTGGCGCAGCTCCTCGGTGTCCCGCTCCAGCCGTCGGCGGCGCTCCGCCCAGCGGGCGTGCTCCTCCCGCTCCGGGCAGGCGTGGCACGGGTGCCGGCGCAGCTCGGAGCGGAGCTGGCTGACCTGGTCGTCCTCCCCCGACTGCCGGCCGCGGGCACCCCGGCGGGAGTGCCGGTCCAGGCCGGTGCCGCTGACCTGGGCCGCCAGGTCACGCCGGGCGGCCGGGTTCCGGTGGTTGAAGTGCTTGGGCACCCGGATACGGGCCAGCACCTCGGCCGGCGTGGTGAAGTCGCCGGGACTGATCCGGCCGGCCCAGCGGTCCTGGGTGAGCACCAGCGGGCGCGGCTCGCTGAAGCCTCCGGCCGCCGGGTCGAGCACCACGGCCAGGCCGGCCCGGCGCCCGGACGGCACCCGGATCACGTCGCCGACCCGCAGGCGCTCCAGGGCGGCCACCGCCGCCGCCCGACGCTGGCTCTGTCCCTGCCGGGCGATGGCCCGTTCCCGGTCGGCGATGGCCACCCGCAGCGCGAAGTACTCGTCGAAGTCACCGTGGTGGCACTCCGCCTCGGCGCCGTACGCCTCGATGGTCTCGGTGTTGCGCTGCACCTGCCGGGCCAGGCCGACCACCGACCGGTCCGCCTGGAACTGCGCGAACGACGACTCCAGCAGCGCCCGCGCCGGCTCCGCGCCGACGCTGCCGACCAGGTTCACCGCCATGTTGTACGAGGGCCGGAAGCTGGACCGCAGCGGGTAGGTCCGGGTGGAGGCCAGACCCGCCACGTGTCGCGGGTCCGTCTCCGGGGACCACACCACCACGGCGTGCCCCTCCACGTCGATGCCCCGGCGACCGGCGCGCCCGGTGAGCTGGGTGTACTCCCCCGGCGTCAGGTCGACGTGCGCCTCGCCGTTGTACTTCACGAGGCGCTCCAGCACCACGCAGCGGGCCGGCATGTTGATGCCCAGGGCGAGGGTCTCGGTGGCGAAGACCGCCTTGACCAGCCCCCGGACGAACAGCTCCTCCACGACCTCCTTGAACGCCGGGAGCATCCCGGCGTGGTGGGCGGCCAACCCGCGTTCCAACCCGTCGAGCCACTCCCAGTAGCCCAGCACCGACAGGTCCTCGCCGGGGATCGCCGTCACCCGGGACTCCACCACGCGGCGGATCTCCGCCCGTTCCTCGGGTGAGGTGAGCCGCAGCCCGGCGGCGAGGCACTGCTGCACCGCCGCGTCGCAGCCGGCCCGGCTGAAGATGAACAGGATCGCCGGCAGCAGCCCCTCGCGGTCCAGCCGGTCGACGATGTCCGGGCGCATCGGCCCACGCCAGCGCGGTCCGCGCCGCCCGGCGCCGAAGCCGGCGGAGCGCCCCTCGCCGAGGTCGAGCCGGCGCATCGTGTCGCGGGTGTAGCGCAGCAGTTCCGGGTGCACGTCGTGCTTGCGCGCGGCGGCGGCGTCGTGGAACAGGTCGAACATCCGCTTGCCGACCAGCATGTGCTGCCACAACGGCACCGGCCGGTGCTCGCTGACCACCACGGTGGTCTCACCGCGCACCGTGATCAACCAGTCGGCGAACTCCTCGGCGTTGGACACCGTCGCCGACAGCGACACCAGGGTGACCGAGGCGGGCAGGTGGATGATGACCTCCTCCCACACCCCGCCCCGGAACCGGTCGGCCAGGTAGTGGACCTCGTCCATCACCACGTACGCCAGGCCGTCGAGGGTGGTCGAGCCGGCGTAGAGCATGTTGCGCAGCACCTCGGTGGTCATCACCACCACCGGCGCGTCGCCGTTGATGGCGTTGTCACCGGTGAGCAGCCCCACCTGCTCGGCACCGTACCGTTCGACCAGGTCGTGGTACTTCTGGTTCGACAGCGCCTTGATCGGCGTGGTGTAGAAGCACTTGCGGCGGGCGCCGTCGGCTGGCGCCGGCTGACCGGGGGTGCCCCGCAGCGCGAGGTGTACGGCGAACTCACCGACCACCGTCTTGCCGGCCCCGGTCGGCGCGCAGACCAGCACCCCGCTGCCCCGCTCCAGGGCCTGGCACGCCTCCCGCTGGAAGTCGTCGAGGTCGAAGCCCAGGTCAGAGGTGAACTCTTCCAGCGCCGGGAACTGTGAGGCCTGCGCGGCCCGGCGGCGCGCCGCGGCGTACCGCTCGGCGGGGCTCGACATGTCCCCAAGATTAGTGCGTGCCCACGACGAGCACCCGGCAAGGCCGAGCGCCGGGGCGGTCGGAGCGGGTCGGTAGGGTGCACGACGTGCCGGATCATGCCGAACCGACCAACTCCGTACCCGACGCCGACGGCCGGGGCCCGTCCCGCCGGCCCGTGCGGGCGGTGCTGTTCGACTTCCACGGCACCCTGGCCCAGGTGGAGGAGCCCAGCCAGTGGGTGTTGGCCGCCGCGTCGGCGTGTGGCGTACACCTGGACCGGGCCCGCGCCACCGCCCTGGCCGACCGGCTGCTCACCGCCGGCCGCGCCGGAGGGCCGCTACCGGCCCGGGTCCCGCCCCACCTGGCCGAGTTGTGGGCCGACCGGGACCTGTACGAGCATGCCCACCGGGGCGCGTACACCGGGCTCGCCGGCACGGTCGACGCCGGCATCGACGGGTTCGCCGAGGCGCTCTACGAGCGGGTCCTGGTCCCGGAGGGGTGGGTGCCGTACCCGGACACCGCGCCGACCCTCGCCGCGCTGCGTGCCGCGGACGTACGGGTAGCCGTGGTGAGCAACATCGGCTTCGACATCCGGCCGTTCTTCGACGCCTGGGGGCTGGCCGACCTGGTCGACGCCCACGTGCTGTCATACGAGGTGGGCCGCTGCAAGCCCGACCCGGCGATCTTCTGGCGGGCCTGCGGCATGCTCGGCGTCGACCCGGAGGAGTCGCTCATGGTCGGCGACACCCCCGCCGACGCCGGGGCCGTCGCGGCCGGCTGCGCCGCGCTGGTCCTCCCCGCCGCCGCCCCCGGTCGCCCCAACGCCCTCGGCTCCGTGCTCAGCCTCCTGCACACCCCGTGACTTCCGAAATCTTGCACTTGTGGTCGCCGGTATGACGGTTTTGGGCGGCTTTTTGCCGACCAGAAGCGCAAGATCGGTGCGGTGGAGGGTGGTCAGCGCAGGAGACGCACCGCGTGGGGGACGGCGGTCACCGTGACCGGGAGGGTGAGGGAGCGCTCGCCGTCGGCGTAGGTGGTGATGCCCGGCGCGGCGAGGGTGACGGTGCGCGCGCGGTAGGTGTGCACCAGCGGATGGGCGACGTGGGTGCCGGCGTAGATGCGCGGCTTGACCCGGATCAACGTACGCCGGTCGAACCGGCCGCCGACCACCACGTCGAGCAGTCCGTCGGTGGGGTCCGCGTCGGGACAGATCCGCATCCCGCCGCCGTAGCTGGCGCTGTTGCCGACCGCCACCAGCACCGCGTCGACCTCGATCCGCTCACCGTCGAGGGTGAGGGTGTACCGGCGCGGACGCAGCCGGGCCAGTTCCACCAGGATGGCCAGGTCGTAGCGGCGGGGACCGCGCGGCCAGCGCATCCGGTTGGCCCGCTCGTTGACGATCGCGTCGAAGCCCGCCGCCAGGACCGCGCCGTACCAGCGGATCGTGCCGTCCGCTCCGGTCATCCGGGCCAGGTCGACCGGTCGGCTGCGTCCGGCGCGCACCGCGTCGGCGATGACGTCGACCGCCGTCCGGGGATCGGCCGGGAAGCCGGTCTCCACCGCGAAGTCGTTGCCGGTGCCCGCGGGGACCGGCCCGAACGGCACCGAGGTGCCGGCGACGGCCTGCATGGCCCGGTGCACCGTGCCGTCGCCACCCACCGCGACCAGCGCGCCGGCCCCCTCGGCCACGGCGGCACGGCACGCCGCCTCCGCCTCCGCCGCGCTACCGGCCCGCAACAGCCGCACCGGCCGGCCGGCCGCGGAGAGCCGGTCCAGCAGGTCCGGCAACAGCCCTCGGTGCCGGCCACGCCCGGCGGTCGGGTTGGCCAGCACGGCGACGGGCCCGTCGGGCACCGAAGGGTGATCGTCTGCGGTCACGGCGAGCACCGTACCTGCTGACGCGGGCGCAACCGTGCCGGCCCGGCACCTCTCGGGCGGCGGCAACCGGTCGGCCGGTCCGGAACGGGACAGTCCCGCCGTCTGCGCCGCAACTGTCATTTGTCATGACCGATCGTGCGGCACACATCAATCTCCATGACGGAACGCACTGGAGACGCCATAGGCCGAACGGACAGACTCGAATCCGTCAACAGGACCACAGCCGGCAGGCGGAGGGGAGGAGTCACGTGGACGAGCGCTACGACAGCTACTGCGCTGCCGACCCGCTGTTCTACGACTCCCTCGGCAGTGCCGTCGCGCAGCCCACCTTCGCGGCGGCGCAACGGCCGCTGCCGCAGGGCTGGCGTCGGGAGCCGCTCGACGACTGGCTCATCCACGCGCCGGCCGGCGAACGGCTGCCACAGCAGGGCTGGAAGGTGCACGTGTCGGCGACCATCGCCAACGCCGACCGGGTGCTCGACGCCGTCTGGGACTACTGCGTCCCCCGCGGCCTGTCCTTCAAGTTCCTCCGCGGCCCGCGCACCCTGCTGCTGCGCAACTCCAAGTACGCCGCCCGCGCGGCCAGCGGCAAGTTCGTGACGATCTACCCCCGCGACGACGCCGAGCTGGAGCTGGTCTGCAAGGAGCTCGACGAGCTGCTGGCCGGCGAGGCCGGCCCGTACATCCTCAGCGACCTGCGCTACGCCGCCGGTCCGGTGTACGTCCGCTACGGCGGCTTCGCCGCCCGGTACTGCCACTCCCCCGACGGCCAGGTGGTCCCGGCCGTCGAAGACGGCACCGGCACCCTGGTGCCGGACCGCCGCGACCCGGTCTTCCACGTGCCGTCCTGGGTGACGCTCCCCGATTTCCTGGCGCCGCACCTGGCCGCCCGCAACGCGACCAGCACCGACGAGGTGCCCTACCGGATCGACAAGGTCATCCACTTCTCCAACGGCGGTGGGCTGTACGTCGGACGCGACCTGCGCACCGACACCCAGCTGGTGCTGAAGGAGGCCCGACCCCACGCCGGCCTGGACGCCGACGGCACCGACGCCGTCACCCGGCTCGCCCGGGAGGCCGCCGTGCTGCGCCAGCTCGCCGACCTGCCGCAGGTGCCCCGGGTGCACGACGAGTTCACCCTCGGTGACCACCGGTTCCTCGCCTTGGAGTTCATCGAGGGCCGGCCACTGAACAAGGTCCTGGTCGACCGCTACCCGCTCATCGACGCCGACGCCACCGACTCCGACCGCGCGGCGTACGCGAGCTGGGCGCTGGACGTCCACCGCCAGGTCGACGAGATCGTCCGGGAGATCCACGCTCGCGGGCTGGTCTACGGCGACCTGCATCTGTTCAACATCATGATCCGTCCCGACGACCGGGTCGCGCTCGTCGACTTCGAGGTCGCCGCACCGGTCGACGGGCACCGCCGGCCCGGCCTGCGCAACCAGGGCTTCGCCGCGCCCCGGGGACGAACCGGCGTGGCGGTCGACCACTACGCCCTGGCCTGCCTGCGGCTGGCCCTGTTCCTGCCGCTGACCCAGCTCGTCCGACTCGTCCCGGCCAAGGCGGCACACCTCGCCGACGTGATCGCCGACGCCTTCCCGGTGCCGAGGGACTTCCTCGACGCCGCCGTCGCGGAGATCACCGGGTCGGACACGCCATCGGGCGAGGGCGCACCGACCGCGACCGACGCGCCGGCCGTCGACCGGAACCGGCTCACCCGGGCCGTACTCGCCAGCGCCACACCCGCCCGCGACGACCGGCTCTTCCCCGGCGACATCGAACAGTTCCGCAGCGGCGGGCTCAACCTCGCCCACGGCGCGGCCGGCGTGCTGTACGCGCTGCACCGCGCCGGCGCGGGCCGGTGGCCGGAGCACGAGCAGTGGCTGGTCCGCCAGGCCACCTCGCCCCCGTCGGGCACCCGGTGCGGCTTCTACGACGGCCTGCACGGCGTCGCGTACGCCCTGGAACTGCTCGGTCGCCGGCAGGACGCCCTCGATGTGCTCGACATCTGCCTACGCGAGTCGACAACCGGGCTGGACCACAGCCTGGCCGGCGGGCTGGCCGGAATCGCGCTCAACCTGGCCGAGCTCGGCGGGCGTACCGGGGAACCGGCACTACGCGAGGCGGCCTGGCGGATCACCGATCAGCTGGTGGAGCGGCTCGCCGACGACCCCGACGGCAACGTCAGCGGCGGACGGCACCCGCACGCCGGGCTGTTGCGCGGTCGCACCGGGCCCGCGCTGCTGCTGGTGCGGCTGTACGAGCTGACCGGCGACCGGACCCTGCTCGACCACGCCGCCACCGCCCTGCGGCAGGACCTGCGCCGCTGCGTGGTACGCCCGGACGGCGCGCTGGAGGTCAACGAGGGCTGGCGGACCATGCCCTACCTGGGGCAGGGCAGCGTCGGCATCGGGCTCGTCCTCGACCAGTACCTGCGGCACCGCGCCGACGAGCAGTTCGCCGAGGCGAGCGTCGGGGTGCGTCGCGCCGCCCGGTCACCGTTCTACGCGCAGGCCGGCCTCTTCGCGGGACGGGCCGGCATCATCGCCTACCTCGCCGCGCAGCCCGACGACCCGGAACTGCGCCGCGAACTGGACGGGCAGATCCGGCGACTGGACTGGCACGCACTGCCGTACCGGGACGGCACCGCCTTCCCCGGCGAGCAACTGCTGCGGCTGTCCATGGACCTCGCCACCGGCACCGCGGGCGTGCTCCTGGCGCTGGCCACCGCCCGGCCCGACGACCCGGTGACCCTGCCCTTCCTGGCGCCCCTCACCGGCGCACCGGACTCCCCCGCGACGGCGGGGGGGACAACCCCGACCCGAACGCTCGGAAGGAGGTGACACGACATGGCGCTCCTCGACCTTCAGGGACTGGAGGCGGCTCCGGCCGACCGGACCGGCGGCGGTAGCCGGGCGAGCCTGCTGCTCTGCGGCGACAGCTCGCTGTCCGTCACGACCTGCAACTGATCGGACGCACCACGCGAGGCCCTGGACGGTGACCTGACCGTCCAGGGCCACGCCGTACGACCGGGAGGACCGATGCCAACGCTGGCCGGCGAGGACCGCCTGCTGTTGCGGGTGGTCCGCGACGGTGGCGGCTGGACCGCCCTGCTGCTGGTGGTGGCGCTGGCCGGTGCCGCCGCCGAGCTGGCGCTGCCCGCGGTGCTGGGTCTGGCGGTGGACGCCGCGATCGGCGGTGACGGTTCTGCCCGATGGCCCGTCGTCGCCTGCGCCCTGGTCGCGGCCCTGCTGGTCACCGACATCCTCGGCGACCTCGCCGGCGGGTACGGGGCCACGCGCGCCACCGCCCGTCTCCGCCGACGGCTGCTGCGGCACCTGTTCGCCCTGGACGTGCGGGCGGTCCGCCGCTACCCGGTCGGTGACCTGGTCGGTCGACTGGCCGGGCAGGCCGCCGACGCCGGGCAGGCCGGCAACGCCGTGGCGCTGGGCGTGATCGCCGTGCTGCCTCCGCTGGGCAGCGTCGTGGCGCTGACGCTGCTGGAACCCGTACTCGGGCTGACCCTCCTCGCCGGGCTGGTCCTGCTGACCGTGCTCATGGCCACCTTCGTCACCGACGCCTCGGCGGCCGTCACCGGCTACCAACGGGTGCTCGGCACGATCGCCGGTCGGCTGCAGGAGGCGCTCGACGGTGCCCGCACCATCGCGGCGGCCGGCACCGCCGACACGGAACGCGATCGGGTGCTGGCGGCGTTGCCGCAGCTACGCGGCCACGGCCGCCTCGGCTGGCGGTTGCTGGCCCGGGCGAACGCCCGCGTCGCGGCCGTGGCACCGCTGTTGCAGATCGCGGTCGTCGCCGTCGGCGGGTACGCGCTGACCGCCGGCTGGCTCACCCCCGGGCAGCTGGTCGCCGCGGTGCAGTACGCCGCGCTCGGCGCCGGGCTGGGCGCGGTACTCGCCACCCTCAACCGGCTGGTCCGCAGCCGGGCGGCGGCGCGCAGGATCGCCGAACCGCTGTCACGTCCGGTCCGCCCCGACGGCGACGAGCCGCTCCCACCCGGAGACGGGACCCTGCGGCTACGTGGGATCGGTGTCCGTGCCGACGACGGCCGGCCGGTCCTGGACGGAATCGATCTGGAACTCCCGGCCGGCAGCATGGTGGCAGTCGTCGGACGCTCCGGTGCCGGCAAGTCCGCCCTCGCGGCCGTGGCCGGTCGGCTCCATGACCCGGACACCGGCGAGGTGCTGCTGGACGGGGTGCCGCTGACCCGCCTCGACCGGGTCGCGCTGTGTCGGGCCGTGGGCCACGCCTTCGCACGTCCGGTGCTCGTCGGCGAGACGGTGCACGAAGCGATCGGCCTCGGCCTGCCCGAACGGTCGGCCCGGCCGCCGGCCGCCGGTGCGCCGGCCACCGCCGCCGTGCTGGCGGCAGCCCGGGCCGCGCAGATCGACGAGGTCGTCGCCCGGCTGCCGGACGGCTTCCGCACCCCGACAGCGGACGCGCCGCTCTCCGGCGGGGAGGCACAACGACTCGGGCTGGCCCGCGCGCTCCACGCCGAGCGGCTGCTCATCCTCGACGACGCGACGTCCAGCCTGGACACCGCCACCGAACACCGGATCACCCGCGCCGTCACCGGCGGGACCACGGGGCGTACCCGACTGGTGGTCACCCACCGGTTGACCACTGCGGCAGCGGCCGACCTGGTGGCCTGGCTCGACGGCGGTCGGCTGCGGGCCCTGGCACCGCACCGGCGGCTCTGGGAGGACCCGGACTACCGGGCGGTGTTCGCGTACTACGGTGTCCCGCGGTGAACGGCGTCGGACGGACGACGTGGCGGGCGCTGCGGGCCCGCCGCCGGGACGTCGGCAGGCTCGCCGCCTGGTCGCTGGTCGAGGCGTTGCCGGCGTTGCTCGCCGGGCTGCTCGTCGCCCGCGCCGTCGACCAGGGCTTCCTGGCCGGCCGGTTCGCCATCGGCCTGGCCTGGCTGGGCGGGCTCGCCCTGGCCATCCTCGTCGGCGCAGCGGCCACCGGACAGGTGTATCGGAGCCTGGGTGCCGTGGTGGAACCGTTCCGCGACGACCTGGCCCGCCGGGTGGTCGACGGCGCCCTGCACGACGCAACCCGGGCCGACGGCCGTCCGGACAGCGCTCCGGTGGCCCGCCTGACCCACCACATGGAGATCGTCCGCGACACCTTCGGCGGCCTGATCATGGTGGTTCGCGGTTTCCTGTTCACCGCCGGCGCGGCCCTGCTCGGCCTGCTGGCGCTGGATCCGATGGTGGCGGCGCTGGTGGCGGCTCCGCTGCTCGCGGGGGTGGCCGTCTTCGCCGCCGCACTTCCGGCGATGCTGTCGCATCAGCGGGCCTACGTGCGGGCCGGTGAGGCCCTCGGCCGGTCCGCCGCGACCGCGCTCGGCGGGCACCGCGACGTGCTCTCCTGCGGCGCCGAGGAGCGCGCGGTGGCCGAGATCGACCGGCGGGTCCGGGAGCAGGCCGACGCCGAGCGCACGCTGGCCCGGATGTCCGCGCTCCGCAGCCTCAGCCTCGGACTGGGCGGATGGCTGCCGGTGGTGGTCCTGCTCCTCGCCGCGCCGTGGCTGGTGCGGCGCGGACTGAGCACCGGTGCGGTGCTCGGCGCCCTGGTCTACGTGACCACCAGCCTGCAACCCGCGCTGCACGCCGTGGTGCAGGGTCTCGGCGGCGGGGGACTGCGCTACGCCGTCACCCTGGAGCGGATCCTGCTCACCTGTCGGCCTTCCCGGCCCGACGGCTCTCCCGGTGAACGCAGCACCGACCTGCTCCCGCCGACCTGGGATGTGGACGGCGACGGCCCGCCGGCGGTCCGGTTGGTCGGCCTGACCTTCCGGTACGGACCGCGAGCCCGGCCGATCCTGGACGACTTCTCGATGACGCTTCCCGAGGGCGAACACCTCGCCGTGGTGGGACCCAGCGGCACCGGCAAGTCCACCCTGGCGGCGCTCGTCGCCGGGCTGGCCGTGCCCGAACGCGGCACGGTTCACCTCGCCGGTCGGCCGGTGTCCGCCGTGCACCCCGCCGACCTGGCCGCCCTGCGGGTGCTGGTTCCGCAGGAGGCGTACGTGTTCAGCGGAACCCTGGCCGACAACCTCCGCTACCTGTCCCCGGACGCCGACGACGCGACCGTCGAGGCCACCCTGGAGGCCCTCGGTGCAGGCAGCCTCTCCCGCCGGCTGGGTGGCCTCACCGCCACGGTCGATCCCGCCACTCTCTCCGCCGGTGAACGCCAGCTGATCGCCGCGGTGCGCGCCTACCTGGCCAGCGCCCCGCTGGTCATCCTGGACGAGGCCACATGTCACCTGGACCCGACGCTGGAGGCGACCGTCGAATCGGCCTTCGCCCGACGACCGGGGACCCTGGTGGTCATCGCTCACCGGATCAGCTCGGCCCTCCGCGCCCACCGGGTGCTGGTGTTCGACGAGGACGGGCCGCAGGTGGGCACCCACCAGGAGCTGCTCGCCTGCTCACCCGCCTACCGGGAACTCGTCGGACACTGGGACGGTGACGCGACGCCACCGCCCGAAGGCGTCGCCGTGGCGGCGCCGTCGCGTCCCGGCTGACTCCCGCGCGTCACGGCGTACGCGGTCAGATCCATCCGGCGTCACGGGCCACCCGCACGGCCTCCACTCTGGTCCGCGCGCCCGCCTTCCGGATGATGCGGCCGAGATGGTTGCGGACCGTGCCGGGAGCGAGCCCGAGCGACCCGGCCACCTCCATCACCGGCGCGCCACCCGCGGTCAGGTCGAGGATCTGCGTCTCACGCGGGGTGAGCGGGCTGTCCCGGTGCAGCGCCGCCATCACCAACTCCGCGTCGACCACCGGCTCCCCACGAGCCAGCCGGCGGATCCCGTCGACCACCCGCTGTGGTGGAACGTCGTTGCCCAGGATGCCGACGGTCCGGGACGGGGTGAGCATCGTGTGCAGACTGCCGGCCCGGCGCGGCTCGGCGAGCACCAGCAGCGGGCAGGTGCCCGCCACCGGCAGGTCCTCCACCAGGTCGAGGTCGACCACCGCCACGTCCGGGCAGCGCGTGAGGATCGTCCACTTGGCGGCGTCGCCACGATCCACCTCTGCGACCACACTGATGTCGTCCTCCGCGGCGAGCACGAGGGACAGGGCACCACGTACCAGGGCACCGTCGAGAGCGAGCAGGGTACGGATCACCGTTGGCTCCCCGAACATCGTCGCTAGATCACGGAACGTCAACATTCAAACACGGCCTGGCCGGTTCCGCCCGTCGACGGCCAGCCGACGGGAACGTCACCAACGGTCCCGGCCGGAAAACGCTTCCAGGCCGGTCAGCGGCCGGGTGGGTTCGCCGGGCGGCGAACCCACCCGGCGGTCACATCCAGCCGTCGCGCCGCGCGAGCCAGACCGCCTCCATCCGGTTGCGGGCACCGGTCTTGCGCATGACCGCTGACAGGTGGTTGCGTACCGTGCCGTGCGCCAGGAACAGCCGGCGGGCGATCTCCTTGAGCGGCAGCCCTTCCGCCGCCATCCGCAGCACCTCGACCTCCCGCCTGGTCAACGGCCCCGAGTCGGGCCGCAGCGCCGTCGCGGCGGCGACCACGTCGATGACCCGATCCCCCGCCGCCAGCGCCCGTACGGCCCGGACCAGCTCGTGTAACGGCTCGTCCTTGCCGACCAGCCCTCTCGCTCCCGCCGCCAGGGTTTCCTCCACCAGGCAGCGGCCCCACCGGTCGCTCATCGCGAGGACCGCCGTCGCGGACGCCGCCTCGGCGATCTCGGTGATCACCCCCACCGGATCGGGGGCGGTCGACGTCAGATCGACCAACACCACGTCCGGCCGGTGCCGCCGCACCATCCCGGGCAACTCGCCGATGCCCGTCGCCTCGGCGACGACCTCGATGTCCTCCTCACCGGCCAGTGCCGCGCACAGCGCACTGCGCAGCAGACCCATACTCTCGCCAACCACAACGCGGATCACCACGTAGCTCCGATCTCGGGTACGCGCCGCAGCCACCCTGGCCCCTCGACAGGACCGCACGGGCTGACGCGCGCGAACGGACTGGTCCCGGCCCGGACACGTCTGCTGCGACGGTCACGGGCGCCCGTACGACCACGCCGGGCGGTCAGCCGGGAATCCCGGTGCCGCGCGGGCGGGTCAGGGGCGGACTCAGCCGGGTCGGGCGGCCACCCCGGGGAACCGGCCCCCGTTCCCTCGATGCGGAAGGACGTCAGCGCGAGTGCTGCCGGTGGCCGGCGCCGGGCACCCGTCGAGGGTCAATGCACGCACCTTGCCGGTGCCGCCGTCGGCGCTGGTGACACCGTCTCCACCGGGCATCGGAGGGCGGGGCGGGAAGCCGGTCGGCCCCGGGGTCGATCCGGGACCCGCATCCGGCCCGCCGGCCGCGGGCCGGTGCCCCCCGGGCCCCGGCCCGGCCTCGGCCCCCGCAAGCCCAAGGAGCCCGTGGGGTGCAGCGGACGGTGGGTTCGGCGGCGAGTCTTCACCCGGTGAGGTCGCCTCCGGAACGCCCGACGGGGCACCGGTCGTCGGCGCCTGAGGCATCGGCACCCAGGGCGTCGGTGCCGACGGTATCGGGAGTGTCGGCGTCCCCGGTATCGGCACCACCACGGCAGACGACGCCCCACCAGGGCATCCCGGCACACCGGGCAGCGCGGGGGCGACCACGTCCACCACCCGCACGACGGGCGTCATCACCGTCGCCGACCCGGACGTCACCACGGCGACGACAGTGGACAGCACCGGCCGCACGACGGCCTGCGGGCGGAGGTTTGCGACTGCTGTCCCGGGCCGGGACACCAGCCCTGTCGCCACGCCGGCCACGTCCGTCAAGTCGGCCGCCGTCCTGGTCAGGTCCGTTGCCGTCCCGGTCAGGCCCGTCAGGCCCGTCAGGCCCGTCGCCGCTCCGGTCAGGTCCGCCGTCCTGGTCAGGCCCGTTAAGCCCGTCGCCGTCCTGGACAGGCCCGTCAAGCCCGTCGCCGTCCTGGTCACGTCCGGCTGAGCCGACACGTCGGCTGGTTGGTGGGGGGCCGGTCGGTGTTCGCCGATGACCGGTACGGCCGAGCGGTCCGGCAACTCCACCGGCGCGCGGCGGCCCGCTCCGGGACGATCCGGTGGACGGTAACTCGGCGTTCCGTCGGCCGCCGGCACTCGATCGGGAGGCGTGGCCACCGGCGGCCCTGCGGAACGCTCCCGACCCGGGCGGTCGCTCCGCGACCGACCTTCTTCTCCACCACGCTCGCCGCCTAGCTTGCCGGTCGCCGAGCCGCGCGACGGTTCCCGGCCCTGGCCCGGCGACCGGGCCTGATCGCGACCCGGAACCTGGGCACGGTTCCCGGCCTGCTCGTGCTTCCCCGCCTGGGCGCGGGGCCGGGCCTCCGGCTGTTCGACAAGTTCACTGATCAGGTCGTCGAGAGACGACGTGAGGCGAGGCGCCGCCGGCTCGCGCTGATCCGCGCTCACCGATGGCGTGTGGCGGGTGTCCGCGCTGGCCGGGCCGCTCGAAAGGGCTCCGAGGAGGAACCCAGCGCCCACCGCGATGGCACCCAGGAACAGATAGCGGGTGACGGTGTTCCCCCACCACCGTGCCGATGCGTCGGACTCCCGTCTGACGGTGGGTGGACGGCGGAACGTCGGACGACGCACAGGGAGGGGGCCTCTCTCTCACCAGGGACGTCGACACATCGTATTCAGTCGTTCACTCGATCGCAGGTTGCGAGAGCGCGTTGACGGATTGCCGACTGTGCGGCTGACGACAGCCCCACCGTCCGGTAAGCGAGGCGGTCGAGGTCCCGGAAAGCGACAAGCCTTCCCCATGGAGGAAGGCTTGTCGCTGCACCGGCGGAAGCGTCGTCGCGGTCAGGTTATGTCGTCGTACCGGCGGTTGATCGGCGCTGGCGCGTCGATCGGGGCCGGCGCGTCGACCGGGGTGACCGCATCGACCGGTTGGCCCGCCTCGACCGGGTCCCGGTCGAATTCGAGCGGGGACACCTCGTCGTCGTCGATGCCGGCGTAGATCTCCTTGCCCCGCCCTCGCCGCTTGTCGTTGAGGAACGCGACGCCGACCGCGGCGAAGTAGAGCGCACACAGGCACAACGCCAGCGCGGTCATGCCGAACGGATCCGGCGTCGGGGTCACCACCGCGGAGAAGGCGAAGAAGGTGAAGACCGCGACCCGCCACCAGCTCAGCAACCGCTTCGCGCTGGCGATGCCGACGAAGTTGAGCATCAGCACGATCAACGGAAACTCGAACGCCACCCCGAAGATGAGGATCATGTTGGTGACGAAGGAGATGTAACGGGTCACCTCAAGCGAGGTGTCGATCCCGGTGACTCCCGCTTCCAACAGGAAGGTCAGGCCCTTGTCGACGACGAAGAACGCCAGCGCCGCACCAGCCATGAACAGGGGTGCGGCAATCGCCACGAAGATGTAGGCGTACTTGCGCTCGTGCCGGTGCAGACCCGGCGCGATGAAGGCCCAGAGCTGATAAAGCCACACCGGTGAGGCGACGATCAGCCCGATCCAGAGCGCGAGTTTGAGTTTGAGCAGGAATGCGTCCGCCGGCCCGAGCTGGATGAACCGCTGGTCCGGCATGAGCCGGTAGTAAGGACCGGCGAGCAGGTCGAAGACCATGTCCGCCAGGACGAAACCGACCACGAAGCCGATGAGGATGGCCAGCGAGGCACGGAACAGTCGGTTGCGTAGTTCGCGGACGTGCTCGATGAGGGTCATCGAGCCGTCGGCGGCCCGCTCGAAGTTGCTCGGTCCGCGCTTGCGGAGTCCGAAGGCCACGGTTACCGGACCCGGGGATCAGTTCTCGCGGACGCGCTGCACCGGGTCGACCGGCGGCTGCACGGTGCCCTGGTAGGGCTGCTGCTGCGGGCCCGGCTGCTGCGGCGGGTACGGCTGGTAGCCGGCCTGCGCGTCGGCCTTGCTGGCGAGGTCGCGGTCGTCGTCGGCCAGGCTCTTCGTCTCGGCCTTGATGATCCGCAGCGAGCGGCCGAGGGACCGGGCGGCGTCCGGGAGCCGCTTCGCGCCGAAGAGCAGGATCAGCACGACCACGAGTACGGCGATGTGCCAGGGCTTGAGGGCATGCATGGAGGGCTCCAGTCGCACTGTGTCGATGAGGGTGGTTCCGCAGCCCATCGTACGTCCGGCAAGGGCCGTTGCCACCCGCCGGGGCGGTGGTGGTTCGTCCCGGCGGGTGAAGTCTCGGCCAACCGCGAGTGTCCCGTCAACCGGGCGGCTGGATCATTCTGCGCGAAGTCACGCCGCAGCGTGCAGGAGAGCGCACCGTGCGGGCAGGAATGTGCACGGCGCGAGGCTGGCCGGCGACCGACCGTGCGACTCAGTCGCCGCGCCGGGACCTGATCAGGACGAGCCGCTGCTGGGTCGTTTCCAGCCGGCTCTGCAACCCCTCCGCCCGCTGCTGGAGGCTCTCCGCCTCCTCACGCAGCGCCGCGGCCTCATCGGCGCGGCGCTGCAACGCCACCGCCGCCCGGCGCAGCCGGGGCAGCCGTGCCAGCACGGGTCGGACGGCCAGCGCGAGCAGAACCAACGGCACCAGCACCAGCGCGAGCACGATCCACTTCAGCACGGACGCCAGCCTACTGCCTGTCGCCGGCCGTCGCCGGGTCCGCGTCGGCCGGCACCGGCTGCGCGTACGCCTCCAGGGCCGCCACCGCCGACTCGTGCACCTGCCCGGCCAGCTCGGCCGGGGAGACGACCTCGACGTCCGGACCGAGGCCGAGCACGAACCGGCGGGCCCAGCCGAGGTCGGTGACGCGCAGCGACACCACCCACCGCTCGCCGTCGGACTCCACCCGCTCACACGGGTAGTACTCGGTGATCCACCGCTCCCCCCGGCCGATCCGCAACGTGATCAGCGGCAGATCGGGCGAGGGCCGGAACGCCCCCTCGCTCAGGTCGTGCGGTTGGGCCTGCGGCGGCACGACGGCGGGCTCGGACAGCTCGGTCACCGCGTCGATCCGGTCGGCCCGGAACAGCCGCATCGCCTCGGCGCGCCGGCACCACGCCTCCACGTACGTCCGGCCACCGACCATCAGCACCCGCAGCGGGTCGATGACCCGTTCGGTGGTCTCGTCCCGGGCGGGCGTGTAGTAGGTGATGCGCAGCGCACGACCGCTCTCCACCGCGGCGCGCAACTGCTCCACCCGCCCGGCGTCACCGGGCAACCGCACCTCCACCGGGGCGGCGACCAGGTCACCGGCCGCGTCCTCGATCTTCGCGAGGGCCCGCTCGACCGCCTCCCGGTTGCCCACCCCCGGCGTCTCGGCGAGCATCCGCAACGCCACCACCAACGCCAGCGCCTCGTCCGGGGTGAGCCGCAGCGGCCGGTCGATGCCCGCGTCGTAGGTGATGGTCACCCGGTCACCGTCGAAGGCCATGTCGATCAGGTCACCCGGGCCGTACCCGGGCAGCCCGCAGACCCACAGCAGCTCCAGGTCCTCCCGCAGCTGCCGCTCGGTGACACCCAGGTCACCGGCCGCCTCGGCGATCTCGATCCCCGGCCGGGCGAGCAGGTACGGCACCAGGTTCAGCAGCCGGGCCAGCCGGTCCGCCGAGGCCCGGGACCCCGCTCGCGCCACTCCGCTCATGGGGTCACCGCCAGTGTCTCGTGCCGGGCGGCGATCTCCTTGAGTCGTTGGATGACGGCCTCCCGGACCTCGGGCGGGTCGATCACCCGCACGTCGGGCCCGTAGCCGACGAGGTGCCCCGCCAGGGAGCAGGCGTCGCCGTACGGCAGGACCAGCCGGTCCACGTCCCGGCCGGCGGTGACCTCCACGGCCCAGCGGCGCAGCCCGGCGGCTCGGCCGGGGGCGACCAGCACGGTCGCGCGACCGGGTCGTTCCACCGGACCGGACCAGCGGGCCACGTGACTGATCAGGTCGACGTCGGTCGGCGGCTGGTAGGCGCCCGGCCCGCCGGTGGCGCGCACCGGACCCACCACCCGCGACAGGCGGAAGCAGCGGGTGGCGTCGCGGTCCAGGTCGTGGCCGACCACGTACCACCGGCCCCGCCAGCAGACCACGCCCCACGGTTGCAGCCGGCGCCGGGCGGGCGCGTCGCGGTCCGGCACCCGGTAGTCGAAGCGGACCTCCCGCCGGTCCCGGGCGGCCGCGGTCAGCGGAGCGAACGCCGGGTCGACCGTGACCATCGGCTCCAGTCCGAGGGTGGCCTGCTGATCCACGTCCACGCCGGCGGCGCGCAACTTGGCCAGCCCCGACGTGGCGGCGGCCGCCAGGCCGGCGTGCTGCCACAGTCGGGCGGCGATGCCGACCGCGGCGGCCTCGTCCGGCTTGAGGGGAATGTCGGGCAGCGCGTACTCGCGGCGCGCGATCCGGTACCCGGGCTCCGCGTCGAAGGCGCTCGCCGTCCCGGTCTCCAGTGGTACGCCCAACTCCCGCAGTTCGGCCTTGTCCCGCTCGAACTTGCGCTGGAAGGCCTCGTGCTCACGGGCGTCGTCCGGATCGTGCTCGTATCCGGGTACGGTCGCGGCGATCTGCGCGGCGGTCAGGAACCGCCGCGTGGACAGCAGGCAGATCACCAGGTTGACCAGCCGTTCGGTGCGACTACGCGACACCCGGTAGACGCTAGCAGCCCACCCGTCCCCCGCACGCACCCCGCGCCACGCACCGCCGCTCCCAGTTCCACCCCTCCCGCGATCTTGCACTTTCGGTCGCCGGTAAGCGGCTTTTGTTGAGCTATGCGGGGACAGAAAGTGCATGATCGCCGAGGCGAGAGGGGGCGGGGGTGCGTGGCGCGGGGCGGGTGGGGGCGGCCGGGTGGGGCGGTGGGGTGGGGGTTAGCGTGCGGGGGTGGTGCGGTGGCGGGTGGGCGCGGTGACGGCGGTGCGGCGGCGGTGGGCCGGGGCGGTGGAGGTGGACGTCGCCCTGGACGACGGCGGGGCGATGCGGGCGCTGGCCTATCCGGCGCTGGTCGGCGAACCCGAGCCGGGCGACCGGGTGCTGCTCAACGCCGGGGCCCTGCTGATGGGCCTCGGCACCGGTGGTTACGCCCTGGTCGTGGCGCTGCCGGACCGGCTGCCGCCGGACCCGCCGCAGGCCCTCGACACCCGCGACGCCGGCCACCTGGTCAAGGCGCGGTACACCCCGTTGCAGCCGATCCTGCTCGGCGTCGACGAGGAGGCCTCACCGCACCGGGCGGTGCTGGCCACCGCCGACGACCTCGCCGGCCTGCCGGTGGTCACCGCCGACCTGCACTCCGCGCTGCCGGCGATCCTGGCCGGGGTACGCGCCGACGCCCCCCGGGCGCGGGTGGCGTACCTGCTCACCGACGGCGGGGCGCTGCCCGCCTGGTTCTCCCGCACCCTCGCCGGGCTACGCGACGAACTGGTCGGCACGATCAGCGTCGGGCAGGCGTTCGGCGGCGACCTGGAGGCCTCGACGCTGCACAGCGGGCTGCTCGCCGCCCGGCACGTACTCGACGCCGACGTGGCGGTGGTGGCACAGGGCCCGGGCAACCTGGGCACCGGCACCCGCTGGGGGTTCTCCGGTGTGGCCGTTGGAGAGGCGGTAAACGCCGTCGCCACCCTGGGCGGTCGCCCGGTCGGTTCGCTGCGGATCTCCGCCGCCGACCCGCGTCCACGACACCGGGGCGTGTCGCACCACAGCCTCACCGCGTACGGCCGGGTGGCGCTGGCCCGCGCGGAGCTGGTGGTGCCGACGGGCCTGGAGCCGGCGCTGGCCGCCGAGGTCGACGCCGCTCTGACCCCGCTCACCGAACGGCACACCGTGATCCGGGTGGACACCGACGGGCTGGACGCGGCGCTACGCCGCAGCCCGGTGCCGCTGTCGACGATGGGGCGCGGGCTGGACGCCGACCACGCCTACTTCCTGGCGGCCGCCGCGGCCGGCCGGCACGCCGCCCGGCTGCTCGGCACCGACGAGTCCTGAACCGACAGCGTTGACAAGGGGCCCCTGCTCTACCGCAGGCGTTAACAAGGGGCCCTTCCTTTCACCTCACGCGAAGATGACGAGGGCGGCCCAGCCGCCCACGATCAGCGCCAGCGCGAGGGCCAGCACCCAGGTGGGCACCGTGTACTCGCCGCGGCGGTTACGTTCGATCTCGGCGCGGACCTTGTCGCGGCGGCGTTCGAGCCAGCCCTGCCGCTGCGCGCCCGGGGTGGGAGGTTCGGAAGGAATCATGACCGGACCAGCGTACCCGGGGCCGGCCGAACGGCACGGCCCCGGTCGGGCCCGTCACATGCTGGCGATCAGCCGCTCCACCCGCTCGTCGTACGCCCGGAACGGGTCCTTGCAGAGCACGGTCCGCTGCGCCTGATCGTTGAGCTTCAGGTGCACCCAGTCGACGGTGAAGTCCCGCCGCTTCTCCTGGGCGTGCCGGATGAACTCGCCACGCAGCCGCGCCCGGGTGGTCTGCGGCGGCGTCTCCTTCGCCTCGAAGATCTCCGGGTCGGTGGCCACCCGGTCCACCTCGCCCCGCCGCTCCAGCAGCGCGTAGAGGCCCCGGCCCCGCCGCAGGTCGTGGTACGCCAGATCCATCTGCGCCACCCGGGGGTGCGACAGCGGCAGGTCGTGCTTGCGCTGGTACCGCTCGATGAGACGCAGCTTGGTCACCCAGTCGATCTCCCGGGAGACCGGTTCCAGGTCGCCGGTCTCCACCGCCCGCAGCACCCGGCCCCACAGCTCGACCACCCGCTTGGCGGTCTGGTCGCCGCCGCGACGCTCGACGAACTCGGTCGCCTTGGCCAGGTATTCCTGCTGGATCTCCAGCGCGCTGATCTCCTTGCCCGAGGCCAGCCGCACCTTGCGCCGACCGGTGATGTCGTGCGACACCTCCCGGATCGCCCGGATCGGGTTCTCCAGGGTGAGGTCGCGCATCACCACCCCGGCCTCGATCATCCGCAGCACGATGTCGGCGGTGCCGACCTTCAGCAGCGTGGTGACCTCGTTCATGTTCGAGTCGCCGACGATGACGTGCAGCCGGCGGTACCGTTCCGCGTCGGCGTGCGGCTCGTCCCGGGTGTTGATGATCGGGCGGCTGCGGGTGGTCGCCGAGGAGACCCCCTCCCAGATGTGCTCGGCCCGCTGGGACAGGCAGTAGACCGCGCCGCGCGGTGTCTGCAGCACCTTGCCCGCACCGCAGATCAACTGCCGGGTGACCAGGAACGGGATCAGCACGTCGGCGAGCCGGCCGAACTCACCGTGCCGGGACACCAGGTAGTTCTCGTGGCAGCCGTACGAGTTGCCGGCCGAGTCGGTGTTGTTCTTGAACAGGTAGATCTCACCGGCGATGCCCTCGTCGTGCAGCCGCTTCTCCGCGTCGATGAGCAGCCCTTCCAGGATCCGCTCGCCGGCCCGGTCGTGGGCGACCAGGTCGACCACCGAGTCGCACTCGGGGGTGGCGTACTCGGGGTGTGAGCCGACGTCCAGGTAGAGCCGCGCGCCGTTGCGCAGGAAGACGTTGCTCGACCGGCCCCACGACACGACCCGGCGGAAGAGATACCGGGCGACCTCGTCAGGGGACAGCCGGCGCTGTCCGCGGTAGGTGCAGGTGACGCCGTACTCGGTCTCCAGACCGAAGATTCGCCGTTCCATGATGAGACATTAGCCGTACGGAGGCCCTGTTCGTCACTGTCGCGGTACGTGCCGGCCTCACCCGTCGGCGGAACCCGCCACGGCACCGAGACCCGCCACGTACCGGCGGCACGTGTCGTACACCGGCAGCAGACCGGCCTCCCGGGTCTCCGCCAGGCTCGGCGCGGCGTCGTCCCGGGCGGACAACAGCGGCGTGCCGGCCGGCCAGTCGATGCCCAACTCCTCGTCCAACGGGTGCACCGCGTGCTCCGCCGCAGGGTTGTACGTGGTCGAGCAGAGGTAGGTCAGGGTGGCGTCGTCGGTCAACGCGCAGAACCCGTGCCCGAGCCCTTCGGCCAGGTACACCGCGCGCCGGTCCACCTCGTCCAGGCGTACCCCCTCCCAGCGGCCGAAGGTGGGCGAGCCGACCCGCAGGTCGACGACCACGTCGAGCACCGCCCCCCGGACGCAGGTGACGTACTTGGCCTGTCCCGGTGGCACGTCAGCGAAGTGGATCCCGCGCACCACGTCGCGGGCGGAGACCGACAGGTTGCCCTGCGCGAGCCGCAGCGGATGCCCGACCGCCTCGCCCAGCCGGTCGAAGCGGTACCACTCCAGGAACACCCCCCGCGGGTCGCCGTGCTGCTGTGGGGTGATCTCCCAGGCGCCCTCGACGCTCAGCGGCCGCAGCTTCACCGGGCGCCCCCCGCCCCGTCGAACCCGCCGCCCGGCTCCTGTCGCCCGGCCACGAGCAGGTCGAGCAGGTAGTCGCCGTATCCGCTCTTGGTCAACGGCTCGGCCAGGGCACGCAGCTGCGCGTCGTCGATCAGCCCGGCCCGCCAGGCGGCCTCCTCGACGCAGCCGATCTTCATGCCCTGCCGTTCCTCGATCACCCGGACGAACTCGGCGGCCTGCATCAGCGAGGTGAAGGTGCCGGTGTCCAGCCAGGCGGTCCCCCGGTCCAGCACGGTGACCGACAGTTCACCCCACTGCAGGTACGCCTCGTTCACCGCGGTGATCTCCAGCTCGCCCCGGGCGCTGGGTTTGAGCCCCCGGGCGATCTCCACCACCCGGTTGTCGTAGAAGTACAGCCCCGGCACCGCGTACCGGGACGTCGGCCGCTGCGGCTTCTCCTCGATCGACAGCACCCGGCCGTCGGGGTCGAAGTGCACCACGCCGTAGTCCTGCGGGTTGGCCACCGGGTAGGCGAAGATCCGGCCACCCTGCGGATCACCCGTGGCCGCCAACTGCCGCCCCAGGCCCACCCCGTGGAAGATGTTGTCGCCGAGGATCAGCGCCACCGCCTCGTCGCCGATGAAGTCCGCGCCGAGCACGAACGCCTGCGCGATGCCCTCCGGCCGGGGCTGGGCGACGTACTCCAGCCGGAGCCCGAACTGGCCACCGTCGCCGAGCAGCCGCTGGAACTGGCCCTGCTCCTCCGGCGTGGTGATCACCAGGATCTCGCGTATCCCGGCCATCACCAGGGTGGAGAGGGGGTAGTAGATCATCGGCTTGTCGAAGACCGGCATCAGCTGTTTCGACACCGCCCGGGTGATCGGCCAGAGCCGGGATCCGGTGCCACCGGCGAGCAGGATTCCACGCACCCGGGGAGCCTACCGGCAACCGGACCGCCGGCGAACGCCTCGCCTGCACTGCGGAAGTGGCCGTTTCGCGTAGACTTCCGGACCCGTGAGGATCCTGGTCACCGGCGGAGCCGGGTTCATCGGTTCGGAATACGTCCGGACGCTGCTCGGCGTCCCCGGCGGCAGTGCGGCGGGCGTACCGGCCTTGAAGCCGGACGTGGTCACCGTGCTCGACGCGCTCACCTACTCCGGCAACCTGGCCAACCTCGCCCCGGTGGCCGACGACCCCCGATTCCGATTCGTACGGGGTGACATCCGTCACCCCGACGTGGTGGACCAGGCCGTCGCGGGGCATGACGTGGTGGTGCACTTCGCCGCCGAGTCCCACGTCGACCGCTCGATCGCCGGTGCCGCGCCCTTCGTCACCACCAACGTGCTCGGCACCCAGAACCTCCTCGACGCCGCCCTGCGCCACGGCGTCGGCCGGTTCGTGCACGTCTCCACCGACGAGGTCTACGGCTCGATCGCCGAGGGTTCCTGGACCGAGGACTGGCCGCTGGCGCCCAACTCCCCCTACTCGGCGTCGAAGGCCGGCTCCGACCTGCTCGCGCTGGCCTACCACCGGACACACGGCCTCGACGTGGTGGTGACCCGCTGCTCCAACAACTACGGGCCCTACCAGTACCCGGAGAAGGTCGTCCCGCTCTTCGTCACCAACCTCCTCGACGGCGGCACCGTGCCGCTCTACGGCGACGGCGGCAATGTCCGCGACTGGCTGCACGTGCACGACCACTGCCGCGGCATCGCGCTCGTCCAGCACAGGGGCCGCGCCGGCGAGGTCTACCACATCGGTGGCGGCACCGAACTGACCAACAAGGAACTCACCGCCCGGCTGCTGGAGGCGTGCGACGCCGGCTGGGACCGCGTCGTGCCCGTCGCCGACCGCAAGGGACACGACCGCCGTTACTCCCTCGACATCACCAAAATCAACAACGAGCTGGGGTACGCCCCCAGCATCGACCTCGACACCGGACTCGCCGACACCGTCCGCTGGTACCGCAACAACCGCGCCTGGTGGGAACCGCTGAAGGCGGCAGCCGAATGAGGTTCCTGGTGACCGGTGCCGGCGGCATGCTCGGCCGCGACCTGGCCGACGTCCTCGCCGCGCGACCGGAACACCAGGTCACCGCCCTCACCCGCACCGAACTCGACATCACCGACGCCGCCGCCGTACATGCCGCCGTCGACGGCCACGACGTGGTGGTCAACACCGCGGCCTGGACCGACGTCGACGGTGCCGAGCAGCACGAGCCGGCCGCCACCGCCGTCAACGGCGACGCCGTCACCCACCTCGCCACCGCGTGCGCCGTCCACGGTGCCCGCCTGCTGCACCTGTCCACCGACTACGTCTTCGACGGCACCGCCACCGCCCCGTACCCGGAGGACGCGCCGACCGCACCGGTCAACGCGTACGGTCGCGGCAAGCTCGTCGGCGAACGGGCCGTGACCCGGCTGCTGCCCGACGCCGGCTACGTGGTGCGGACCGCCTGGCTCTACGGCACCCACGGCCGCAACTTCGTCACCACCATGCTCGATCTGGCCGACCGACGCGAGGTCCTCGACGTCGTCGACGACCAGCGCGGCCAGCCGACCTGGTCCCACGCGCTGGCCCGCCACCTGGTCAGGCTCGCCGAGGCCGCTCACGCCGGACATGCCACCCCCGGCGTGTATCACGGCACCTGCTCCGGCGAAACCACCTGGTACGGGCTGGCCCGCGCGGTGTTCGCCCTGCACGGGCTCGACCCCGACCGGATCCGACCCACTACCAGCGCCCGGTTCGTGCGACCCGCTCCCCGACCGGCGTACAGTGTGCTAGGGCACGGCCGGTGGGCCGAGATCGGGCTGCCACCCCTGCCGGACTGGCACGCCACCCTGGTCGACGCGTTCGCCTCCGCCGCTCCACTCTCCCCGTGGAAGGTCGCATGAAGCTCACCCTGGTCACCGGCCTGACCGGTCTGGTCCTGCTGGCCACGATCGTGGAGCTGCTGCGCCGCCGGCAACTGCGCGAGAAGTACGGCATGCTCTGGCTCGGGCTGCTGTTCGTGGTGATCCCGCTGTCGCTGTTCCCCCGGCTGCTCGACGGCGTCGCCGACCTGCTCGGCGTCGCCTCCGGCGTCAGTCTGGTGCTCTTCCTCGGCATCGTCTTCCTCCTGCTGGTCTGCATCCACCTCAGCTGGGAGGTCAGCGCGCTGGAGGAGGAGACCCGCACCCTCGCCGAGGAGTTCGCCCTGCTCCGCGCCGAGGTCGAGGCCGAACGGGCGGAACGTGCCGAGTGGGTAGGACGCCCCGACCGGGCGGAGATGGTGTCCCGCGATGGTTAACGGCAAGCGACTGCTGATCATCATCCCGGCGCTCAACGAGGCCGCCTCCATCGGCGACGTCGTCGGCGAGATCCGGGGCGAACTGCCCGACGTGGACGTACTCGTCGTCGATGACGGCTCCACCGACCGCACCGCCGCCGTCGCCGCCGCCGCCGGGGCCCGCGTCGCCCGGCTGCCGTACAACCTCGGCGTCGGTGGAGCCATGCGGCTCGGCTACCGCTACGCCCACGACCACGACTACGACGTCGCGGTACAGGTCGACGCCGACGGGCAGCACGACCCCCGGTACGTGCCGAAACTGGTCGACCTGCTCGACGACTACGACCTGGTCATCGGGGCCCGGTTCGCCGGCGAGGGCGACTACACCGTACGCGGCCCCCGCCGCTGGGCGATGGGCATGCTGTCGCTGGTGCTGTCCGGCCTGGCCGGCACCACGCTGACGGACACCACCTCCGGCTTCCGCGCCGCCAACCGCCGGATGATCGACATGTTCGCCCGCTGGTACCCCGCCGAGTACCTCGGCGACACCGTCGAGACGCTGGTCCACGCCGCCCGGCGCGGCTACCGGATCCAACAGGTGCCGGTCGCCATGCGTCGCCGGATGGCCGGCACCCCCAGCCACTCCCCCGCCAAGGCGATGATCTACCTTGGCCGGGCTCTGGCCGTCCTCACCCTCGCCCTCATCCGCCGGTGATGCGCCGCCTGCTCCGCCTCCTCCCACCCGGCACGCTCCCCGTCGGCATCGGCCTGGCCGTGGTCGGACTGGCCGCGTACGTCCACCTCGCCCTGGCCGGGCACAACCTCGACGCCGCCGACTACTCCGCGCTGTCGGTGCTCTGGTCCGTCGTCTTCACCCTCGGCATCGGCGTGTTCTTCCCCGTCGAACAGGAGATCGCCCGCCTCGTCGCGGCCCGCCGCACCCGCGCGCTGCCACCCGGTCCGGTACTGGCCCGCGGGGCCGCCGTCGCCGCCGCCGTGCTCGGCCTGCTCCTGCTGTTGACCATCAGCACCGCCGGCACCCTCACCGACCGGCTCTTCGACGGCGACCCCACCATGGTGCCCGCCCTCGGTGGCGCCCTGGCCGCACTGGCCGTGGCACACACCACCCGCGGTGTGCTCTCCGGCCTGCGCCGCTTCGGCTGGTACGGCACCCAACTCGGCCTCGACGGCGGACTACGCATCGTGCTGGTCGCCGCCCTCGCCGTCGCCGGCGTCGACTCCCCCGTGGCGTACGCGCTGGTCCTGGTCGTGGCGCCACTGGCCGCCGTGGCACTGACCGCCGCACCGGTGGCCCGGGCCACCGGGCGCGGACCCAAGGTCCCATGGCCCCCACTGCTCCGCGGACTCGCCCTGCTCACCGCCTCCAGCCTGCTCGCCCAGGTGGTGGTCAACATCGGCGTGATCAACGTACGGCTGCTCGACCCGACCGACGTCGCCACCGCCGGCGCCCTGCTCTCCGCGCTGGTACTGGTCCGCATACCACTCTTCGTCTTCGGCTCGATGCAGGCCGCGCTGCTACCCGGTCTGTCCACCGCCGCCGCCACCGGCGACGACCGCGCCTTCGGCGCCCTGCTGCGCCGCTCCCTGGCGATCGTCACCGCCCTCGGCGTCGCCGGTGGCGTCCTCACCGCCCTGCTCGGCCCATGGCTCGTGCGAGCCCTCTTCGACGCCCCCGACGTCCTCGGCCACGGCGACTTCGTCTGGCTCTCGACGGCCACCGTGGCGTACCTGTGGGCTCTGGTGCTCGGCCAGGCGCTGCTGGCCCGCGACCGGCACCACGCCCAGGCCCTGGCCTGGATCGTCGGCGTCGCCGCGCTGGCCGGCGCGACCCTGGCCCCGCTCTCCGTCGCGCTCCGCGTCGAACTCGGCTACGCCGTGGGCTCCGTGACGGCCGCGCTCGTCATGGGCACCCTGCTGCGTCGCCGCTCGACGCCGCCGCCCGCCCCGCCGGTCGCGGCCCCGGTGCCCGCCACCACCCCCGGAGGAGCCCGATGAAACCACCCCGCGTCACCGCCGTGATGCTCGCCTACGGCACCGAACCCTGGCTGGTCGACGCCGCCCGGGCCGTGCTGGCCAGCACCGGCGTCGACATCGACCTGGTGGTGGTCGACAACGGCTGCACCGGCGACGGCATCGACGTGGTCAAGGGTCTGCCCGGCGTACGGGTCGTCCGGCCCGAGACCAACACCGGCTACTCCGGCGGCTGCAACCTCGGTGCCGCCGAGGCCACCGGCGACTGGCTGGCCTTCGTCAACTCCGACGCCCTCGTGACCCCCGACGCCCTCGCCAAGGTGGTCGCGGTCGCCGCCGAGCCGGGCGTCGGCGCCGCCATGGCCTCCATCCGGCTCGCCAACGACCCCGACCTGATCAACACCTCGGGCAACCCACTGCACTTCACCGGCCTGTCCTGGGCCGGCGGCAACGGTGAACCGGCCAGCGCCCACGCCCGGCGCACCGTGGTCCCGTCCCTCAGCGGCTGCTGCTTCGTCATCAGCCGCCACCGGTGGGAGGAACTCGGCGGCTTCCCCGACGAGTACTTCGCCTACCACGAGGACACCGAACTCAGCCTCCGGCTGTGGCAACGCGGCCTGCGGCTGGAGTACGTGCCCGACGCCGTCGTGCTCCACCACTACGAGTTCTCCCGCAACCAACTCAAGCTCTACCTGGTAGAACGCAACCGCCTGCTCACCCTGCTGACCGCCTACCAGGGCCGGACCCTGACGCTGCTGGCACCGATGCTGCTGCTCACCGAGGCCGCCATGCTCGCCACCGCGCTGGCCGGCGGCTGGGCGGCCCAGAAGGCCCGAGGCTGGGCCTGGCTGTGGCGCAACCGCGCCTGGGTACGCGACCGCCGACGACGCCTGCAGGCCGAACGTACCGTCGGCGACGGCGCCCTCGCCGAGCTGATGACCGCGCGAGTGGCTCCGTCAAATGTGGCGGCCCCGCCGGGAATGGGCCTCTTCAACGCGGTCGCCGTCGCCTGGTGGGCGCTCGTGCGGCCACTGCTCGCCCGGCACTGACCGCCCGGAAAACACGGACGGCGCCCGCCGGTCGTGACCGGTCGGGCGCCGCCGCTGTCCGGTCCGAGACCGGGATGGCGATCAGCTGCCGGACTTGTCGCCCGGCTTGTCCTCCAGGTCCGCTGAGCCGGCGGAGGTGGTCGGCTTGTGCCCCTCCTCCGTCGGCGTGCTCGGGGTCTGCGCCCGGTCGCCCTCCGCCGCCGCGCCGGCCGCGTCGCCGTCGAGCAGCGCGGTCAACGCGGCACCGGTGATCCGCCGGAAGGTGCGACCCACCCGGTTACGGTCCAGGATGGCGACCTCCAACTGGTTGCCGGCGATCGTGCGGGCGGCACCACCCTCGCCGCCGACACTGCCCAGCGCCTGCACCGCCACCTTCACCGCGTCACCGAGCGACATGTCCGGCCGGTGATTCGACTTCAGCACCCCGGAGATTGCCTCGGCCTGACCGCCCATCGCCATCCGGCCCGGCTCGTCGGTCACCGACCCGTCGTAGGTGCACCGGTACAGCGAGTCCTCCTCCGGCGTGGCACCCACCTCCGCCACGCAGATCTCCACCTCGAACGGCTTCGACTGCTCGGTGAAGATGGCGCCGAGGATCTGCGCGTACGAGTTGGCCAGTGCCAGACCCGTCACGTCCCGGCGGTCGTAGCTCAGGCCGTTCAGGTCGGCCATCCGCACACCCGCGCGGCGCAGGTTCTCGAACTCGTTGTAGCGGCCCACGGCGGCGAACCCGATCCGGTCGTAGATCTCGCTGACCTTGTGCAGGGTGCTGGAGAGATTCTCGGCAACGAAGAGCACCCCGCCGGCATAGCTCACGACCACCGCGCTGCGCCCCCGAGCGATGCCCTTGCGGGCCAACTCGGAACGGTCGCGCATGATCTGTTCGGGCGAGGCGTAGAACTGCATGGCCACGGCGGCGGCTCTCCTTCGGGCGCGTACTGGGGGAAACTGCGATCAGCTGCGGGCGGGCGGCTCAGCCACCCGGATTCTCCATCCGGCCGGCGACCACGCTCTCCGCGATCGCCGAGGTCTCCGCGTCGGTCAGCCGGTGCGTCCCCTCCGCCGTCGCGGTCATCACCACCGGGTAGATCCGCCGGGTCAGGTCGGGCCCCCCGGTCGCGGTGTCGTCGTCGGCGGCGTCGTAGAGCGCCTCCACCGCCAGCCGCACCGCGTCGTCGACGGACAGCCCGGTCCGGAACCGCTTCTTCAACGCCGACCTGGCAAACAGCGAACCGGAGCCGATCGCGTCGTAGCCAGTTTCCTCGTACGGGCCGCCGGTGACATCGAAACTGAAGATCCGCCCGGCCCGCGCCGGATCGCTGGCCGCCAGGTCGAACCCGGCGAAGAGCGGAATCACCGCCAGCCCCTGCATCGCCGCACCCAGGTTGCCGCGGATCATCGAGGCGAGCCGGTTGGCCTTGCCGTCGAGCGAGAGCATCGCGCCCTCGATCTTCTCGTAGTGCTCCAGCTCCACCTGGAACAGCCGCATCAGCTCCATGCCGATACCGGCGGTGCCCGCAATGCCCACCAGCGAGTACGCGTCCGCGGGGTGCACCTTCTCGATGTCCCGCTGGGCGATCAGGTTACCCATGGTGGCCCGCCGGTCACCGGCCATCACGACCCCACCGGCCGCCGAGATCGCCACGATCGTGGTGGCGTGCGGCGCCAGATCGGCGGCCATGCCCGGGGGCAGCGCCCGACGGCCGGGCAGCATCTCGGGAGCCACCTTGCTCAGGAAAGCCGTGAAGGAGGACGTCCCCGCGTTGGTGAACACATCTGGAAGACGCCCGGATGGATCAAAACCCGCTGCCACGTGGTTCCTCTCAGGTACGTGATGGCCCTGGCCAGCCTCGTCGGACTGTCGCGGAACTGGCCAAGACCACCGTTGCAGTTGAAGCAGAGTATCCCGCGCACCCACCCGGTGCGATGATCGTGGTCCACATGTTCCGGATCGGGGTCACCGCACACCCCGCAGACCCCGCCCTGCTCGGCCAGCAGCTCATCGAACTCCTTCTGCCCGATGCCGTACCGCCGCCGCAGGTGGTACTCGCGGTTGCCTCCGTAGAGCCTTGGGCGGTCTCCTTGCCCCGCGCGTTATGGCAAGGCTTGCAGTAGCTGTGCCGGCCGCTGGCCTTCCGGGTGGTGCTTGGGAACTCGTCCAACGGCTTGACCTGCTCGCAGTCCGGGCACCACTTCAGACCCTGACCCACCGGAGTCGCCGACCTTCGTGCGGGAGCGATGCCACGCCTGCGGCGGCTGGCCTCCGAGCGGGCGGTCGCACACGCCTTGCAGTAGTAGCCGAGGCCGTCCGCCCGACGACGGTTGCGGTGAAACTCGGTGGTGGGGAGTGAGCGCCTGCACTGGGGACATACTTTGCCCGACCGCCCGGGCAAATCGGACATATGCCCTATTCACCCCCTTTCTGGACATATCCCCTCACGAATTCTTCGGCGTTTTCCTCGAGGACGGAGTCGATCTCGTCGAGCAGGTCATCGACGTCCTCGGTGATCTCGGCGTGCCGTTCGGCGACCTCCGGGTTCGCCTCGACGGTGACGTCCTCGACCTCTTCGCCCTGACGGGACTTGCCCGACTGCGACTGACCGCCGCTGTCACGAGTGGCCATCGTTGCCTCCTCCACGATCTCCCTGCGATGAACTTACCTCGCGGCAGCGACGAAACGCCCGCCGCGCGCCGGTACCGGCGCGCGGCGGCGGACCGCGCTACGGAGGGCGGCCCGGTGGGGCAGTCGCGATGGCGACCGGTGGGTCAGCCGCCGGTCAGGGTCTCCAGCAGATCCTTGGCGCTGGCACAGCGGTCGAACAACTCTCCGACGTGCCGCCTGGTGCCCCGCTCCGGCTCCATCATCGGCACCCGCACCAGCGACTCCCGACCGACGTCGAAGATGACCGAGTCCCAGCTCGCGGCGACCACTTCGGAGGCGTACTGGGCCAGGCAGCGGCCCCGGAAGTAGGCGCGGGTGTCCTCCGGCGGCTCCGTCATCGCCGTACGGCTCTCCTCGTCGCTGAGCAGGGTCTTCATCGACCCGCGGGAGACCAGCCGGTGATAGAGGCCCTTCTCCGGACGTACGTCGGAGTACTGCAGGTCGACCAGCTGGAGCTTGTGCGAGCCCCAGCCGAGCTTCTCCCGCTCCCGGTAGCCCTCCAGCAGCCGCAGCTTCGCCACCCAGTCCAGTTCGTCGGCGCAGAGCATCACGTCGCGCCCCAGCCGGTCGAGGACGTTCTCCCACCGGTCGAGCACGTCGGCGGTCTGTTCGTCGACGTCGTCGCCGTAGCGGTCGTCGACGAACGCGCGCACCCGCTCCAGGTAGGCCCACTGCACGTCCATCGCGGTGAGTCGACGCCCGTCGCGCAGCCGCATCAGGTGCGACAGTGACGGGTCGTGGCTGACCGCCCGAAGTTCGCCGACGGGGTCGGCGATGCCGAGGTCGGGACCGAGCGCCTTCTCCTCGATCATCGTGAGGATCAGCGCGGTGGTGCCCACCTTGAGGTAGGTGGAGATCTCCGAGAGGTTCGCGTCTCCGATGATGACGTGCAGCCGGCGGTACTTGTCCGCGTCGGCGTGCGGTTCGTCGCGGGTGTTGATGATCGGCCGCTTGAGCGTGGTCTCGAGGCCGACCTCGACCTCGAAGAAGTCGGCACGCTGGGAGATTTGGAAGCCGCTCTGGCCGCCGTCCTGGCCGATGCCGACACGGCCGGCGCCGCAGACGATCTGCCGCGTGACGAAGAACGGCGTCAGGTACGCCACGATGTCGGCGAACGGCGTCTGCCGGCGCATGAGGTAGTTCTCGTGCGCGCCGTAGCTGGCGCCCTTGTTGTCGGTGTTGTTCTTGTAGAGGTGGATCGGCGCGGTGCCGGGAATCGTGGCGGCCCGCCGAGCCGCCTCCGCCATCACCCGTTCTCCCGCCTTGTCCCAGCGGACGAGGTCGCGGGGGTTGGTCACCTCGGGGGTGGAGTATTCGGGGTGCGCGTGATCGACGTAGAGCCGGGCCCCGTTGGTGAGGATCACGTTGGCCAGGCCGAGGTCCTCGTCGGCGAGCGCCTCGGCCGGGTCGTAGGCGGCGCCGGAGTAGGTGAAGCCGCGGGCATCGCGCAGCGGTGACTCCTCCTCGTAGTCCCAGCGGGCCCGGCCGCCCCGGTTCAGTTCCGGCCGTGCGCCGTAGGCGTTCACCACCTGGGAGGAGGTGACCATGGGGTTGGCCCCGGCCTGGCCGGGCACGGAGATGCCGTACTCGACCTCGGTGCCCATGATTCGTCTTACGCTCATCGACCTACCCGCTTCGTTTGCCGACCGGTCCCCGTCATGTCGAGCGTAGTCGTCGCTCGGCCAACCGGGGGCGTGGCGGTCGTGCGGCGTACCGCTGGGTCCCGCCGGTCAGGACGGGGGCTCGTCGACGAGCATCACCTCGACGGTGACCCGGTCACGCAGTTCCGGGGCGTCCCGCAGCAGCCTGTTGACCCGGACCTGGGCACCGTCGGTGGTGACCACGAGCCGGATGTCACCCGGAGTTCGTTGCAGCATCTGCGAGGTTCGCTCCGGTTCGACGAAGGCCATGTGGTAGATCCCGGCTTCGGTCTGCGCGGTCGTGCCCTGCATGGTGGCGACGCAGATGTTGGCCAGGTAGGCGCGGTACGGGCTGCGGTCGAGGATCAGCGTGGTGACGCCGTCGGCCGGTGGATACCGCCGCAGGGCCCGGTCGCACACGACGGGGACGCGGGTGGGCTGGTCGACCTGCTGGTGCACCCAGCGCTGCGCCCAGGTCGGGTTGTCGACGACGAGCAGGCTGCGGTGCCAACCGGTGACACCGACGAGCAGCACGGTGGCGGCGGCGACGGCGACGGCGGTGAGGCCGGCCGTGGCGGTGTGCAGCGGGCGGTTGCGACGTGGGACCGGCAGTAGCCGTACCACGGCGGCGGTGCCGGCGATCAGCAGCACGGTGGTGAGGTGGCCGGCCTTGTTGAAGTAGTAGCCGGGTTCACCGCCGAGGCTGACGCTGGCCTGCCCGATGCCCAGGACGAGGGCGAGGCTGACCAGCAGGATGAACAGCCAGCGCCGCCAGGCCGGGTCGTCGCGTCCGGACCGTACGGCGTGCACCAGCAGCGCCGGTACGACGAGGGCGCCCAGGCCGCCGAGGGCGAGCCAGGTCTCGGTGAGGTCGGGTCCGACGGTGGCGGTGAGTGCCTCGGTCTGGTTGGCGCGGAACACGCCGAGCAGGATCGGCAGCGGGGTGAGGACGGCGGTGGCCGTGCCGATGGCCAGCGCGGTGCGGCGGGCCCGCAGCACCTCGCGGCGGCGGGCGAGCAGGGCCCCCAGCACCATGACGGCGGCGGCGGGGAGGAACAGGTAGTAGGTGTAGCCGATGCCGACGAGCAGGGCACCGAGCAGCAGCAGGTGTTCGCGGAGGGCGGCGACCGGCCGGGCGACGAGCGCTGCGAGGGCGATGGTGAGGGTCAACCCGAGCGTCTCGGTGGGGTATCCCGACAGGAGCATGCGGGGCATCTGGCTGCCGAGGACGAGGGCACATACGACGATGGTGAGCACGCTGCGGCTGAGCGGGTGCAGCGGCCCGGGTAGGCGGTGCGCGGCCCAGAGCAGGGTGATCACGAAGAAGCCGAACGTGGCGACGTTCCACCACAGGAACGGCTGCAGCGCGCCGGTGCCGGCCGGTGCGGTGCCGGGCGGGGTGAGGTGGCCGTCGAGCAGGGCGACCAGCAGGTGCCAGCCCTGTGGGTAGTGGACGAGCAGGGAGAGGAGTTGCTCGCGTACGGCGTCGGGGTCGAGGAAGACGTAGCCGCCGTGTCTGCCGATGACGTCGACGAGGGAGAAGTGCCGGAAGTAGTCCTCGCCCCTGGAGAGGATCGTCAACCGGCCGAGGGGGTCGTCGGCGCGCAGTACGGGCTGCGCGAGATAGCCGACGAGCGCGGCGGTGCCGAGGACGGGGAACAGGTCGTCCCGGCCGGGTCGGGGCAGGGTGGGGTGCCGGCCGGTGGCCAGGGCGGTGAGGATGAGGACGGTCAGCGCGGTGCCGGCCACCGGGACCGGTGCCATCCCCCAGGGCCAGACGGCGAAGAGCAGCCCGGCCGCGGTGGTGAGGCCAGCGAGCAGGAGGGTGGCGAGCAGCAGCCGGTCGAGCAGCGTCCGGCCGCCGCGCAGCAGGCTGGCGGTGGCGAGCAGGACTGCCGGGGGCAGTGTCCAGCGGGCGTCGACGGCGGTCGCGGCCAACGGCAGCAGCCAGGCCGCGGGCAGCGCGGCAAGCGCGGTGAGCAGGGGCCGGCGGCGCCACGCGGCGGGGCTGGCGGTCGGACTAGTGGGGAGCGCCGGGGCTTTTTCGCTCTGCTGGGTGGGCACGACTGTCCTTCTCGGATGGGAAGGTGGCCCCGGAGTCTATCCGTGCGGAGTGGTGCGCGCGCGGCGGGCCGGAGCGCATGCGCGGGGCCCGTGACGGGTGGCGTCACGGGCCCCGGTGGTGCGTCGGGTCAGAGGTACTGACCGGTGTTGCTGGCGGTTTCGATGGAGCGGCCGGCCTCGGTGCCCTTGCCGCCGGAGACGAGCGTGCGGATGTAGACGATCCGTTCGCCCTTCTTGCCGGAGATGCGCGCCCAGTCGTCCGGGTTGGTGGTGTTGGGCAGGTCCTCGTTCTCGCGGAACTCGTCGACGCAGGCGTCGAGCAGGTGCTGCAGGCGTAGTCCCTTGCGACCGGAGGTGAGGAACTCCTTGATGGCCATCTTCTTGCCCCGGTCGACGATGTTCTGGATCATCGCGCCGGAGTTGAAGTCCTTGAAGTACAGGACTTCCTTGTCGCCGTTGGCGTAGGTGACCTCCAGGAAGCGGTTCTCCTCGGTCTCCGAGTACATCCGTAGCACCACCGCGTCGATCATGGCGGCGACGGTGGCCTGGGGGTCACTGCCGTGTTCGGCCAGGTCGTCGGCGTGCAGCGGCAGGCCGGGGAGGATGTACTTGGAGAAGATGTCCTTGGCCGCCTCGGCGTCCGGACGCTCGATCTTGATCTTCACGTCGAGTCGCCCCGGGCGCAGGATCGCCGGGTCGATCATGTCTTCCCGGTTGGAGGCGCCGATGACGATGACGTTCTCCAGCCCTTCGACGCCGTCGATCTCGCTGAGCAGCTGCGGCACGATGGTGTTCTCCACGTCGGAGGAGACACCGGAGCCGCGGGTGCGGAAGACCGAGTCCATCTCGTCGAAGAAGACGATGACCGGAGTGCCTTCGCCGGCCTTCTCCCGGGCCCGCTGGAAGATCAACCGAATGTGCCGCTCGGTTTCGCCGACGTACTTGTTGAGCAGCTCGGGGCCCTTGATGTTGAGGAAGAAGCTGGTGTGCTTCTCCTCGCCCCGCCGCTCGGCGATCTTCTTGGCGAGTGAGTTGGCGACCGCCTTGGCGATCAGCGTCTTGCCGCAGCCGGGTGGGCCGTAGAGCAGGATGCCCTTCGGCGGGCGCAGCTGGTGCTCCCGGAACAGGTCGGCGTGCAGGAACGGCAGTTCCACCGCGTCGCGGATCTGCTCGATCTGGGAGTGCAGGCCGCCGATGTCGGTGTAGTCGACGTCGGGCACCTCCTCCAGCACGAGTTCCTCGACCTCGCTCTTGGGGATCCGCTCGTAGGCGTACGCCGAGCGGGGTTCGATCATGAGCGAGTCGCCGGCCCGGATCGAACTGCCGATCAGGGTCTCGGCGAGGTGCACGATGCGTTCCTCGTCGGAGTGCGAGACCACCAGCGCCCGGTCGCCCGGCGCGCCCTCGGGACCCGCGAGGATCTCCTTGAGCATGACCACCTCGCCGACCCGCTCGTAGCCGAACGCGTCGACGATGTTGAGCGCGTCGTTGAGCAGGACCTCCTGGCCGCGTTGCAGCTCGTCGACGTCGAGCGACGGCGACACGGCGACGCGCAGTTTGCGTCCGCCGGTGAAGACGTCGACCGTGCCGTCGTCGTGCCGGGCCAGGAAGACGCCGTAGCCACTTGGGGGTTGAGCGAGCCGGTCGATCTCCTCCTTGAGCGTCACGATCTGCGCGCGAGCTTCCTTGAGGGTGCTCACGAGCCGTTCGTTGTTCTCGGTCAGCCGCGCCAACTGCGCCTGGGTGGCGGCCAGCCGCTCTTCGAGCTGCCGGACGTGTCGGGGGCTCTCGGTCAACTTGCGCCGCACCAGAGCGAGTTCCTCTTGAAGGAACGCGACCTGCGTGGAGAGATCGTGGGCCTCCTTCTCCCACCGTGCGGCGCGCGAGTCCGCGTCGTCGCTGCGTGCCACGTCCCACCTCCCCGGGGGGCTTGAACGTTCTGACCTAACACTAGCCGCTATGAGCCCGATTCGGTCCTCCGCAACGCGCCCGTCACCGAAGCTTGATCGCCAAGGGTGGGTCGACGGGCGGGTACCGGCATTCGGGTACCGTCGGGGGGTGGGACGGGAGAACATGGGGGGTGCGCCGGTGGCCGAGGTCGCGACCGACCAGTTGCAGGTCTGGGTGGATCAGGATCTGTGCACGGGCGACGGGCTGTGCGTGCAGTACGCGCCGGAGGTCTTCGAGTTCGACGTCGACGGGTTGGCCTACGTCAAGGGTCCCGACGGTGAGCTGGTGCAGCAGCCGGGTGGCCGGGTGGCGGTGCCGGAGCACCTGCGCCTCGAGGTGATCGACTCGGCGAAGGAGTGCCCGGGCGAGTGCATCCACGTCGTACGCGGCAGTGACGGCGTCGAGGTGGCCGGCCCGGAGGCCGACGACTGACGCGGGCCGCCCTGCTGACAGCGGCTCACCCGCCCGGCGGCACCGGTCGCGGGCCGCTGCTACAGCAGTGGACGGCCGACCACCGAGGCGACAAGCCGGGCGAACTCCTCCAACCGGGCGATCTGCCCGGCGCCCCCGTCGTCGAGGGTCTTGCCGAAGCGCAGCGCGTCGTGGCGCGGGCCACCGGCGGCCTCCTCGCTCGGCGGCGACTCGTCCAGCGAGGTCAACAGCAGGTAGACGTCGATGCTGTCGACCCGGATCTCGCCGTTGTCGTGGCGGAACAGTCGGCGCCGGCAGCCCACCTCGGTGACCGAGGAGACCGGCACCACCCGCAGCGAGGAGGTCATCGAACCCGGCGGCCCCTCCCCCGGCGGCACGTCCTCGCCGTGCCAGAGCACCAGGCGGCTGCCGTCGCAGACGACGACCTCCTGCCACACCCCGTTCACCTCGTTGACGAAGCGTTCGAGGGTGAAGCCGAGCACCGAGGCCCCGCGCAGCACACCGCCGAGGGCCTCCAGGGCGACGTCGGGGTCCCGCAGGTAGGCCCGCGCCGCCGATTCGAGGTCGGTGTACGGGGACCAGTCGGGGAAGACCGCCGGCAGGTCGCCACCGCCGAAGCCGGGACGGCTCATGCGGTCACCTCGCTCCGCTCGGCGTCGGCCTCGGCCCGCGTGGCACCGCCTCCGCGCACACCGTCACCTCCGGCCACCGCCGGACCTGCCAGGATCAGCCCGCTCACTCCCAGCCGTCCCATTCCGCCGTCACGGCCTGTCCGTCTCCTGCGTCACCTCGGGTGGTGTCTGCTCGGCCGACGCCTCGTGCGGCACCACGGTCGCCTGCCGGGCCGCCTCCGCCTCGCGTAGCGCCTGGCGGCGCTGCGCGTACGCCTCGGTGCCCTTGCTGGGCTTGCGGCGCCGGGGCGGGGCGGTGACTCCGGGGGCGAGCTTACGCGCGGAGACGAGGAACGCGGTGTGCGCGATCATCCGATGGTCCGGACGGACGGCCAGCCCTTCGGCGTGCCAGTCCCGGACCAGGGACTCCCAGGCCCGTGGCTCGGTCCAGCCGCCGCGTTCGCGCAGCGCCTCGACCAGCTCGGACAGCTGCGGGGTGGTGGCCACGTAGCCGATGAACACGCCGCCGGGCAGCAGCGCCCGCTCGACCATGTCGAGGTTCTCCCAGGGAGTCAGCATGTCCAGGATGATCCGGTCGAAACCGGTCTCGCGGCACTCGGCGACGTCGCCGACGTGCAGGTGCCAGGCCGGGTGCGGGCCGCGGAAGAACGACTCGACGTTACGTCGGGCGATCTGGGCGAAGTCGTCGCGCAGCTCGTAGGAGTGCAGCTCGCCGGAGGTGCCCACCGCGCGCAGCAGCGAGCAGCTCAGCGCTCCGGAGCCGGCGCCGGCTTCGAGGACCTTCGCCCCGGGAAAGATGTCCCCCATGGCGACGATCTGCGCGGCGTCCTTGGGGTAGATCACCTGGGCGCCGCGGGGCATGGAGAGCACGTAGTCCGACAGCAGCGGGCGCAGCGCCAGAAACGCGGTGCCGCCGCCGGAGGTGGTGACGACGCTGCCGTCGGGCAGGCCGATCAGCGTGTCGTGCGCCAGGATGCCGCGGTGGGTGTGGAACTCCTTGCCCGGCTCCAGGGTCACCGTGTGCATTCGCCCCTTGGGGTCGGTCAGCTGCACCCGGTCACCGGGCTGGAACGGCCCACGCCGCACGGCGGGCGGCTCCACCTTCTCCTCGGGGAGGTCGCTGGCCGGGTGGGCGGAGTGGGTGACGGTCACGTGTTCATCTTCCGGTGAGGTTCGAGCAGTTGAGCCAGATCCGCGATGTGCAGAACGCCGACGACATCTTCGCCTGCCGTCACGACGTACTGTGCGCCCGGGTGTGCCTGCACGGTCTCCAGCACCCGTTCCCCATCGGTGGCCACCGGGATGCTCGGCAGGTCGGCGAGGGTACGGGCGACCGCGTCCACGGCCAGCCAGGGCCGGCGGGCCGCCGGGACGGCCGCGGCGGCGGCCGGGTCGACCAGGGCCACCGGCCGGCCGGCGGAGTCGGTCACCAGCAGCGCGGCGGGGCGCCGCGGTTCGGTGGCCGGGTGCGCCTGCGCGGCGCGGCGCTGCGCCTCGGCCAGTGGGGTGCCGGTGGGCACGGTGTGCACCGGGCGGGCCAGCTCGGCCAGGTCGACCAGCGGGAGCCGCCGGCCGATGCGGGACATCCGGATCGACTGGCCGGCGCCGTGCCAGAGGGTGAGGGCGACCAGTGCCGTCAGCGGCAGGGCCAGCAGGCTCAGCACGTCGATCGCGTACAGCGTCGCCACCAGCAGCGCGGTGGCCACGGCCAGGACCCGCCCGGCCCACCCGGCCACCTCGGTGGCCCGGTGCCGGTCGCGGGTCAGCGCCCAGACCACCGCGCGCAGCGCCCGCCCGCCGTCCAGCGGCAGGCCGGGCAGGATGTTGAACACCGCGACGATGACGTTGCTCGCCGCGAGTTGGAACGCGAGCTGATCGGCGACGGTGCGGTCGGGCAGGGCCAGCGTCGCCGCGACGGCGGCCGCGCCGAGCACGGCGGAGACGGCCGGCCCGGCCAGCGACACCAGCAGGTCCACCCGTGGGGAGGGGGCGTCGCGGTCCATCTCGGTGTACCCGCCGAGCAGTTCCAGGGTGATTCCCCGCACGCCGATGCCGAAGCGACGGGCGGTGAGGGCGTGGCCGAGCTCGTGGGCCAGGACCGAGCCGAGCAACGCGAGGACGAATCCGGCGCCGACGAGGTAGCCGCCGAGCGGGGACAGTTGCAGCCGCTGGCCGGCCAGTTCGCCGTACAGGACGGTGATCAGCAGGGCGAGCAGCAGGATCGAGGCGTTCAGGTACAGCGGTACCCCGAGGATCCGACCCACCCGCATGCCGGGGCGCTGGCCGGCCCGCGGTCGCCTCCGCTGTTCCATCGGGCTGATGCTACGCGTCAGGTGATCACCTTTCGGAGCGGCGGCGGCCGGCCTGTCACACACGTGGCCTAACCTTCCGGGGCATGACGGCCGATCCGGTGATCACTCAGCAGGCCCCGACCCCGACGCCCCTGCCGGCGACCGTGCGAGCCTCGCTGTCACCGTCGCGGGCGGCGGATTTCAAGACCTGCCCGCTGCTCTACCGGTTCCGCAGCATCGACCGACTGCCTGAGCGGCCCACCGTCGAGCAGGCGCGGGGCACGCTGGTCCACGCGGTGCTGGAGCGGTTGTTCGACCTGCCGTCGGCCGCGCGTACCCCGGAGGCCGCCGGTGACCTCGTCGCCGGTCAGTGGGACCGTCTGGTCACCGAGCAGCCGGAGCTGGGCGAGCTGTTCGCCGACGACGAACCGCCCGCCGTGGCGGAGTTCCTCCGCTCGGCGTCGGCTCTGCTGCAGGGCTACTTCGCGGTGGAGGATCCGCGCCGGCTGGAGCCGGCCGAGCGGGAGAGCCTCATCTCCGCCGTGGTCGACGACGAGCTGCTGATCCGCGGCTACCTCGACCGGCTCGACGTGGCGCCGGACGGCGCGTTGCGGGTGGTCGACTACAAGACCGGCGGCGCTCCGCGGGAGGCGTTCGAGGCCCGTGCCCTGTTCCAGCTGAAGTTCTACGCCCTGGTGTTGTGGCGGACCCGTGGCGTGGTGCCCCGGGTGCTGCGGCTGCTCTACCTCAAGGACGCCGAGGTCTGCGACTACGCCCCCGACGCCGAGGAGTTGGTGCGCTTCGAGCGGACGGTGGTGGCGCTGTGGCGGGCGATCGAGCAGGCCACCGCGGCGCGGGAGTTCCGCCCCCGGCCGAGCCGACTGTGCGACTGGTGCAGTCATCAGGCGCGCTGCCCCAGCTTCGGCGGCACCCCGCCGCCCTTCCCGGAGCCGGTGGCGACGCCGGATCCGCTGCGTGACGCCCGGTCCTCCCCGGCACCGCCGGGCGCCGACGAGTAGCCTCTCCTCCCCGGGGAGGAGACCTGGCTCACCACACAAGACGATCTTTCGGCTGCTGGGGAAGCTAGCGTCGTGGCGTGGGTGGCGAGCTGAGGGAGTGGTTGCGTCGACGGCCGGTGGCCGGCGATCTGCTGCTGGCCGCCGGGCTGGTGGTGGCGGAGGTCGTGTTCACGCTGCTCACTCCGCGGGAGTTCTGGCCCCGGCCGCTGCCGGCGGCGCTGGGCTGGAGTCTGCTGTGCGCGGCACCGGCCGCCCTGCGCCGGGTGGCGCCGTGGCCGGCGGTGCTGGCCGCGCTGGCGACGCTGGTGCTGCCGGGCACGCTGGGGGTGGCGCCGACGACGCAGAGCCTGACGTTCGTGGTGCTCACCTACACGATGGCCGCTTATCATCCGGCACGCGCGGCCCTGGCCGCGGCGCTCGTGTTGTGGCTGCCGGTGGCGGTGGTGAACGCTGTCGTGCCGCCGGAGGGCATCCCGCAGGTCAGCTCGGCGTACCTGATCGCCAACAACATCCTGGTCGGGATCGTGTCGTTCTCGGTGGGCCGGACGGTACACGCGCGCCGCTCCTCCCACGAGGCGCTGCGGGAGCGGGCGCGGGTCGCCGTGGCGAACCAGCGGGCGCTGGCCGAGCAGGCGGTCGCCGACGAACGGCGGCGGATCGCCCGCGAGCTGCACGACGTGGTGGCACACCATGTCAGCGTGATGGGGGTGCTGGCCACCGGGGTGCGGCGGGTGCTGCGCCGCGATCCGGACGGCGCCGACGAGGCGATGGCCACGATCGAGGAGACCAGCCGGGCGACCCTGCGGGAGCTGCGCCGGCTGCTCGACGTGCTGCGTACCGAGGCGGAACCGGCGGCGGAGTTGGCGCCGCAGCCGGGCATCGCCGGCCTCGAGGCGCTCACCGATCAGGTCCGCGAGGCCGGTTTGCCGGTGCGGCTGACCGTGGCGGGCAGGCCTGGGCAGTTGGAGGAGGGGGTGGCGCTGACCGTGTACCGGATCGTGCAGGAGGCGCTGACGAACGCGCTGAAGCATGCCGGGGCGGCGACCGCGCAGGTGCGGGTGAGTTTCGCCGGTGACGCGGTGGAGGTGGAGGTCACCGACACCGGCCGCGGGCCGTCGCCCACCGATCGGGTCGGGCACGGCCTGGTCGGGATGCGGGAGCGGGTCGGCCTCTACGGTGGGATCCTGCGCACCGGCGCGCGGACCGGCGGCGGCTACCGGGTGTACGCCCGGATCCCGGTCGAGCCCCTGCCGGAGGCGACCCACGGGTGAGCGGTGCTGGCGAGAGGGAGGACCAGATGGCCGATTCGACGGCACAGGCCCGGCCGGTGCGGATCCTGCTCGCCGACGACCAGCCGCTGCTGCGTACCGGCTTCCGGATGGTTCTCGGCGCGGAAACCGACCTGGACATCGTCGCGGAGGCGGGCGACGGGGTGGAGGCGGTGGAACTGTCCCGTCGGTTGTTGCCGGACGTGGTGCTGATGGACATCCGGATGCCCCGCATGGACGGGGTGACCGCCACCCGGGCGATCGTCGATGCCCGGCTGCCGGTGCGGGTGCTCATCCTGACCACCTTCGACCTGGACGAGTACGTGGTGGGGGCGCTGCGGGCGGGGGCGAGCGGCTTCCTGGCCAAGGACGTGCCGGCGGAGGACCTGGTCACCGCGATCCACACGGTGGCCGCCGGTGACGCGGTGGTGGCGCCGCGGATCCTGCGGCGGCTGCTGGACCGGTTCGCCGACGTGCTGCCGGACCCGGCCGCCGCACCGCCGAAGACCCTGGGCGCGCTGACCGAACGGGAGCGGGAGGTGCTCGTGCAGGTCGCCCGTGGGCTGTCCAACGCCGAGATCGCCCGGGCCTTGTCGGTGAGCGAGACCACCATCAAGACCCACGTCGGGCACGTGCTCACCAAGCTCGGGCTGCGGGACCGGGTGCAGGCGGTGGTGTTGGCGTACGAGTCGGGTCTGGTGCGACCTGGGGCGTAACGCGCACGTTGCATCCGTCACCTACCGTGACGGCGGGCGGCGGAAACTGGTTGACCCTCACGTGGCGACAGCGTGCACCATGGCCGTGCGCCGTCCGGCCAGGGCGGCGACGGTGCGGTGTCGGGGTCAACCCTGACGCCGCGTTGGGGGGTACCCGCAGCCGGAAATCCGCCACGGCTCCGCCCGGAGTCGGACGGATCCGCCTCGGGCAGCACAGATGATGGGACGCGTGCCGGACCAGCGGGGGCGGCACGATCGACACCGACGGAGAGGTACGTGACGTGACCGCTACGACAGGCCAGCCGGCACCGGCCGCAGCCCGGGCGAGCGACGTGTGGAAGGTGTACGGCAGCGGCGAGGCGCAGGTCATCGCCTTGCGGGGGGTCAGCGCGGAGTTCGAGCGCGGCCGGTTCACCGCGATCATGGGCCCGTCGGGTTCCGGCAAGTCGACGTTGATGCACTGCCTGGCCGGGTTGGACACGGTGACCCGGGGCACCGTGCAGATCGGCGACACCACCGTCACCGGGCTGGGTGACGCGGGCCTGACCAGGCTGCGCCGAGACAAGGTCGGCTTCATCTTCCAGCAGTTCAACCTGCTGCCGACGTTGACCGCCAAGGAGAACATCCTCCTTCCGCTGTCCATCGCCGGGCGCCGGCCCGACCCGGCCTGGTACGACATCGTGATCGACACGGTGGGCCTGCGGGACCGGTTGGGCCACCGGCCGGCGCAGCTGTCCGGCGGCCAGCAGCAGCGGGTGGCGTGCGCCCGCGCCCTGGTCGCCCGCCCCGAGGTGATCTTCGCGGACGAGCCGACCGGTAACCTCGACTCGCGCTCCGGCGCGGAGGTGCTGAACTTCCTGCGCAACTCGGTGCGCGAGCACGGGCAGACCATCGTCATGGTCACTCACGACCCGACGGCGGCCGCGTACGCCGACCGGGTGGTGTTCCTCGCCGACGGTCAGATCGTCTCCGAGCTGATCGAGCCGACCGCCGACACGGTGCTGGACACGATGAAGAAGCTGGACACGCCCGCCGAGGTGGCCGGCTGATGTTCCGCGCGACCCTGAAGAGTCTGCTGGCCCGCAAGGTCCGGCTGATCCTGTCCGGCCTGGCCGTGGTGCTCGGCGTCATGTTCGTCTCCGGTGCGTTCGTGCTCACCGACACCCTCGGCCGTTCCTTCGACTCGCTGTTCGCCGACGCGTACGCCGAGGTCGACGTCAACGTGGCCGCCAAACCGAGGCTGGAACTCAGCGAGATGGAGGGCGAGCAGCTCGCCAGCCCGTTCCCGGCCGCCACGCTGGAGACGGTCCGGGCGGTCGACGGGGTGGCCGAGGCCACCGGGGTGGTCGTCGCCGACGGGGCTCGGTTGATCGGCAGCAACGGCAAGGCGGTGACCTCATTCGGGCCGCCGCAACTGGGCGGCAACTGGACCGGCGAGAGCGACCTGGTGCAGCTGCGGGAGGGCCGGGAGCCGCAGGCCGACGACGAGATCGTCATCAACAAGGCGCTGGCCAACGCCGGCAAGGTGGCTCTCGGCGACCGGGTCGGCGTACTCACCCTGGAGCCCCGCAGGGACTTCACCATCGTCGGCATCTTCGGTTACAGCGGCGACCGGGACTCCCTCGGCGGCACCAACGAGGTCATGTTCACCACCCCGGTGGCGCAGCAACTGATGCTCGGCGAGCCGGACGTGTTCAACAACATCGTGGTCAGCGCCGCCGCCGGTGTCTCCGACGAGGAGCTGCGCGACGCGGTGGCCGCGGCCGTCGGTGACGGCTTCGTGGTCAAGACCGGCGAGCAGCTCTCCGCGGACGCCTCCGCCGACCTGAAGGAGGGGCTGTCCTTCTTCAACCGGATCCTGCTCGGCTTCGCCGCGGTGGCCCTGCTGGTCGGCACGTTCCTGATCCTCAACACGTTCTCGATCATCGTGGCGCAGCGCACCCGGGAACTGGCGCTGCTGCGGGCCGTCGGCGCCAGCGGCAAGCAGATCATCGGTTCGGTCGTGCTGGAGGCCATCGCCATCGGTCTGATCGCCTCGGTGTTCGGCCTGGCCGCCGGCATCGGCATCGGCGCGCTGCTGGCGTACCTGTTCAGCAATCTGGCCGGCGGGCTGGCCCTGGCCGGGGTGGGGGTGCCCGCCTCGGCGGTGATCGGCGCGTTCGGCGTGGGCCTGGTGATCACCGTGCTGGCCGCGTTGCTGCCGGCGCTGCGGGCCGCGCGGATCCCACCGATCGCGGCGATGCAGGACGTCGCCACCCCGGACCGTCCGCTGACCAAGGTGACCGTCGCGGGTGCGCTGGTCACCGCGATCGGCGCCACCCTGCTCTTCCTCGGGCTGGGTGGTCACGCCGGCAGCAGAACCCTGGTCACCATCCTCGGTGGCGTGCTGTTCGCGTTCATCGGGGTGGCCCTGTTGACGCCGCTGATCAGCCGGCCGGTGGTGGCGGCGCTCGGGGCGGTCTTCTCCGGGTGGGTGCCGGGCAAGCTGGGCCGGCTGAACTCGGGACGCAACCCGCGCCGCACCGCGATCACCGCCGCCGCGCTGATGGTGGGCATCGCCCTGGTGACCGGCATCACGGTGATCCTGGACTCGGCCAAGAGCAGCATCAGCGGTCTGGCCCAGGACAGCATCAAGGCCGAGCTGGTGATCGCCGGGGCGCAGTCGGGCCCGCGTCCGCCGTCCTTCGACCCGGCCGTGCTGGACGAGGCGAAGGCGATCCCCGGGGTCCGCATGGTCGACGGCGAGTACGGCGACATGGCGATGGTCGGCGGCCAGACCACCTGGGTCGGTGCCAGCAGCGAGCCGAGCGCGCTCACCCAGATGTTCGGTCTCACCGCCACGGCCGGCGACATCGAGCGGCTGGGGCCGGGCCAGATGCTGGTCAGCTCCGACGCGGCGCAGTCGCGCGGTCTGACGGTGGGCTCCACCGTGCCGGTGCAACTGGCCCGCGGTGACGAGCGCACCTACACCGTCACCGGCATCTACCAGAGCAGCCCGCTGTTCGGCCCGGTGGTGCTGCCCGTGGACGCGGCTCGGGACTTCACCATCCCGCAGCCCATCCAGGGTTACCTCCAGCTGGAGCCGGGTGTGCGGACCGCGGACGTGCTGCCCCGCGTCGAGTCGTTGCTGGCGAACAGCCCGGAGGTCTCGGTGGCCGATCGGGACGCGTTCATCGAGCAGCAGACCGGGCAGCTCGACGGGCTGCTCCAGATGATCCAGATCCTGCTGGCGCTGGCCATCGTGATCGCCGTCCTCGGCATCGTCAACACCCTGGCCCTGTCGGTGCTGGAACGCACCCGGGAGCTGGGTCTGCTGCGCGCCATCGGTCTGCGCCGGTCGCAGACCATGGGGATGATCACCGTAGAGGCGGTGGTGATCTCGGTGTTCGGCGCGCTGCTCGGCATCGTGGTCGGCGCCGGTCTGGGTGCTGCCGTGGTGGAGGCCCTGCGCGACGAGGGCATCACCAGGCTGGTCCTGCCGTGGGGCCAGATGGGCGTCTTCCTCGGCCTGGCCGCGATCATCGGCGTCGTCGCGGCGGTGCTGCCGGCGATCCGGGCCGCCCGGATCAACGTGCTGGGTGCCATCGCCCACGACTGAGGTGAAAGGAAGGGCCCCCTGCTGACGCCTCGCGTAGAGCAGGGGGCCCTTCTTAACGCGTAGCGGCGCGCGTCGACCGGGACAGCGTTAAGAAGGGGCCCTTTCTCTACCGGAGGCGTTAAGAGGGGGCCCTTCCTTACTGTCAGACGGGGGTTCGGCGTAGCAGGCCCGCGAGCAGTTCCAGGTCCGCCGACAGCAGGCTCTCCAGCTGGTGCACACCGTCGCGGGGTGCGAGCGGCACCTCGGCTGGTACCGCCAGCACCGCGGCTCCGGCGGCGACCGCACTGGCCACCCCGGTCGCCGAGTCCTCGATCGCCACGCACCGGTCGATCGGCACGCCGAGCAGTCGGGCGGCCGTCAGGTACGGCTCCGGGTGCGGCTTGGTCGAGTCGACCTCGTCGCCGCAGACCACCACGTCGAAGCTGTCGCGACCCAGGGTGTCCAGGGCGATCTCGACCAGCGCCCGACCGCTGGAGGTGACCAGCGCGGTCGGGATCCGCTCCTGCCGGACCGCGCCGAGCAGCGCCAGCGCTCCCGGCCGCCATTCGAGTCCGGTGCGGAACAGTTCCAGGATCCGCGCGTTGATCCACTCCGCGCTGGTCTGCGGGTCCCGGTGCGGTTGCCCAAGGTCGTCGTGGAGGATACGCATCGAGTCCGCCATGCCGGTGCCGACGATCGCCCGGCGGGCGGCGGTGGACAGTGTGCCGCCGTAGCGCTGCGCGAGTTCGGTCAACGCGACATCCCACAGCCGCTCGCTGTCGACCAGCGTGCCGTCCATGTCGAAGAGCACGGCCGCCGGGCGGGTGCTGCTCACCGGATCCTCCTCGGGGTCGGGTACCCGATGAATCCTGTCAGCCCGCGCCGGCCGAACGCCCGGCACAGTGAGCTTTCTCAACCGAGGTCGCAGGCGGACAGGGACCGCTCGTAGCCGCGGAAGAACGCCTCGGACCGTTGCTCGGGGGTGCCGTGGGACCCCTCGGCGAACCAGGGCTGACCCGGGTCGTCGCCCACGGCCAACAGCCCCTCGTTGAACTCGTCGAGGTCGCCGTCCTCGAGGGTGAGGCGGCCCGCCCGCACCGAGTCGCCGAGGAACGCCCCGGCCATGCAGTCGGCCTGCAACTCCTGCTGGATGGTGTAGTTGTAGCGGATACCGAGCCGGGTCTGGATGCCGTGCGCGTACTCGTGGCCGAGCAGGTAGAACACGAACGCGTCACCGATCTGCCGGAAGGCACCGAAGGACCAGTTGATGTCGTACGCGATGTAGTCGCTGACGGTGCAGTAGACCGCGTTGTTGCGGGGCACCTCCTGGCCGCCGCAGGAGACCTCGCCGTCGCGCTGGTACGGGATCACCCGCCGGATCGGCCGGAAGGACCGGCCCGACGCCCGGAACTGGTCGGCCCAGTACAGCTCGGCGAGCCGTTGCGCGTCGGCCACGTCCTGCCGGAACTCCTCCACCGTGTCGGTGCCGTCGGCGCGGGTCACCTCGGCGGTGGGTGAGGCCGGCTCCCCTGGCCCGCCGGGATCCGCCGGTTCGGCCAACGGCTCCACCATGCAGGCGGCCGCCGCCACCAGCGCCACCGCCAGGCCGGCGAGCCTGCCCCGGCGTCGCCCTCGCCCACCTGCCGCCACCGCGCTCCTCCCGCCTCGACGTTGCCGGTCCCAGTACCCCGACGGTACGGCCGGCACGCCCGTTGCCGTCAGGTACGCCTTACCGCCCCCTGCGGTTCAGCAGGACCGGGAGACGGAAGGGTGGAGGCTGCTCCGCCGCTCCGGTCGCCGGTTGCTCGATAAGGTCGAGAACAGGTGCGGTGACCGGTGTCCGGAACTGACGCGCGGCTCCGACGTCCCCGATGAACCGGCACCGCAGGGGTGGCGGCCACGAGAGGGAGACACCCGTGAAATACATGATCATGCTGTACGGCTCCCAGCGCGACTACGACGCGATGGCCGGGCGTGACACCGACCGGCCGGCGATGTCGTCCGAACAGGTCGCGGCGATGCACGCGCACATGGGCAAGGTCCACCAGGACCTCGCCGACGCCGGTGAGCTGGTCGACGCGCAGGGCCTGACCGCGCCCGTGCACGCCCGGCGGGTCCAGGTACGCGACGGTGCCCCCGTGGTCACCGACGGACCGTACCCGGAGACGCAGGAGGTGCTCGCCGGGTACACGGTGGTGGAGTGCGCCAGCTTCGACCGGGCCGCCGAGATCGCCGCCCGTCTGGTGAACCCCGACAACCCCGGCGAGTACGTAGACGTCCGCCCGATCGCCGAGGGCGTCGACGACCTCGTCTGATGGGTGAACAGTCCGTCGAGGACCTGCTGCGCACGCTCGCGCCGCAGGTCCTCGGCGCGCTCGTACGCCGCTACGGGCACTTCGACGCCGCCGAGGACGCCACCCAGGAGGCGTTGATCGCGGCGGCGGTCGGTTGGCTCCGCGACGGCCTGCCGGAGAATCCGCGGGCCTGGCTGATCACGGTGGCGTCCCGGCGGCTGACCGACCTGCTCCGGGCCGAGCAGGCCCGACGGCACCGGGAGGACGTCGTCGGCCGGCGGGTGCTGGCCGAGTGGCGACTGTCGCCGGCGAACGACCGGGCGACGGACGCCGACGACACGTTGATCCTGCTGTTCCTGTGCTGCCATCCCGCACTCCCCCCGGCCTCGCAGATCGCGTTGACCCTCCGAGCGGTGGGCGGGTTGAGCACGGCCGAGGTGGCCCGGGCGTTCCTCGTGCCGGAGCAGACCATGACCCGGCGGATCAGCCGGGGCAAGCAGCGGGTCCGGGACAGTGGCCTGCCGTTCGCGATGCCCGCGCCGGCCGAGGTCCCGACGCGACTCACGGCCGTCCTCCGGGTGCTCTACCTGATCTTCAACGAGGGGTACGCGAGCACCTCCGGCCCGGGACTGCTCCGCGCCGATCTGTGCGCCGAGGCGATCCGGCTGACCCGGCTGCTGCATCGGATGCTGCCCGACGCCGAGGAGGTGACCGGCCTGTTGGCGTTGCTGCTGCTCACCGACGCCCGCGCGCCGGCGCGTACCGGCCCGCACGGCGAGCTGGTGCCGATGGCCGAACAGGACCGTTCCCGCTGGCGGGCCGAGCAGATCACCGAGGGCACGGCGCTGATCGCCGAGGCGTTGCCCCGAGGGCGTCCGGGGCCGTACCAGATCCAGGCGGCGATCGCCGCCCTGCACGACGAGGCGCCCGGCCCGGAGGAGACGGACTGGCCGCAGATCACGGCGCTGTACGAGGTGCTGCGGCGGATGGACGCCAATCCCCTGGTCGCGCTGAACCACGCGGTGGCGGTGGCCATGGCGGCGGGGCCGGACGCGGGACTGGCCCTGGTCGACACGGTGGCCGCCGACGGGCGGCTGGCCCGGGATCCGAGGCTGCCCGCCGTACGGGCGCATCTGCTGGAGCGGCGCGGTGACCCGGCGGCGGCCCGGGCCGAGTACCGGACGGCTGCGGCGCGGGCCACCAACCTGGCCCAGCAGCGCTACCTGAACGCCCGGGCCGACCGACTCACCGGCGGGTGACGGCCCGCAACCGGAAGGGCGCGGGGGCCTGGTCGGTTCGACCGCCGCGGGGTCGACGACGCCGCAGCGACCGGAGCCGCACCGCCGACGGGTACGCCAGGGCGGTGGACGACTGGCGACGCGAGCGCGCCGACCTGCTGGAGGAGGCGATCGCCGGCCGGCTGACAGCGACGAGGGGTGTGACGCCGTCGACGTCACACCCCTCGTGGGCCGGTGCGGGCCGGGACCTCAGCAGGTGCTGAGCATGCTGTTCAGCGCCGACTTCTCCGCGCTGTCGACGGTGAGGCTGTAGTACCACTTCACCTGGATCCAGGCCCGGGCGTAGGTGCAGTGGAACGCGGCACGCGGGGGCTTCCAGGCCGCCGGGTCCTTGTCACCCTTGGACCGGTTCGACGTGGCGGTGACCGCCCACAGTTCGGGGCCGCCCAGGTCGTTGGCGTAGCTCTGTCGCTTCGCCGTGGTCCACGACCAGGCCCCGGACCGCCAGGCCTCGGCGAGCGGCACCATGTGGTCGATGTCGATCTCGGCAGGGCTGGTGCGGGTGAGACCGTCGTACGGGCTGTACCAGGATCCGGAGGTCGGGTAGCAGTTGGCATCCACCGCGACGCCGCTGCCGTCGCGCTTGAGCACCTGCTCACGGGTGTTGCAGGTGCCGGTGATCGTGATCCAGTGTGGGAACAGGTCACGGTTGTAGCTGGACTGGTGGGACTCGGCGGCGACGGTGAGCGAGTTCAGCCGGCTCACCGCCGTGCTGTGCGAGGGGATGTTGGGCGGCGCGGCGTGCGCCGGCTGCGGCACGAGTACGACGGACAGGACGACGGCGACCACCGAGACGATGGCGACCCTACGTGCGTGAGCCACGGGACGACTCCTGACTGTCTCCTGCCACGGCGGGTGGGGGAACCCGTCTTGGGGGCGCGGCAGGCCGACCAGTGGATTCTCGCAGAAATCGCGATCAATAAATGTCGCTGCGCCGGAAGCCCCGTGAACGCCACGTGAAGATCACCCGTGCCTCCGCCGCGCGGCCGTCATCCCAGCACGGGCAGGATCACATGTTCGAGCAACGTCGCCGGCGTCCGCCACTCGTCCGGATCGTCGTAGTTGCCGGCCGTCACGGCCACGGCGAGGTCCAGTTCGGGCACGACCACGAGCCGCTGCCCACCGTTGCCCCGAGCGGTCGCCAGATGGTGACCCGCCACGGTCTCCCGATACCAGTGGTAGCCGTACCGGATGCCCCAACTGGTCTCCAGGCGGGGTTCGAGCATCGCCCGGATCCACTCGGCGGGAACGACCTGGCGGCCGTCCCATTCCCCGTCCGCGAGCACCAACTCGCCGATCCGGGCCAGCTGGCGTGGTGTGAGCCGCAGCCCGGAGGCGGCCGAGGCCACCCCGTCCGGGCCGGCCATCCACTCGACACCGTTGATGCCCAGCGGCGCGAACAGAGTCGCGTCCGCGTACTGCGGCAACGGCTGCCCGGTCCCGTCGGCGATCAACCGTCCGAGCAGGGCGGTGGCGCCGCCGCAGTAGTGCCACCGGTCACCGGGTGACTCGACGACCGGGCGCTCCAGCACGTACCGGTACCGGTCCGGCGCCAACTCCATGGCGATCTCGGCGTTGGCGGGGCTGGTGTATGGCAGGTCCTCGCGCCACTCCAGCCCGAGCGACATCGTCAACGCGTGCGCCACGGTCAGCCGCGCCCGCTGCGGGTCGGCCGCGAGATCGGGGTGTTCCGGGAAGTGGTCGAGCAGCGGCTGTTCCGGACCGGGAACCCGGCCCTCCCCGAGTGCGATCCCGTACAGCAGCGCGGTCACGCTCTTGGTCACCGACCGCAGATCGTGCCGGGTGTCGGGACCGAACTCGACGACGCCCAGCGGTCTTCCCCAGCTGAAGTCCGCCCCCGAGCCGTAATGCTCCAGCAGGATCTCGCCGCCGCGCACCACGACGGCCGCGTGCAGGCCGGTCAGCCGTCCGGCGCGCAGGGCCGCCGCCAGTTCGTCGCCCAACCTCGTCCGCATCCCGCTCCCTCGGCATGAGATGACCCGAACGGTGACAGCGACCCGAGCGAGACGCTGGAGCCCGACCTGCGGTGCCGGATCGGTCCGGGCGTCTCACCGAGCCGCCGGTTCGATGACCGGGTCACGCTACCGTCCTCGGGGTGTTCGCGGTGACCCGCCGGCGGTGACCTCCGAACGGCGGCACCACGCACGGCGAGCGGCTACGACGGGTCCGGGCTGGGGCGGACGCGGTCGGTCTCGTACGCCCACATCGCGATCTCGACGCGGTTACGGGCGCCGAGCTTGACCATGAGGCTGGCGATGTGGGTCTTGACGGTGCTGAGGCTGATGTACAACTCGTTGGCGATCTCGGTGTTGGTGCGACCGTGCGCGACGGCGGCGAGCACCTCCTCCTCCCGCAGCGTGAGCGCGTCGACCGGCTGTCGCGGCGGCGCGGCCGGTCCGGCGTCGGCGAAGGCCCTGAGCAGCCGCGTGGTGATGTTCGGCGCGATGAGGGCATCGCCGGCGGCGGCCGCGCGCACGGCCTGGGTCAGCAGGGCTGTGCCGGCGTCCTTGAGCAGAAAGCCCTTCGCTCCCGCGCGGAGCGCGGCGTAGACGTACTCGTCGAGGTCGAACGTGGTGATGACGACCACGGCCAAGGGTTCGGTCACGGCGGGGCCGGCGAGCCGGCGGGTGGCCTCGATACCGTCCACACCGGGCATCCGGATGTCGAACAGGCACACGTCCGGACGCAGTCGTCGGGCGAGTTCGACGGCCCGGTGACCGTCGCCCGCCTCGCCCACGACCTCGATGTCCGGCTGGGCGTTGAGGATCATCGTCAGTCCGGTACGGACGATCTCCTGGTCGTCGGCGACGACCACGCGGATGGCCATCCCACGATTCAACCCTCTCCCCGCTCCGCGCCGCGAGCCGGGCCCGGCACGGACCGCCCACGGGCCGGCCGGCCCAAAGTACGGCCCGCGATCCCGTCGATCGGCCGAGCTGATGCCGCCCCGCACTGCGATGAGTTCCGCCCGCCCGGTCGCCAGGATCGACGAGCAGAGGTGACCAGGTCCCTGCCGGACCGAGCCCCGCGACGCCCCGCGCGCCGCCTCCGACCGCCTGGCGGCGGGCCCGAACGGGAGTCACCGCACCGCGAGAAGGGACGAACCACTGTGCAGCCATCCACCAGATCCTCCTGGCTCATTCCCGCCGGCCTGCTGGTGCTCGGTGCCGTGCCGGCGCTCGCGGGCGGCCTCCGGCTGGCCGAGCTGGCCGGCGGTGCGCAGGTGCTGCCGGACGGTGACCGGATCGCCTCGGCCCCGGTGCCCGTGGTGATCCACATCGTCAGCGTCACCGTGTTCAGCGTCCTCGGCGCCTTCCAGTTCGCGCCCAGGTTCCGTCGGCTCCGCAGCGGCTGGCACCGGATCGCGGGACGGATCCTGATTCCCTGCGGTCTGCTCACCGCCCTGACCGGTCTGTGGCTGACCCTGTTCCTGCCCCGGACGGCGCTCGACGGCGACGCGTTGGTGGCCGTCCGCGTGGTGGTCAGCCTCGCCATGGCCGCGTCGCTCGTCCTCGGCTTCGGGTCGGTCCGGCGCCGCGACTTCACCGGGCACCGGGCGTGGATGATCCGCGGATACGCCATCGGCATGGGAGCGGGCACCCAGTTCTTCACCCACCTGGCCTGGCTCACCGCCGTCGGGCCGATGACCACGGCGAGCCGGACCGGCACCATGACCGCCGCCTGGCTCATCAACGTCACCGTGGCGGAATGGGTCATCCGACGGCGCAGGGGTGTCGCCGGCAGCCGTTCAGCGCGGCCGGGACGCCAGGCACGAGACGCCACCGCGCTCGCGGCACGGGCCGGCCGGTCGGTGTCACGATAGGCGGCCGGGCGGGGTCGAGGTGCTGTACCCGACAGAACGGATGGGCCATGAACGACCCAGCGAAGAACGCTCCCCTCCTGGTCACCGGCGGCACCGGCACGCTCGGCGGTCACGTCCTGCCGCGCCTACGCGAGGCGGGCCGCACCCTGAGGGTGCTCAGCCGTACGCCCCACCGCAGCGCCGACGGTGTCGAGTACGTCGTGGGCGACCTGCTGCGAGATGAGGGCGTCGAGCCCGCGGTCGACGGTGTCCACACGTTGCTGCACCTGGCGGGTGGCCCGAAGGGCGACGACCGGGCCACGACCAGCCTGATGCGGGCCGCCGTCCGGGCGGGGGTGCGGCACGTCGTCCACATCTCCGTCATCGCTGCCGACCGGGTGCCCATCGGCTACTTCAGGGCCAAGCACGGCGCGGAGCGGGCCGTCAGCGGATCCGGCGTGCCGTGGACGATCCTGCGGGCGGCGCAGTTCCACGACCTCGTCCTCACCGTCGTCCGGAAGGTGGGTGCGTTGCCGGTGGTACCCGACCCGAAGGTGATCCGGCTCCAGCCGGTCGACTCCCGGGACGTCGCCGACCGTCTCGTCGACCTGGCCCTGGGCGCTCCGTCCGGTCTGGTGCCGGACCTGGCGGGTCCGAAGGTCTACGCTCTCGCCGATCTGGTTCGCGGCTATCTCGCCGCGCGCGGCCGGAGCCGGCCCTTCCTGCCGGTGCCGGTACCCGGGGCGGCCGGCCGGGCCTACCGCGCAGGCGACAACCTCAACGTCGCGGGAGCCACCGTCGGCAAGCGCACCTGGGAGGAGTTCCTCGCGGAGCGGCTGCGTTGATCGGCTCCGGCCCGTACGTGGGGAGGTGACCGTCGTCGCCCTCGCCGGCCGGCACCCCGGCCCGCCGGGGCGGATCCACCGCCAGGCCCCAGTGGTCGTACTTGGCGTGGCCGGTAACCAGCGCCAGCGGCGAGGACCGCGTCACGGTCGGTGTCGCACCGCCCGCGCGCCCACGGTCACGTCCGGGTGCGGGCGCAGCAGCTCGCGCAGGAGGGCTCTGCCCCCGGCCAGGCCGACGGCGGCGGGAATCGCGAGGCTGGTCAGTGTCAGCGCCGCGACCGTCCAGCCGGGCAGCCCGACGGCCAGCGCGACGACACTCAGGGCGCTGAAGACGGCCAGCTTGCGCCGGACCCGCGACAGTGGGGCGGGGTCCGGGATGACGATCGACATCGGATGCTCCTTCGGCCGGATCTCACAACAGCACGAGCAGTGCCCCGCCGACGACCGCCGCGGGGATGGTGGTGATGACGGTGGCCACGACCGCGGACTGGCGGCGCAGCGCGGCGAGCGGGATCAGGGCGTCGCCGTCCTGGCTGATCGCGTTGGCCACCAGGGTGGGTAGCGGCAGTCCACCACTGACGTAGAGACCGGTGAAGACGATCTGCAGGGCACATCCGGGTACCAGGCCGACCACGGCGCCGACCAGCACGCCGACGATGCCGGTCAGCACGAGCTGCGAACCGTCGAAGCCGGTCGTGGTGCTCAGCACCTGCCAGCCGAGATAGGCCACCGCCACCCAGACGGTGACGAACGAGGCCTCGTGGGCGCTGTGCCGCAGCGTGGCGGCCATCGTGCGGGCGTGCGCGGTTTCCAGGCTGTCGTCGGCCAGCCGTCCCCGCCCCGCGGCGAAGATGAGGGCCGCCACCAGCGTGCCGAGCACACCGAGCGCCAGGTACGGGTCCACCCCGCCGAACACGCCGGCCAGTGTCTGCGGGTCGACGAGCTGGAACACCACCGGCACGGACACGGCGAAGGACGGCGTCGTCAGACCCCAGAACGCGGTCGACGCGGGCACCCGGGGCAGCAGTCCGCCCAGCAGGCGACGGGACGAGGCGAGGTCGGGCCCGGCGTCGGCGGCGAGGCCCACCGGCGCCGCGACGGGCCCGGGTCGCCGCCGGCCGGCGGACCGGACCGGGTCGATGCCGAGGGCGTCGACGGCGTACCCGGTGGCCAGACCGACGACGAACAGCAGCGCGTGCAGTTGGAGCGCGAAGAGCGGGTTCCAGGCCAGCACCACCCAGGACGAGTCACCCATGGTCGCGACCAGGGCTCCCACCACGGTGCCGAAGGAGACCTTGCCGCGCGCGTACAGGGGCATGAGGATGATCGCGCCGCCGCAGCCCGGAGTGACTCCCAGCAGCGCGCCGACCAGCGGGCCCACCCGGCGACGACGGGTCAGCCCGTCGGTGACCCGGTCCCCGTACCGCCAGCGCAGCCAGCCGAACAGCGCCACCATCACGGCGACGTACACACCCACCTGCATGAACGCGTCCGCGAGCGGACGGAGCACGAGTTCGGTCACGGCACACCTCCTCAGGACGGGCGGCACCCGCCGGGCCGCCCGGGTGGACGGACGACCCGGCGGACCGACGTCAGCTGATCTTGCTCTTGACCGTGTTGACGACGCCCTGCGCCATGCCCGGGTTGGTCCCGTACAGGCGCGGGTCGCCCGGAGGCAGGACCGGTTCGGGCGCGTGGGCGCGCGGGCTGTGGTCGTAGCGGAACTCGCCCTTGCCGTCCGGCGTCGGCCCGGAGGCCCAGCGGCCCTCCGCGGCGTCCTGGCCGGGCGAGAAGTCCAGGTAGGTGTAGCTGAACTGCTCGGTGAAGTCCGGCGAGTCGGGGAAGGCGTCCGGCACCGGCATCTCCTCCAGGCCGTCCTCCTTGAGCTGCTCGATGGCGGCCATCCACATGTTCTGGTGCATCGTGTCGCGGGCCAGCAGGAACCGGAGCATCTGCTTGACCCCCGGGTCGTCGGTCATGTTGAACAGGCGCGACACCTGGAGCCGGCCCTGCGCCTCGGCGGTGACGTTGAGCTGGAAGTCGGCCATCAGGTTGCCGCTGGCGGTGACGAAGTTGCCGTTCCAGGGCACCCCGACGCTGTCCACCGGCATCGCGCCGCCGCCGCCGTGGATGAAGTGCGCCGGGTTGGAGCCGCCGTAGATCGCCCCGACCATCGGGTTGTCCTCGGCCGCCTCCTGCAGCGACAACGGCGCGTTGTCCAGCAGTCGGGTGATCATGGTGGCGATCATCTCGACGTGGCCCATCTCCTCGGTGCCCACGTCGAGCAGCAGATCCTTGTACTTGCCCGGCAGCCGGCAGTTCCAGCCCTGGAAGAGGTACTGGTTGGCGACCGTCATCTCGCCCCACTTGCCGCCCAGGATCTCCTGGAGGCGGCGCGCGAACGCGGCGTCGGGGCCGTCCGGCTTGGCTTCGAACTGCAGGTCCTTGATATGGGTGAACACGGGCCCTCCTCGATGCGATGTGCTGTCACCGAGGTCAGTTCCCGCATCGCCGGCCCGGTGGGGCCAACGGGTGGCCCGCCCGGGTCAACCTCTGCGGTGAGCCGGAAGGAGCACCTCCACGGCCACCCCGTGCGGCCGCAACCCGTGCAGGCACACCCGGCCGCCGTCGGCGGCGGCGAGTTCACGGACGATCCACAGCCCCAGGCCGGACATGCCGACGGCCGGGGCGGGCCGGCGCAGCGCCTCGACGAGGCCGTCCGCCACCCGCCCCTCGTCCAGCACGCTGATGCTCAGCTCACCCGCACGCCGAACCGCCCGGATGCTCACCCGCCCGGCGACCGGTCCGTGCCGCAGCGCGTTCTCGACCAGGTTGCCCAGTATCTGCCGGGTACGACGTGCCGACACCGGACACCGCGCGGCTTCCCGGCTGACCCGGATGCGCCGCCGCTCCACCGGTACGAGCGCCGCGACGGCGGGCAGGATCTCCGCCAGCGCCACCGTCCGCTCGTCCCGCCCGGTCACCAGGGTCAGCGCGCCCGCGCTCGTCGCCGCCTCGCCGAGCAGAACCTGCAGGTGGACCGCCTGATCGCGGGCGAGGGCGGAGATCGCCCGGCGGTCCGCACCGCTCAGCGGTGTCGTCTCGTCGGCGAGGGCCCGCGTCAGGGAGGTCAGCGTCGTGACGGGCGTACGCAGTTCGTGACAGAGCACCCGCAGCAGCAGGTCGGAGGAGCCGGCCGCTGACGCGGCCCCACCAGCGAGGGGGTCGGTACGGCGCAGTGCCTTCAGCAGTCGTCCGATCCCGTACCGTCTGCGCATTCGTCCCACTCCCCCCGCGGTGGCACCGGCCGCATGATCGGTACCCGCTCGGGAAGGGAACAGACATGTCCGAATCCCCCGCTATCCGGGTGGCCGTCGTCGACGACCATCCGCTGTTCGCCCGTGGGCTCGACCTGCTGCTGCCGGCGGCCACCGGGGGGCGGGTGCGGGTGGTCGGTTCCACCGGTGACGCGGCCGCGGCGGCTTCGCTGGTGGCTCGATGCCTGCCGGACGTGGCCCTGGTCGACCTGCACATGCCCGCCCCCGGCGGCACCCGCGCCGTGGCGGCCATCCGACGCACCACACCGCGGGTACGGGTGGTGGCGATGTCCGGTGACGGCGATCCGGCGCCGGCACTGGAGGCCCTGCGCGCCGGTGCCGAGGCGTTCCTGCCCAAGAGCGCCGAGCCCGAGGCACTGTTGCCGCCGCTGCTGGCCGTCCTCGACGGATGGGCCGTACTACCCGCCCAACTCCTGCGCGACCTGCTGCACTCCGGGCCGGGCGTCCGGGTCGATCTCGACCCCGACGAACGCGCCCTGCTCCGGTCGATCGCCGCCGGACGCAGCACCCTGGCGATCGCGGACCAGTTGCACGTCTCCGAACGCACCGTGAAACGGATGACCGCCGCGCTGCTGCGCAAGCTGCGCGTCACCACCCGCGCCGAGGCCGCGGCGCTCGCCGGGCACGCGGGCCTGCTGGCCGAGTGACAGCCGCACGGCATGGTCGGCCGCGAGCGGGGTACGAGGGCCTCACCAGAATCGAGAAGAGGTGACCATGGCGGGAGCCTGGCTGTTGGGCCCGGACGCCGGCACCACCGGTGAACGTCCCACGGCGGTGCTGGTCGCGGTACGACCAGAAGACGGTGACGGCGGACCGGGCACCCGCACGTCCCTGAACGAACTCCGACGCCTCGCCGACACCGACGGCCTGCGCGTCGCCGACGAGGTCGTGCAGAACCGTGCCCGGCCGGACCCGGCGACCTTCGTCGGCTCGGGCAAGGTCGACGAGTTGGCCGCGATGGCCGAACGCACCCGCGCGGACCTGGTGATAGCCGACGGGGAGCTTTCCCCGGGTCAGGTACGCAACCTGGAGGAGCGGGTCGGGGTGCGGGTGGTGGATCGGACCGCCCTGATCCTGGACATCTTCGCCGAGCACGCCCGTACCAGCGAGGGGCGGGTCCAGGTGGAACTGGCGCAGATCGCCTACCAGCTGCCCCGGCTGCGTGGAGGCGGTCGGTCCATGTCCCGCGTCGGTGGTGGTCGGATGGCCGGCGGTGCCGGGATGGGTGTGCGTGGTCCCGGTGAGATGCGCCTGGAAACCCAGCGACGCACGCTGCGTCAGCGGGCCACCCGGCTGCGCCGGGACGCCACCGACCTGGCACGGCGTCGGGAACGCACCCGCGCCCGGCGGGCCCGCAACCGCGTCCCGTCGGTGTCCATCACCGGCTACACCAACGCCGGCAAGTCGGCGCTGCTCAACCGGCTGACCGGCGCCGACGCCCAGGTCCAGGACGTGCTGTTCGCCACCCTCGATCCGACGGTCCGACGGATCAGCACCGCGGATCTGACGTACACCCTCACCGACACCGTCGGTTTCGTCCGGCATCTGCCCCATCAGCTCGTGGACGCGTTTCGCTCGACGCTGGAGGAGGTCAGCCGCAGCGATCTGGCCCTGCACGTGGTGGACGCCTCCGCCCCCGATGCCCTGGACCAGGTCACCACCGTGCACGGTGTACTGCACGAGATCGGTGCCGGGCAGGTGCCGGAACTCCTGGTCCTGAACAAGATCGACGTGGCGCCACCGGACTGGGTGAGCGCGCTGTGCCGAGTCCATCCCGACGCCGTCCCGGTCTCCGCGGTGACCGGTGCCGGCATCGACGCGCTCCGGGACGCCCTGGCCCAGCGGCTACGCGGCTGACCCGGGCCCCATTTCCGACTGCCCGGACGGGTGGTTTGGCGGGCGGCCCGCTGGGCACCACACAGCATGCCCGATCTGATCAATCGCCTTGACAACACTCTCCCGCTGGCCGTTCGCGGCTACGCCTGGCTGCCCAACCGGCTGCGCCGCAGCGATTCGGACGTGCTGCGTACCCGGCTGCTCGGACAACGCGCGATCGCGCTGCACGGGCCGGAGGCCGTGGAGTGGTTCTACGACGAGCGCCATGTCCAGCGCCACGGCGCGGTTCCGGAACCGGTACGCGGCACCCTGTTCGGACGCGGCGCCGTGCACACTCTCGACGGCGAGGCGCACCGGGTACGCAAGGCCATGTTCATGGCGCTGCTGAACGGCGGTGGGATCGACGATCTGGTCACCCGGGCCGAGGGAGCATGGGACGAGGCTGCCCGCGCGTGGGCCGGCCGGCGGGTCGTGCTCTTCGACGAAGGCGCCCAGGTACTGACCCGGGCGATCTGCGACTGGACCGGCATCCCGGTGCAGCGCGAGGAGGTGCCCGCGCTCGCGGCGGACCTGGTCGCCGCGGTGGACGGTTTCGCCACCGCGGGTCCCCGGCACTGGCGGGCCCGCCGCGCCCGGGGACGTCGCGAGCGGTGGATCTCCGACCTGGTGCAGCGGGTGCGCGTCGGCACCGCCGAGGTCCCGTCCGGCTCGGCGGTCAGCGCGGTCGCCGAACACCGGGACGCCGACGGTCGACCGCTGGACGCGCACACCGCCGCCGTCGAGATCCTCAACATCATCCGCCCGACGGTGGCGGTGACCTGGTTCCTCGCGTTCGCCGGGCACGCGCTGCACCGCTGGCCGGCCCAGCGCGACCGACTGCGCGCCGACGATCCCGCCTTCGCCCGCGCGTTCGCCCACGAGGTCCGCCGGTTCTACCCGTTCGCACCGTTCGTCGGTGGTCTCGCCGTGGCCGACCTGAGCTGGGGCGGCGTGGCGATCCCGAAGGGCGCCATGGTGCTGCTCGACCTGTACGGCCAGAACCACGACGCCCGGCTCTGGCCGAACCCGTACCGCTTCGACCCGAACCGGTTCGTGGGACGTCAGATCGGCCCCTTCGAGCTGATCCCGCAGGGCGGTGGCGATCCACGCACCGGGCACCGCTGCCCCGGCGAGGAGATCACCGTGGCCCTGCTCCAGGCGCTCGCCGTGCGGCTGGCGCGGTTGGACTACACGGTCCCGGAGCAGGACCTCACCATCCCGCTGCACCGCATTCCGACCCGCCCCCGCAGCGGCGTGGTCATCGAGCCGCAGCCGGCACCCTGATGCCGGCGGTGACCGGTCAGGCGCCCACGTAGGCGGCGAGGTGCTCGCCGGTGAGGGTGGACCGGGCGGCGACGAGATCGGCGGGGGTGCCCTCGAAGACGATCCGGCCGCCGTCGTGACCGGCACCGGGTCCCAGGTCGATGATCCAGTCCGCGTGTGCCATGACCGCCTGGTGATGTTCGATGACGATGACCGACTTGCCGGAGTCGACGAGCCGGTCGAGCAGCCCGAGCAGGTGCTCGACGTCGGCGAGGTGCAGCCCGGTGGTCGGCTCGTCGAGCACGTAGATCCCGCCCTGCTCGGCCATGTGGGTGGCCAGCTTGAGCCGCTGTCGCTCGCCGCCGGAGAGCGTGGTGAGCGGCTGGCCCAGGCTGAGGTAACCGAGACCGACCTCGGCGAGCCGGCTGAGGATACGGTGCGCGGCGGGCGTACGTGCCTCGCCCGCCCCGAAGAACTCCTCCGCCTCGCTGACCGGCATCGCGAGCACCTCGGCGATGTTCCGGCCACCGAGGCGGTACTCCAGCACGGACGCCTGGAACCGCTTGCCCTCGCACTCCTCGCACACGGTGGCGACACCGGCCATCATCGCCAGGTCGGTGTAGATGACTCCGGCGCCGTTGCAGTTGGGGCACGCCCCCTCGGAGTTGGCGCTGAACAACGCCGGCTTCACGCCGTTGGCCTTCGCGAACGCCTTGCGAATCGGGTCGAGCAGCCCGGTGTAGGTGGCCGGGTTGCTCCGCCGCGAGCCACGGATGCCGCCCTGGTCGATCGAGACCACCCCGGCACCGGCGGGGATCGACCCGTGCACCAGCGAACTCTTGCCCGAACCGGCGACGCCGGTGACCACGACGAGCACCCCGAGCGGGATGTCGACGTCGACGTCGCGCAGGTTGTGCGTCGACGCCCCACGGATCGGCAGCTGCCCGGTCGGGGTACGCACCGATTTCTTGAGGGTGGCCCGGTCGTCGAGGTGGCGGCCGGTGAGCGTACCGCTGGCCCGCAGCCCTTCGACGGTCCCCTCGAAACAGACGGTGCCGCCCGCCGTACCGGCCCCCGGGCCGAGGTCGACGACGTGGTCGGCGATGGCGATCGTCTCCGGCTTGTGCTCCACCACGAGCACCGTGTTGCCCTTGTCGCGCAGGCGCAGCAGCAGGCGGTTCATCTGCTGGATGTCGTGGGGGTGCAGCCCGATGGTGGGCTCGTCGAAGACGTAGGTGACGTCGGTCAGCGAGGAACCGAGGTGGCGGATCATCTTGGTGCGTTGCGCCTCGCCACCGGAGAGCGTCCCGGACGGTCGGTCCAGGCTGAGATAGCCGAGCCCGATCTCGACGAACGAGTCGAGGGTGTGTTGCAACGACGCCAGCAGCGGTGCCACCGAGGGCTCACGCAGCCCGCGCACCCACTTGGCGAGGTCGCTGATCTGCATCGCGCACGCGTCGGCGATGTTGATCCCGGCGATGCGCGACGACCGGGCCGCCTCGCTCAGCCGGGTGCCGTCGCAGTCGGGGCAGACCGTGAAGGTGACCGCCCGCTCCACGAAGGCGCGGATGTGCGGCTGCATCGCCTCGACGTCCTTGGACAGGAACGACTTCTGGATCTGCGGGATCAGGCCCGCGTACGTCAGGTTGATCCCCTCAACCTTGATCTTGGTTGGCTCCTTGTGAAGCAGGTCGTGCAGTTCCTTCTTCGTGTACCGGCGGATCGGCTTGTCGGGGTCGAAGAAGCCGCTACCGCGGTAGATCCGGCCGTACCAGCCGTCCATGCTGTAGCCGGGAACGGTCAGCGCGCCCTCGTTGAGCGACTTGCTGTCGTCGTACAACGCGGTCAGGTCGATGTCGGTCACCCGCCCGGTGCCCTCGCAGCGCGGGCACATGCCGCCGGTGATGCTGAAGCTCCGCCGCTCCTTCGTCGTGGTGCCGCCGCGCTCGATGGTGACCGCGCCGGCGCCACTGATCGAGGCGACGTTGAAGGAGAAGGCCTGGGGCGAGCCGATCTGCGGCTGACCGAGCCGGCTGAACAGGATCCGCAGCATGGCGTTGGCGTCGGTGGCGGTGCCGACGGTGGAGCGCGGATTGGCGGCCATCCGCTCCTGGTCGACGATGATCGCGGTGGTCAGCCCGTCGAGGACGTCGACCTCCGGACGGGCCAGCGTCGGCATGAAGCCCTGAATGAAGGCGCTGTAGGTCTCGTTGATCATCCGCTGTGACTCGGCGGCGATGGTGCCGAACACCAGCGAGCTCTTGCCCGACCCGGAGACGCCGGTGAACACCGTCAGCCGACGTTTCGGCAGCTCGACCGTGACGTCTTTGAGGTTGTTCCCGCGCGCACCCTGCACCCGGATCAGATCGTGGCTGTCGGCGGCGTGCGGTGCCGTCGACCGGTTGCCCATGCTCATCGCGCTTCCTGAATTCGGATCATGTTGCCGGCGGCGTCGCGGACGGCGCAGTCACGGACCCCGTACGGCTGCTCGGTGGGTTCCTGCACGATCTCGACGTCGCTGGCCTGGAGCCGCTCGAAGACGCCGTCGAGGTCGGGGGTGGCCAGCAGGATCGAGGCGTAGGTGCCCTTCGCCATCATCTCGGTGATGGTACGGCGCTCCTCCTCGGTCACGCCGGGGTCGACGCCCGGCGGGTGCAGCACGATGGAGGTGCCGGGCTGGCCGGGCGGGCCGACCGTGATCCAGCGCATGCCCTGGTACCCGACGTCGTTGCGGACCTCGAAGCCGAGCGTGTCGCGGTAGAAGGCCAGGGCGGCGTCCGGGTCGTTGTGCGGCAGGAAGCTGGCGTGAATGTTGATGTTCATGGCGGTCACGCTAGCTGCGGCGCACGGGCCGCCGCTTCTCGATTCCTGACCGGTCTGGTCACCTGTTTCGCCACGCAGGAGGGCATCCCCTTCGTCGCCCGCGCCGCCTCACGGCGGTAGACGCTGGGTGGTACGCCGACCAGTTCGGTGAAGCGGGTGCTGAAGGTGCCCAGCGACGAGCAGCCGACCGCGAAACAGACATCGGTGACGCTCAGGTCGCCGCGACGCAGCAGCGCCATGGCGCGCTCGATGCGCCGGGTCATGAGATAGCCGTACGGGGACTCACCGTAGGCCAGCCGGAACTGGCGGCTCAGGTGCCCGGCCGACATGTTGACTCCCCGAGCGAGCGCCTCGACGTCCAGCGGTTGCGCGTGCTCCCGGTCGATGCGGTCGCGTACCCGACGCAGCCGGGCGAGGTCACCGAGGCGTTGCTGGGTGGTGGATCTGCTGGTCACCTGAGCGATCGTGCCACGCCGGTCCGACATCCGGCGACCCTCGTCGCTCCCCCGGCGCGCCGACGATCGTCGCGACAGCGCGACGACCGGCCGGGACGCGGAAACCACTGCCGACCCGACAGCAGCCAAGCGGCTCCCCGGGCCGTCGAAGTCACCGGCCGCGTGGCGTGACCAGGCCGTACTCGTAGGCGAGCACCACGAGTTGGGCCCGGTCCCGGACGTGCAGCTTGGTCATGGCCCGGTTGATGTGGGTCTTGGCGGTCAGCGGGCTGATCACCAGGCGCGCGGCGATCTGGTCGTTGGACAGGCCCCTCGCGAGCAGGGCGACGATCTCGCGCTCGCGGTGGGTCAACTCCGTCAACCCCGTACCGGTGTCGACCCGCAGCGGCTCGGTGACGTACCGGTCGATCAGTTTGCGGGTGATCGACGGTGCGAGCAGGGCGTCGCCGCGCGCCGCCACGCGGACCGCGTGGATGAGGTCCGCCGGCTCGATGTCCTTGACGAGGAACCCGGCGGCACCGGCACGTAGGGCGTGGAACACGTGTTCGTCGAGGCCGTAGTTGGTCAGGATGACCACGTGCACCCCCGCCAGGGTCGGGTCGGCGGCGATGCGTCGGGTCGTCTCGATGCCGTCCATGACCGGCATCTGGATGTCGACGAGCGCGATGTCGGGCAGGTGTTCCCGAGCCATGGCCAGACCCCGGCCACCGTCGGCGGCCTCGGCCACCACCTCGATGTCGTCCTCGATGTCGAGCAGCGCGCGGAAGCCGCTGCGCAGCAGCGGCTGGTCGTCGACCAGCAGGACCCGGATCATGCGGCACCGCCGACCGGAAGTTCGGCGTGCACGGTGAACCCGCCCTCGTCGCGGGCCTCCGCGCGGAGTCGACCGCCGACGGCGACGGCGCGTTCGCGCATCCCGAGCAGACCGGCGCCGGGCACCGGTACCCGGCCCGGAGCGGCGGTGCCGTCGTCGTCGACCCGGATCGCGAGGGCGTCCGGGCGGTAGTGGATCCGCACCGACGCCTTCGCGGCGGCGGCGTGCCGGGCCACGTTGGTCAGCGACTCCTGGACGATCCGGTAGGCGGCCCGGTCCACGGCGACCGGCACGAGCGGCCGTTGGCCGTCGATGGTCAACGTCGCGTCGAGACCGGCCATCCGGGCCCGCCGCACCAGGTCCGGGAGTTGGTCCAGTCCGGGCGACGCGGCCGGGCCGTCGTCGCGCAGTGTCTCCAGGGTCGCGCGCAGCTCCCGGGTCGCCGCGCGGGCGGCCTCCCGGATGGCCAGCAGCGCCTCCGAGACCGGCTCACCCCGGCGGCGGGCCAGATGTACGGCGACCTCGGCCTGCACCTTGACGATCGAGATCTGGTGGGTGAGCGAATCGTGCAGCTCCCGGGCGATGTGCAGCCGCTCCTCGTCCGCGCGTCGCCGCGCGGTCTCCTCCCGGGTGCGCTCGGCCTCCGCCGCCCGCCACTCGGCCTGCCGGAGCGCCTCACCGGCGGCGCCGGCGGCGACCAGCCAGGCCAGTTCGAGGGCGTCCCGGCCCCGAGCGAACGCCTCCCCGGCGGGCAGACCCGGCGGCAGGGCCAGGGCCACGAGCGGCAGCGAGACCAGCATCACGACGGCCGCCACCACGGTGACGACGCGGTGTCCGGCCCGCACGGCCGCGTACACCGCGAACAGGAAGGCGACGGCGGGCACCTCGACACCGACGGCCTGATGGCCCACCGCGCACACCCCGGTGACGATCAGCACCGCGACCGGTGCCCGTCGGCGCGCGGCCAGTGCCAGACCACCGGTCACCAGCAGCGTGTAGCCGAGCACGCCGACTCCCGCGGCGGGGTGATCGCCGGAGAGCGCGGCGACGAGCAGCACCGCCGCCACGCACACGGCGATGGCCCAGTCCCTGACCGCGGCGAGCCGGACGATCCGTTCGCACCGCTCGCCCATGCGCGCACCCTAACGCGGAGGGGCTGCCCGGCGACTCCTGCTCGCGGACGAGTGGACACCTACCACGTACGCGGTACCCGGCCGGCGGTTACGGCGTACGTGGCAGCAGGACTTGCCCTCCGGGGCAGTGGCAAGTGCCTGCGTCGGCGGGACGTCCGGCGGCACGCCCGGCGACATGATCGGGGACGTCCGGAACACGACCGGACGCACGACGAAGGAGACAGACATGACGATCGTCAGCACCGCGCTCGACGCCGCCCCGTCCGGGACGGTCTGGCTCGGCACAACCCTGGCGGCGCAGCCGGCGGCCGCCGAGGTCACGACGATGAGCGCCGGTCGCCTCGGATCGACGGTGGCCGCCCTGCTGGGACTGGCGGGCGTGGTCATCGGCGGGCTGGCCCTGGCTCGCCCCGGTGCCGGCAACGCGCGGCGAGGCTGGGTCGCCCTGGCGGCGGGGATCGCCGGCATCGCCCTCGGTGGACTGGTGGTGGCAGCCTCGGACAGCGGCATCGGCACCGGCAACGGGCGCGGCGGCGGCTACGTGGCTCTGGTGGTGGGGCTGATCGCTGTCGTCGTCGGCGGACTCGCGCTGGTCCGCGCCCGCCGCGCCGGCTGACGGACCGCCGCGACGCAGCGTTGACCCACGGTGCGCGGCGGTGACGTCGCCGGCCAGGCCGGGTTGACCGGCTCGGCGACAGGCGCCGGCGGTTCAGGCGGCGGGTTCACGGTGTGGGGGAATGTCCCGGGTCTGACGTCTCTGCCCGGTCGAGCCGGTCAAGCCGGTCGAGGTCGGCGGTGCCGGCCTGGACCACGGCCGTGGCCAGGGCGGTGGTCGCCGGGTGCGCGCCGCTCTGCCGCTCGGCGGCGGCGATCCGCACCGACTGCTCCAGGTGGGCCCGCAGGTGGCCGGCGACCAGCCGGTGGAAGGCCCGTCCGGTGGTCGAGCGCAGTGCGGCCAGGTCGCCGTCGGTCACCATGCCCGGCATGTCGTGGCCCTCGTGCGGGTTCGTCGCCGGTGCGCCGGAGTCGACCAGCAGCCGGCGGGAGCCGGCCAGGTGGGCGTGCTGACTTGCCTTGATCCGGTCGGCGAGCCGCCGCCAGGCGGGGTCGGTGGTCCGGGTCGGCACCAGGTCGAGTACCGGCAGTAGCCGTTCGGCCATGGCCACCGCCAGTTGGAGCCAGGCGATGTCGGTGGCGCTGAACTGCCCGGTGGTCCCCGCGAACCCCGCCGTTGCCGAGCCGCCGACCGATTGTGGATCGGTGAGCGGCGGCGGTGTGGTTCCGCCGCTGGCGGGTGGCGATCCGGCGGCGCAGCCGGCGACGAGCAGCACCGCGATGAGCAGTGCCCCGGCGTTGGCGCGCACACGGCCTCCTTCACGTCCGCCGACGGCGGGCCCGGCGTCTGACCGGGCCCGCCGTCGGGTGCGTACGGTCGGTTCAGAGCGGCCGGCCGTCGTGGCCGCACTTGATGACGGGGCGGATGCAGTCGCGGACGCGGCGCGCCAACTCCTCCACCGGCCAGGCGTTGAAGAAGTCGCCGTGCATCGTGTAACCCGGTCCGGAGGCCAGCCGGAACCGCGACGGGTCGCCGTTGACCGGGTACCGCAGCACCTGCCGCAGCTTCGGCACGTGCACCGGGTGGCTGGCCGGGCAGGCCTGGTTCACCGGGTACGCGAGGTGGCTCTTGTGATCCGGCGAGTCGAGATCCCGGCCGTTCCAGCACTGCGGGAAGTCCAGGTACGACTCCAACATCGTGCCGGCCGGGCAGTTGACGAAGTCCTTCGACGGCGGCACGTGCCCGGCGTGCAGGCAGGACCAGCGGGCGATGCTGTCGCCCGGTCCGCTGGCCCGGGCGTTTCCGGCGACGAGTCGCAGCCCCAGCGGGAACGGCTGGGTCTGCGCGACGACGTCGGAGCGCACCCCCTCACCCAGGTAGTAGAACGTCGCGATCGACGGCTCCACCGGGACGTTGTTGTTGTAGAGGGTCGGCACCCAGTACGACGAGACATCCACCCGCGGGTTGCAGGTGGTGGAGGATCGGACCAGGTCGGGCAGGGTGGTGTGGGCGTTGGTCACCGTGGCGCCGAAGAAGCTGTGCATGTGCGAGGCGCCGGGCAGCCCGGGGAAGATGATCGGGTCGTCCGGGAGCCGGTGGCTGTACGTGCAGTCGGCGGGGAACTCCGCCACCCGGATGACGTTGATGCCCGGTGCGGCGTCGGCCCGTGCCGTGGTGGACACGACGTAGGTGCCGAGCAGCACCAGCAGGGCGCCGATCGCGGTGGCGAGGCGCAGTCGACTGCGGCTGGCGGAGAGGGGTGCGGCCCTGTCCATCTCGTGACTCCTGTCGGGAGGGTCAGGGACACCTCCGTAGCCACCGCCGAGACAGCGGAGCTTCCCTGGCCGGACTGGTGGTGGTTGGCCGTGCGAGAGAGCGCTCTCACACCAGCGTCGCCTCGATGTCGAAGCTTGTCAATACATACGCCGGAAGCGGCTGCCCTCCCCCGGTGAGCAGAGGTGGCGATCTACCATCCGGCTGTGTCGATCACGATCGGGCCCGGGGCCCACAGGGGCCTGCTCGACGTGCTTCTCAACGCGGCCGACCTCAGACCCGACCAGGTCATCGTGCACGTCCGGGAGGACGGCTCCGAGCGTACGGTCAGTTTCCGGCAGCTGCGGGACGAGTCGCTGCGGGTGGCCGGCGGATACCGGGCCGCGGCGGTGGCACCGGGCACCCCCGCGCTGCTGCTCGCCGACGCCGGTGACGACTTCCAACCGATGTTCTGGGGCGCGCTCGCCGCGGGTCTGGTGCCGGTGCCGTTGCCGCCGGAGCCGAAGCGGGTCCGGGCGGTCCGCGACCTGCTCACCGACGCCGTGGTGGTCACCGACGACAGCACCGCGACGATGGTGGACGGGCTGCCCGCGCCGGTGCTGCGACTGACCGCGCTGCGCGACGCGGACCCACCGGCGGATCTGCCGACGCCGGCCGGTGACGACGTCGCGTTCCTCCAGTTCTCCTCCGGCAGCACCGGCGCGCCGCGCGGAGTGGAGCTGACCCACGACAACGTGCTCGCCAACCTGGCGCAGGGCGCGGCGGCCAGCGGCGCACGCCCGGACGACGTCCTGGTCACCTGGATGCCGTACTTCCACGACATGGGGCTGATCGGTACCCACCTGACCCCGCTCGCCGTCGGCCTCAAGCAGGTGCGCATCGGCCCGCTGGCGTTCGCCAAACGTCCGGCGCTCTGGTTCGTCACCGCCCACCGGCACCGGGCAACCCTGCTGTCGGCGGCGAACTTCGCACTCGCCCTGGCGGTACGGCGGGTGCCACCCCAGACCCTCGCCGGGCTCGATCTGAGCCCGGTCCGGTGCCTCGTGGTGGGCGCCGAGCCGATCTCGGCGGCGGTGTGGCAGTCGTTCCTGGCGCACACCCGAGCCGCCCGGCTGGATCCGGCCGCGCTACGGCCGGTCTACGGCCTCGCCGAGGCGACCCTGGCGGTGACCTTCCCGCCACCGGGAGAGGTGGCCACCCCGTTGGTGCTCGACCGCGCGGAGTTGAGCGCGGGCCGGGCCGTGCCGACGCACCCCGGCCGGCACGCGGTCGAGCTGATGGATCTGGGCGCTCCCGTACACGACTGCGCGGTAAGGATCGTCGACGAGCACGGTCGACCGCTGCCGGAGCAGCGCGTCGGTCAGATCGAGGTGCGCGGTCCGAACGTGGCCCGGGGCTACCACCGGGCGCCGGAGGCGACCCGGGACACCTTCGTGGCCGGTTGGGTGCGTACCGGTGACCTGGGTTTTCTCCGTGACGGACGGCTCTGCGTCACCGGTCGGGCGAAGGATGTGGTCTTCGTCAACGGGCGGACGTTCCACGCCTCGGACCTGGAGGCGGTGGCCGTCGCCACCCCGGACCTGCCGGGTGACCTCGCCGTGGTGGTCGGCGCGAGCGACCCGCGGTCCGGTGGGGAACGCGTCGTGGTGTTCGTGGCGTGGTCCCGGCCGCCGGCCGACGCGGGTGCGACCCTGGCGACGGTCCGCGCACGGGTGGCCGAGGCCTGCGGCCACGACGACGTGCGGGTGCTGCCGCTGCCGCCCGGCGCGTTCGCCCGCACCACCAGTGGAAAACTGCGTCGCCGTCGGATGCGCGAGCGGTACCTGGCCGGCGACTTCGCCGACCGGGAACGACGCTGGTGCCCGCCGGCCGACGTCCCGGCTCACGGCACGGCGTCCCACGGGACGGCGGTGGACTGCCGGCCGCCGGCCACCGCCGGTCGGAAACCCGATGACCGCCCTGCCGGCGGACGGTCCCGTGAAGATCTCGAACTCCTCGTCCGCACGGTCTGGGGCCGCGTGCTGGACCGGCCGCCCGCCACGATCGGGCCGCACGACCGGTTCCTGGCCATCGGTGGCTCGTCACTGAAGGCGATGGAGGTGCTCGCCGGGCTGGAGGACGACCTGGGGCGGGTGCTGAACCCGGCGGACCTGCGCGACTGCGCCACCGTCGCGGCACTGGCCGACCGGCTCGCCGCCGGAGCGCTCACCCGTCCCGAGCCCGGCCCCGCCGACGACGGCACCGGCAGCGGGTCGACGGCCGTCGCGGTGATCGGGATGGCCTGCCGGTTCCCCGGCGCGGACACCCCGGAGGAGTTCTGGCGGCTGCTCGTCGACGGCGTCGACGCGGTCGGCCCGGTGCCCGCGCACCGGTGGACCCCGCCGGAGGGCACCGCCGGGTTCGGGTCCTTCCTCGACGACCCGATGCTCTTCGACGCCGACTTCTTCGGGCTCTCCGCAGCGGAGGCCCGGCTCACCGACCCGCACGCCCGGCTCTTCCTGGAGCTCGGGTACGAGGCCCTGGAACGCGCCGGGTACGCCGGACCTCGCCGGCACGCCCATCGCATCGGCGTCTTCGCCGCCGTCGGCGAGAGCGCCTACCCCGAGCTGCTGGCCGCGGACGGACCGGTCGTCGGGGCGGCGGCGTTGGTCGGGAACCTGCGCAACCTCGTGCCCGCCCGACTGGCGCAGGCGCTGGACCTGACCGGACCGGCGATGGCGGTGGACACGGCCTGCTCGTCGGCTCTGGTGGCGCTGCATCTGGCCGCCCGCAGCCTGGCCACCGGCGAATGCGACGTCGCGGTGGTCGGCGGGGTGAACCTCAACCTGACCGGAACCGGGTACCGGCTGCTCGGTGCCGCCGAGGCACTCTCACCGACCGGTCGGTGCCGCGCCTTCGACGCCGACGCCGACGGTTTCGTCCCCGGCGAGGGCGGCGCCGCCCTGGTGCTCCGCCGGGCCGACGACGCGCGCACCGACGGCGATCCGGTGCTGGCCGTCGTGGCCGGAACAGCCGTCGCCAACGACGGTCGTTCGCTGAGCCTGCTGGCACCGAACCCGCACCGGCAGTGGGAGGTCATCGCCAGGGCGTACCGGGAGGCCGGAGTCGACCCGGCCGACGTGTCGTACGTGGAGGCCCACGGCACCGGCACCCCGCTCGGCGATCCGGTGGAGGTGCGGTCGCTGGCCACCGCGTACCCGCCGCCCGTCGCCGGGGTGCCACGCGGGCTGGGCTCGGTGAAGACCAACCTCGGTCATCTGCTCAACTCCGCCGGGATGCCCGCGCTGGTCAAGGTGGTGCTGGCGCTACGGCACCGGTACCTGCCGCCGTCCCTGCACCACCATCGGCCGTCCAGCCGCGTCGACCTCGACGCGGCCGGCTTCGCGGTGGTCACCGAGGGACGTCCGTGGACCGCGTCCGGTCCGCTGGTCGCCGGGGTCAACGGGTTCGGGTTCGGCGGGACGAACGCGCACGCCGTCCTGCGGGAGGCCCCGCCGCACCCGCCCTCGACGGCCGCGCAGGAACCCGGCTGCCACCTGGTCACCCTCAGCGCGCACTCGCCGTCGGCGCTGCGCCAGGCGGCCCGGGACCTCGCCGCGCACCTGCGGGCCCACCCGGAACTCGCCGAGGCCGACGTCTGCGCCAGCGTGTGCACCGCCCGCGACGACGCCCCGCACCGGCTGGCGGTGGCCGCCGACCGGAACCTGGCCGACCGGCTCGACGCCGCCGCCGACACCGTCGGGAACGCGCCGACGGGCCGGCTGCCCCGGACCGTACTGATCCTCCCGGACGACGCCACGGCGCTGCCGGTGGCCGCCGTGCGCGAGTTGCACGCCCGGCTGCCCGTCTTCCGGGAACTGCTGGTCACCGCCACCGCCGCACCGGTGGCGGGCCGGCCGCTGCTTTCCTGGTGCCTGACCGGTCCGGTCGCCGATCCTCAGGTCACGGGAATGGTCGCGGTCGCCGTCGGAGTGGCCCTGGCCGGCCAGCTCGCCGCCTGGGGAATTCGGCCGGACAGCACGGTCGGCCACGGTGTCGGTGCGCTGGCCGCGGCCGCCGCACGCGGTGAACTCGACCCCGTCGAGGCGGTCCTTCGGGCCGGCGCGACCCCGTATTCCGACGCACCGACGACGCCACGTCCGCCGCACCACGAGGGACATGACACCGTCATCGAGCTGTGGCCAGGGCGCCCCGACGCCGCGCCATCCGACCACTCGACCGGACCGGCACGAGTGGTGACGGTGTTGCCCGCGACGGACCGGACGGGTACCGGGGCACTGTTGGCGGCGGCGGGTCGGTTGTGGACGCTCGGGCTGCCGCTGGACCGGATCGCGCTGCACGTCGGCCGGCGACGCGTACCCGTGCCGACCTATCCGTTCCAGCGGCGCTCGTACGCCCCGGCGACGTGGGCCGCCGCGCCGCTGTACCGCGTCGCATGGCGGGACGCGCCGGTGGGCGTCGGTGACCTGCCGACCCGGGTACGGCTGTGCGGTCCCGGTGTCGGCGGCGACCTCGCCGCCCGGCTCGCCGCCACCCTGACCGGCCACGGCGTCGCCGTCCGGAGCACACCGGAAACCTCCGACGACGTCGCGGACACGACGGTCGTCGACGCCGCCGGAGCGGAGGTGACCGTGCTGCTCGCCGGGGAGGCGGTCGACCCGCCCGACGTCGCCGCCCTGGACGCGGCCGTGACCGGGCAGGTACGGGCGTTGCGCCGGCTGCTCGACGAACCGGACGGACAGCTCGGCCGGCTGCTGGTGCTCACCGAGGATGTGCTGGTCACCGGGGCCGCCGAACGGCCACGACCGGCGCAGGCGGTGCTCACCGGGCTGTGCGCGGCGCTGGCCGACGAACGCCCCGGCCTACGGTCGCGGGTCGTCGACCTGTCCAGCGCGGACGAGTTGGCGACCCGAGTGGATTCGGTACACCGGGAGCTGTCCGACCTGCACACCGGCGACACCGCGCCGGCCGGACACAGCGGCGTTCACGCGTTGACGGGAGTGGCGTGGCGGGCCGGGAGACGGCTCGGACGGTGCCTGGTACCGGAACCGGTCGGCACCGACCGGACCGGCGCGGCGGGCGGCTCGCGCTCCGGCGGCGTCCATGTGATCGTCGGAGGCGGCGGCGGGTTGGGAGCCGAGTTGGCGCGTACCCTCGCCCGTCAGGACCGCCCCACGCTGGTGCTCGCCGGACGGTCACGACAGGCCCCCGACGGCCTGCTGGAGGAGTTGATCTCAGCGGGCGCCACCGCGACGTACCGTCGCTGCGACGTGACGGTACCGGCCGACGTGGACGCGCTCTTCGCCGGTCTGCCCGAGGTGGAGACCGTCTGGCACGCCGCCGGGACGGTACGCGTCGGCACCCTCGCGGCGAAGTCCGTCCCGGAGATCCTGACCGTGCTGGCACCCAAGGTGCGCGGCAGCCATCTGCTGGCGGAGACGCTGCGCCGGCACGGGCACGACCGGGCGGCGCTGGTCGGCTTCTCGTCGGTCAGCGCGGTGCTGCCCGGTCTGGCTGGGGCGGTGGGTGACTACGCGGCGGCCAACTCGTTCCTCGACGCCTTCGCCGCCGCGCAGCGGGCCGCCGGCCGTCCCTTCCAGTCCGTCGGCTTCGCCGCGATCACCGACCTCGGCATGGCGGCCCGGCACGCCGTCGGTCACCGGACCGGCGGCGGGGGCGTCACCGGCCACGGCAGCACCGGCGCCCTGCCTGCCCGCGCCGCGTTGCGGGCCCTCCAGGTGGCCCGCGAGGTCGACACGGCCCACCTGGTCGTCGCGGACCTCGTTCCGGGGCAGCCGTCCGCACCCGATCACGACAGACCGACCCCGCACCGGTCGACCACCGGCCAGCCAGCACCCGATCAGACAGAGCCCGGTCAGACAGAGCCCGTCCAGACAGAGCCCGATCGGGCGGCGGCCGGACGGGCGGCGTGCGGCGGGCCGGGCCGGGCCGCGGCGGGCTTGCCGGCACCGGGGCGACCGGACGTCGTCGAGCTGGCCCGGTTGCTGCGCCGGCTGCTGGCCGAGGCGCTGCACCGCCCGAGCGACGAGATCGCCGACGATGTCTCGCTGCTCACCCTCGGGCTCGATTCGCTGGCCGCGGTGGACCTGGTCAAGCGGTTGGAGGACGAACTCGGCCGCCAACTGCCCGTCACGCTTTTCTTCGAGCACACCACCGTCGCGGCGCTCGCCGACCACCTGGCCGACGCCACCGTCGGCGCTCCCCCGTCGCCGCCACCGTCCCCCGGATACGGGGCACCGTCACCCGCAGGCCGAGCCGCGTCGCCGCACCCGGGCACGACACCCCGGCCCGCGACGCCGGAGCGCCCGGCGGTGCCGGTCGCCGGGGGCGAGCCGTTCCCGCTGACCGCCGTGCAGCGGGCGTGGTACGTCAACGAGCGGCTGCACCCGGCCGTGGCCAGCTACGCCTTCGTGCGGCAGACCGTCACCGGGCCGCTCGACGCGTATCTGCTCGGCCGGGTGCTGTCCGGTCTGGCCCAGCAGCATCCGATGCTGCGGGTCCGGTTCGTCCCGGGCACCGGCACCCCGCGCCAGCTGGTCCTACCCGCCACCGCCGACGCGATCCGGTACGAGGTACGTCCGCTGACCGGGCCGGTCGAGGTCATGGAGGAACAGCTCTGCAACACTCCGGTCGACCTGACCCGGCACCCGCCACTGCGGGCGGTGCTCGCCACGGAGGGCCCCGACCGCTCCCACCTGCTCCTGGTGCTACACCACGGGGCCGGTGACGGGTTCAGCCTCAACCTGCTCAGCGAACAGCTCTGGGCCGACTACACCGCGCTGGCCGGGGGCGGCGTCCCCACCGTGCAGCCGGCCGGTCCCGGATTCGCCGATCACGCCGGTGCCGTCGAGCCGCCGACCGAGACGGATCTGACCTGGTGGCGCGGCACCCTGAACGATCCGGGGTGGACGCTTCGGCTGCCCTACGACGGCGATCCGAGGCAAGCTCCCGCACCGCCCTACCTGATGCATCTCGACGAGCTCGACGAGACCCTGGTCGCCCGGTTGCGTACCCGCGCCGCGGCGGCCGGCGTCTCCCTGTTCCACCTGCTGCTCGCCGGGTACGTCCGGTGCCTGGCCCGGTGGAGCGGGCAGACACGGGTGCCGGTGAGTGTGGCCCGCGCCGGACGAGACGCCCGGCTGCCCGGGATCGAACGGATCGTCGGACCGTTCGCCGACACCCTGCCGCTGCTGGTCGGGGTGGACCCGACCGAGCCCGCCACCCGGCTGGCCGATCGACTCCGACGATCCTGGACCGACGCGCAACGACACGGGTCGGTGTCCAGCCTCGACCTGGCCCGGCTGCTCCGCCCCACCGACGCCGGGCCGCGCACCGCCAGCCCCGCCGGGTTCAGCTTCGCCCGGTTCCCGGTCACCGTCGACGCCGCCTGCCCGGTCACGGTCAGCCCGACGGCCGCCGGTTCCGCTTCCGCCGCCACCCAGCTCAGCCTGCTGTGCTGGGAGTCGGGCACCACGCTGCGGCTGTCCTGGAACTTCCCGCTACGGCTGTTCCGGCGTGCGACGGTGGCCCGGCTGGCCGCCGAGCACCACCGTGAGCTGGTCGACCTCGCCACCGAACACCGAACCGCCTCCTCCCGGCCGGGGGTCGACGTGGACGACGTCACCGCGCGGATCCGGGCCGTCTGCCGACGCGTCCCCGACGCGGTCGCGGTGACCGACGGCGAACACACGACCACCTACCGGGAGCTGGACCGGGCCGCCGACCGGGTGGCGGCGTTGCTGGCCTCGTACGGCGTACGCCCCGGCGACCACGTCGGGTTGCTCACCGCCCCCGGCCCGACGTCGGTCGTCGGGGTGGTGGGGATCCTGCGGGCCGGAGCGGCCTGGGTGCCGCTGGACGCCGCGCATCCTCCGGCCCGCCTCGACGGATGTCTGCGGACCGCCGGGGCCGACGTGGTGCTGCACGACGACGCGAGCGCAACCACCGTCGACCGGCTCACCGGTGGGATCCGGCCGGTGCGCCTCGGAACGGGCCGGGACGACCTGCCGGTGCCGACGGTCACCCCCGCGCCGGACGACATCGCGTACGTGATTTTCACGTCGGGCTCGACGGGGAGACCGAAGGGGGTGCCGGTCACGCACCGCGCGCTGGCGAACTACCTCCACTGGGCGATCGGCGCGTTCGGTTACCGGCCCGGTGACCGGCTGGCGCAGACCGCGTCGATCTGCTTCGACGCCTCCGTCCGGCAGATCCTGGCACCGCTGCTGGTCGGGGCGACCGTGGTCAGCTACCCCCGGTCGGTGCTACGCGACCCGCGGGCGCTGCTGTCCCGGATCGAACGGGACCGGCTCACCGTGTGGAGTTCCGTACCCACCCTGTGGGAGCTGATCCTGCGCGCCGCCGAGGAACGCGCGGCACGCGACGGTGTGCCGCCCGACCTCGCCGCGCTGCGCTGGGTGCACGTCGGCGGCGAGGAACTGTCGCCGGTCCCGGTGCGACGCTGGTTCGACCTGTTCGGCGACGGCTGTCGGATCACCAACCTGTACGGCCCGACCGAAGCGACGATCAACGCCACCTGGCATCTCGTCGACGCCCGCCCCGACGACCGGGTTGACCGGCTGCCCATCGGCCGACCGGTCGGCGGGGCCCGGGTTCGGGTAGTCGACCCGGACGGTCGTCCGTGCCCGCCCGGTGTGGCCGGCGAGCTGTACCTCGGCGGTGTCGGCCTCACCCCCGGTTACCTGGGAGAGCCGGAACTGACCGCCGCCGCCTTCGTCCGTCACGACGGCGAGCGTTACTACCGCAGCGGCGACCGGGGCCGGGTCGCCCCGGACGGCACCCTGGAGTTCCTCGGCCGCCTCGACGATCAGGTGAAGATCCACGGTCATCGGCTGGAACCGGGTGAGATCGAGGCGGTGCTGCGGACCCATCCGCAGGTGGCCACGGCGACGGTGCTGCACCAGGCCGAGCCGTACCCGCGGCTGCACGCGTTTGTGGCACCCGTGCCGGGGGCCACGACGACCGCGGCGGAGCTGCGTGCGTTCCTCGCCGACCGGCTGCCGGAGTACCTGGTCCCGGCCCGGATCCACCTGCTCGACGACCTTCCGCAGACCCCCACCGGCAAGATCGACCGGGACCGGCTACGCAGCCACGGCGGCTTCGCACCGGACCACGGCCCGACCCAGCGCCCCGTGCCGGCCGCCCGGGTGGCCAGCACCGACGCCCGGAGCGACACAGAGGCGAGACTGGCCGGGATCTGGGCCGAGCTGCTCGGCCTGGCGGCGGTCGCGCCCGAGGACGACTTCTTCGCGCTCGGCGGCGACTCCATCCTGGTGCTGGAGGTCTTCGCCCGGGCACAGGACCAGTTTCCGGCGACCCCTGGCCCGGCGGTCATCTACCGGCACCGCACCCTACGGGAACTCGCCGCCGCATTCGACGCCGCCGCCGACGCTCACCACCCTCTCCCGGACGACGCCGCCGACGTCCACTCCCCTGCCCCTGACGACGGCGGCGCCACGCCCCACATCCCGACGGAGGCGGTGGACGGCGCCGCCGGGACAGTGGCGGGAGGTGACCCGGGCGGGCCCTTCCCGGTGACCGCCACCCAGCGCGGGTTCCTGCTCGCCGACGCCATCCGCCCTGGCGCCGGCACCGCCTGGCTGGCCCGACTGCGGTTGCGCGGACAACTCCGCCGCGACGTCTTCCAGCGCGCCGTCGACCTGCTGGTGCTGCGGCATCCGATGCTGCGTACCGTCTTTCCCGCCGGCGCGCGCCCGCCGGTCCAGCAGGAACTGCCGGCGTCGCTGCGGCTGCCGGTCGACTACGACACCGTGACGGGCCCCGCCGAGCTGGACGAGCGGGTCGCCGAGGAACGCCGCCAGGGCTTCGCAGCCTGGGCGTGGCCGCTGCTGCGGCTGCGGCTGCTGGCCCTCGCCCCGGACGAGCACATCCTGCTGGTGCACGCCCACCACCTGATCGGCGACGGGTACAGCGCCGCCCTGCTCGGTCGGGAACTGCTGACGGTCTACCACCGCCTGGTGTCGGGCCGGCCCGACGACCTGCCGCCGCTGCGCACCCACTTCCGGGACTACGTCGCGTTGCTGGACCGCCGCGCGGCCGGGCCGCCCGAGCCGGCCGCCCACGCCTGGTGGAGGGGGCGGTTCGCCACGCCCTACCGGCCGCCCGCTCTCCGGGTCCGTGGTGGCCGACCAGAACTCGACCCGGCCGCCTCGGACCGCACGGCGGCGGCGAGTGGCTTCACCCTGCCCGGGTCGGTGGTCGACGGCCTCCGCCGCCTGGCCACCGGTGCCGGCACCACCCGGTACGCCCCGGTGCTCACCGCGTACCACCGGGCGCTGGCCCACCTCGCCGGGCAGGATGACCTGGTCGTCGGCCTGGCGCTGACCGGCCGCGACCACGCACTACCGGACCTGCACCGGATCTTCGGCCCGTGCGCGGCCATGCTGCCGCTGCGCCTGGACGGATCGGCCGGCTTCGCCGAGCAGCTCGCGCGGGTCGCCGCCGAGGTCACCGCCGCGCGACGGTACGACGATCCGCCGTCGATCGCGGCGGCCGTGCCCACCGGACCGGGCGGCGTCCCCGTCGGCGCCCAGTTCTTCTTCAGCTTCCTCGACTTCGCCGCCCTCGACGCGCCGACCGCCGACTCCCACCCCGATGCCGACGCGGATCGGCTCCGGCTCGACTGGCAGACCGACAGCGAACTGACCCCACCACCGACCGGCACCGACCTCTTCCTGACCGCGCGTCCCGGAGCGGACGGTCTGCGGGTCACCCTGCGCGGTTCCCCCGACGCGGTCACCGCGACCGAGCTGGACCAGCTCGCGGACCGACTGCGCGCCGACCTCATCGCGGCGGCAGCACCACCGGTCACGACCACCGCCGCCTCGGCACCGGTCACCGCCGCGTCGGCACCGACCATCGACGCTGCGGCGGCACCGGCCAAGACCGTCGCCGCGTCGGCGTCGCCGGCCCCCGCCCTCGCTGCCGGTAGCAGAGCGAGCGCCGACACCGGCTCCACAACAGGCACCGGTGACGGGGCACGGACCCGGTTGACGGCCGCGATCATCGGCTACCTGCCCGCCCCGGCACAGCTCGCCGCGGCCGTGGGCCTGCCGGCCGATCGCCTGTCCCGGACGCAGGTGCGTGACCTGCTGTTCCCCGACGGCAGGCCGCGACTGCTGGAGCGGCTGCACACTCCGCTGGGCGTTTCCGGCTTCGTCTGCCTGCCCCGGTTCGCCGACGAGCTGGCCACCAGCGCGGACTCCCTCGCCACGGCGGTCGGCACGGCGGTCGACCTGGCCGCCGGCCTCGGCGCGCGGTGCGTATCACTCGCCGGCATGATCCCCGCCCACACCGGCTACGGCCTCGGCGTGCTGCGACATACCCGCAGCGGAGTCGCGGTGACCACCGGCCACGCGGTCACCGTCGTCTCGGTCGTCCGCACGGTGGAGGCCGCGCTCGCCGCCGCCGGCCGGAGCCTCGCCGGCCGCACCGTCGCCGTCGTCGGTCTCGGCTCGATCGGCTACTCCGCGCTGCGGCTGTTGCTGGCCCGGGCTCAGCACCCGCCCGAGCGCCTCGTGCTCTGCGACGTACCGGCCGCCGCGCCCCGACTGTCCGAACAGGCCGCCCGGCTGCGGTCGGCGGGCTTCGCCGGCGACATCGAGGTGTGCGCGTCACCGTCCGGGGTCGGGACCGCCGGATACACGGCGCAGGTCATCGTCGCGGCGACCAGCGCGGCCACCGCGCCGATCGAGGTCGACCGGTTGGCACCAGGGACGATCGTCGTCGACGACTCGTTTCCACCCGCGCTGGACACCGCGCGGGCCCTGCGGCGGATGCGTCACGACCGTGACGTGCTCGTCGTCGGCGGCGGTCTGCTGCACCTCGGCCGAAGCCACCACGAGGTGCCGGGGGACCTGCCGCCGATACCGGCGGCCCTGCGCACCGCCGCCCTCGGGCTGCCCGGGACGATCGCCTCCTGCCGGCTCGAATCGCTGTTGTGGACGGTCGATCCGGACCTGCCCCTGGTGCACGGCTTCGTCGACGATCGGATCGCCGCGACCTGGGCGCGGGCGATGACCGATGCCGGCGCCGTCGCTGCGCCCCTGCACCTGCTGCACCATCCGATCGAATCGGATCTGCCCGGGAGCCTGCCCGCATAGGCAACGGCCGCCATGCTGCCGGGCCGGAAACAGCCGGTGGGGTGCCGGCGGTTCGCCGACACCCCACCGTGAGTTCACCGCATCAGCCGGTCGAGCAGGTCGCCGTTGGTGTGGTGTTGTTGCCGTTCTTCCAGAGCGTGATGCCGAAGTTGTTGCCGTTGCCGTTCGGACGTGCGGTCAGCGTTCCGCTGGAGCCACTGACCGAGGCGTTCCAGCTGTTCTGCAGGCTCTGGCCGCCGTTGGTGCGGATGGTGACGACCCAGTTGTTGGTGCCGCTGACCGAGAAGGTCGTGTTGAACCGGTCGTTCCAGTCCTCGGCGCGCTGCACGTTGACCGAGCAGTTGCCGCCACCGGGCGGCGGGTTGCTCGGCGGCGGGCTGCTCGGCGGCGGGTTGGAGCTGCCACCCTCCCGGACGGTGATGTCCGAGCTTCCCTGGCTCTGGTAACCCTCGGTGGCCATGATCTGGTAGTAGTGGTTGCCGAGGTTCAGGCCCACGCGAGCCCATGCGTCGAAGTGGTTGGCGGTGGTGATGGTGCCGCTGCTGCGCTTCTGCTGCCGGACGCTCCAGTACTGGTAGAACGTCGCGGTGCCGTCGATCGAGGGC
>NZ_JAXCFK010000011.1:4574-225719 GCF_056150025.1 Micromonospora aridisoli | reverse complement strand
GCCACCCGCTACGACAAACTCGCCGTCCGCTACGAAGCCACCATCACCATCGCCGCCATCAACAGCTGGCTCCGCACCCACTTATGAAACACGCCCTAACGCCTGGTGTATAGCAGGGGCCCCCTCCTAACAGCTTCGAATCCGCACCAACCTCGCCAGGCCAGCGCCGGCAGAGCCGTGCGGCGGTGCGCCCCGCCCGATCGGGGAACGGCGCGTTAGAGTCGCTGCTTGACCATGCCCGGTCGGCATCGACCGGGCGTAGCGGCTGGGGGGTTCTTCGGGTGGGCGAGGCGCACACGACCGGTCACCGTGCGGGCGTACCGGGTGAGCACGCCGAGACGGATACCACGCTGGTCGTGGTCACCGGGCTGTCCGGTGGTGGGCGCAGCACGGTGGCCCGGGCGCTGGAGAACGTGGGCTTCTACGTCGTCGACAACCTGCCGCAGGCGCTGCTGCTGGACATGGCCGAGCTGGCGGTGAAGGCGGGCGGGGCGGCCCGGCGTACCGCGATGGTGCTGGACGTGCGCTCCCGGGCCTTCTCCACCGATCTGGCCGAGGCGATCCGGGAGTTGAAGGAGCGTGGCTACGCCCCCCGGGTGGTCTTCGTCGATGCCGACGACGAGGTGCTGATCCGCCGGTTCGAGAGCGTCCGACGCTCGCACCCGTTGCAGGGCGACGGTCGGCTCGCCGACGGCATCGCGGTCGAGCGGGGGCTGCTGGAGGAGGCCCGCGACCAGGCCGACGTGATCATCGACACCAGCCACCTCAACGTCAACCAGCTGCGCCGCCGGGTCGAGGAGCTGTTCGGCGGGGAGGACGCCCGCCGGTTGCGGCTGACGGTGATCTCCTTCGGGTTCAAGTACGGCCTGCCGCCGGACGCCGACTTCGTGATGGACGCCCGATTCCTGCCGAACCCGTACTGGGTGCCGGAACTGCGCGAGCACACCGGGCGGGAGGAGGCGGTCAGCGCGTACGTGCTGGGGCAGGAGGGCGCGGACGCCTTCGTCGACGCGTACGCGGATCTGGTGAACGCCACCACCGCCGGCTTCGAGCGGGAGGGCAAGCGGTACCTGACGGTGGCGGTCGGCTGCACCGGTGGCAAGCACCGCAGCGTGGCGATCGCGGAGGAGCTGGCGGCCCGGCTGCGCCGCTCCGGGTTGGCCGCCAACGCCCAGCACCGGGACCTGGGGCGGGAATGACGATTCGGGTGGTGGCGTTCGGCGGCGGGCACGGCCTCTCCGCTTCGCTGCGTGCGCTGCGCCGCTGCGCTCCCGAACTCGACCTGGACATCACGGCGGTGGTGACCGTCGGCGACGACGGCGGTTCCAGCGGCCGACTGCGCGCCGAACGGGGCGGCCTGCCCCCCGGCGACCTGCGGCAGGCGCTGGTGGCGCTGGCCGGCGACCATCCCGCCACCCGACGCAGCGCGGGGCTGTTCCAGCACCGGTTCGCCGAGGTGGCGGTCGCTGGCCGGGGTGACGGGCTGGCCGGGCACGCGGTCGGCAATCTGGTCCTCTGCGGCCTGATGGAGTCACTCGGCGACCCGGTGGCCGCGCTGGAGCACGCCGGAGCGATGCTCGGCGCGGTCGGCCGGGTGCTGCCGATGTCCCGCCAGCCGGTCGACATCGAGGCCCGGGTACGCGGCGCGGACCCGGGACGCCCCGAGGAGGTGTGCACCGTACGGGGACAGCACCAGGTCGCGGTCACCACGGGACGGGTCGAGTCGCTGCGACTCACCCCGCAGGCGCCCGCGGCGTGCGCGGAGGCGGTCGCCGCGATCGGCGCCGCCGACTGGCTGATCTTCGGCCCGGGCAGCTGGTACACCAGCGTGCTACCGCACCTGCTGGTGCCCCAGTTGGCCGCGGCGATCCTGGCCAGTCCGGCCCGGCGGCTGGTCACCCTGAACCTGGCCGCCGAGAAGGAGACCCTCGGGCTCTCCGTCGCCGATCACCTGGCGGCGCTGCGCTGGTACCTGCCGGAGCTGACGGTCGACTTCGTGCTCGCCGACGCCAAGGCGGTCGGTGACCCCGAACCCGTCCACGGTGCGGCAGAATCCCTGGGAGCCCGACTGGTCCTCGCCCCCGTCGCGGTCGACGACGGCACTCCCCGTCATGATCCGGCTGCTCTGGGCGCCGCCCTGGTGCCCGTACTGGGCGCCGATCGTTAGACACGTACGTAATCTCCGGCGACACGCCGGAACAGGTCCGTGAGGGGACGCACAATGGCGATGACGGCTGCGGTCAAGGACGAGCTGAGTCGGGTCGACGTGCCCAAGCCCTGCTGCCGGCGGGCGGAGATGGCGGCGCTGCTGCGGTTCGCCGGTGGGCTGCACATCGTCTCCGGCCGGGTGGTGGTGGAGGCCGAACTCGACACCGGCGCGGTGGCCCGCCGGCTGCGGCGTGAGATCGCCGAGGTCTACGGCTACCCGAGCGAGATCCATGTGCTCGCCTCCGGTGGGTTGCGCAAGGGCAGCCACTTCATCGTCCGCGTCGTCAAGGACGGCGAGGCCCTGGCCCGGCAGACCGGGCTGCTCGACGTGCGCGGTCGACCCGTACGCGGCCTGCCGCCGCACGTCGTCGCGGCCAGCGTGTGCTGCGCGGTGTCCGCCTGGCGGGGTGCCTTCATGGCGCACGGCTCGTTGACCGAGCCGGGCCGCTCCAGCGCCCTGGAGATCACCTGCCCCGGCCCGGAGTCGGCGTTGGCGCTGGTCGGTGCGGCCCGGCGGATCGGCATCACCGCCAAGAACCGCGAGGTACGCGGCGTCGACCGGGTGGTGGTCAAGGACGGCGACGCGATCGCCGCGCTGCTCACCCGGATCGGTGCCCACTCCAGCGTGCTGGCCTGGGAGGAGCGCCGGGTCCGGCGCGAAGTCCGGGCGACGGCCAACCGGCTGGCGAACTTCGACGACGCCAACCTGCGGCGGTCGGCCCGGGCGGCGGTCGCCGCCGCGGCCCGGGTGACCCGGGCGTTGGAGATCCTCGCCGACGACGCGCCGGAGCACCTGACCTCGGCCGGTCGGCTGCGGCTGGAGCACCGGCAGGCGTCCCTGGAGGAACTGGGTGCGCTGGCCGATCCGCCGCTGACCAAGGACGCCATCGCCGGACGGATCCGGCGGCTGCTGGCGCTGGCCGACAAGCGCGCCCGGGACCTGGGCATCCCGGATACCGAAGCGGCCGTCACGCCCGACATGCTCGTGGTCTGATAGGACGGTGGGGCGACCACCCGGCGCAGCGTGGCTCGGTGCGCTCGGATATGGTCGCTGCGTACGGCAAGGGGGCCGGCACCGGCTCTCCGCCGTATCCACCGCCTCGACGGCGGTCAGGTCCCTCGGACCGCGACGGGGTGGCCGGGATGAACCGTCAACGGCCGGCTCCAACGGTCGGCGCACACCACTTCGCCGGCCGAGGGTCTCCACGCCGGCGGACCAGAACGCGAGGAGATGGGACCTGTGACCATCCGGGTTGGCATCAACGGCTTCGGCCGGATCGGCCGCAACTTCTTCCGGGCAGTGCTGGCGTCCGGCGCTGACGTCGAGGTCGTGGCCGTCAACGACCTGACCGACAACGCGACGCTCGCCCACCTGCTCAAGTACGACAGCATCCTGGGCCGCCTCCCGCAGGAGGTCAAGGCCACCGCCGACGAGATCACCGTCGGTGGCAAGACCATCAAGGCGTACGCCGAGAAGGACCCGGCGAAGCTGCCCTGGGGCGACCTGGGCGTCGACGTGGTCATCGAGTCCACCGGCTTCTTCACCGACGCCACCAAGGCCAAGGCGCACGTCGACGGCGGGGCCAAGAAGGTCATCATCTCCGCTCCGGCGAAGAACGAGGACGTCACGGTCGTGATGGGCGTCAACGACGGCCAGTACGACCCGGCCAACCACAACATCATCTCGAACGCCTCCTGCACCACCAACTGCCTGGCGCCGATGGCGAAGGTCCTGCACGACACGTTCGGCATCCAGCAGGGCCTGATGACCACCATCCACGCGTACACCCAGGACCAGAACCTGCAGGACGCGCCGCACAAGGACCTGCGCCGGGCCCGGGCCGCCGCGCTGAACATCGTGCCGACCTCGACGGGCGCCGCGAAGGCCATCGGCCTGGTGCTGCCGGACCTCAAGGGCAAGCTCGACGGGTACGCGCTGCGGGTGCCGATCCCGACCGGCTCGGCCACCGACCTCACCGTCACCGTCGGTCGGGAGACCACGGTGGACGAGGTCAACGCCGCGCTGAAGGCCGCCGCCGAGGGTCCGCTGCGGGGCATCCTGACCTACAACGAGGACCCGATCGTCTCCGCCGACATCGTGACCGACCCGGCGTCGTGCATCTTCGACGCGCCGCTGACCAAGGTCATCGGCAACCAGGTCAAGGTGGTCGGCTGGTACGACAACGAGTGGGGCTACTCCAACCGCCTCGTGGACCTGGTCAAGCTGGTTGGTTCGTCGCTGTGAGCATCCGTACCCTCGACGACCTGCTCGCCGAGGGGGTGTCGGGTCGGCGCGTGCTGGTGCGCGCCGACCTGAACGTCCCCCTCGACAAGCAGACCGGCGCGATCACGGACGACGGCCGGATCCGGGCGGTGCTGCCGACCCTCGGTGCGCTGACCGAGGCCGGCGCCAAGGTGGTCGTCTGCTCCCACCTGGGCCGGCCGAAGGGCGCGCCGGACCCGCAGTTCAGCCTCGCCCCGGTCGCCGGGCGGCTCGGTGAGCTGCTCGGCACGGCGGTGCACTTCGCCACCGACACGGTCGGCGAGTCCGCCCAGGCGACGGTGGCGGCCCTCGCCGACGGTGAGGTGGCGCTGCTGGAGAATCTCCGCTTCAACAAGGGGGAGACCAGTAAGGACGACGCCGAGCGGGGTGCCTTCGCCGACCAGCTCGCCGCCCTCGGTGACGCGTACGTCGACGACGCGTTCGGCGCGGTGCACCGCAAGCACGCCAGCGTCCACGACGTGCCCGCCCGGCTGCCGCACGTCGCCGGCCGGCTGGTGCTGCGCGAGGTCGAGGTGCTGTCGCAGCTCACCGGCGACCCCGAGCGGCCGTACGTGGTGGTGCTCGGCGGGTCCAAGGTCTCCGACAAGCTCGCGGTGATCGAGGCGCTGCTGCCGAAGGTCGACCGGCTGCTCATCGGTGGCGGCATGTGCTTCACCTTCCTCAAGGCTCAGGGCCACGAGGTCGGCTCGTCCCTGCTGGAGGCGGAGATGGTGGAGACCTGCCGCAACCTGCTGGAGCGTTCCGAGGGCAAGATCATGCTCCCGGTCGACGTGGTGGCCGCCGACGCGTTCGCCGCGGACGCCGCGCACGACACCGTGCCGGCCGACGGCATCCCCAGCAAGCGGGTGGGGCTGGACGTCGGCCCGAAGACGGTGGCGGGCTTCGCCGCCGCGCTCAAGGACGCCCGGACGATCTTCTGGAACGGCCCGATGGGCGTGTTCGAGATGGCCGCGTTCGCGCACGGCACCCGCGGGGTGGCCGAGGCGATCGCCGGCTCCGACGCGTTCAGCGTGGTCGGTGGCGGTGACTCCGCCGCGGCGGTGCGGGCGCTCGGGCTGGACGAGAAGGCCTTCGGGCACATCTCCACCGGCGGTGGCGCCTCCCTGGAGTACCTGGAGGGCAAGACCCTCCCCGGCATCGCGGCCCTGGAGAACTGATGGCGAGCGCCCCCCGCCGGCCGTTGATGGCCGGCAACTGGAAGATGAACCTGAACCACCTCGAGGCGAACCTGCTGGTGCAGAAGCTGGCGGCCAGCCTCACCGAGAAGCAGCTCGCCGAGGTGGAGACGGTGGTGCTGCCACCGTTCACCGACCTGCGCACGGTGCAGACCGTGGTGGAGGGCGACAAGCTGCTCATCGGCTACGGCGCGCAGGACCTGTCGCCGCACGCCTCCGGCGCGTACACCGGGGAGATCTCCGGCGCGATGCTGGCCAAGCTCGGCTGCACGTACGTGGTGGTCGGGCACTCCGAGCGGCGGCAGTACCACCGCGAGGACGACGCGCTGGTGGGTGCCAAGGTGCAGGCGGCGCTGACCCACGGGCTCACCCCGATCCTCTGCGTGGGGGAGGGGCTCGACGTCCGGGAGCAGGGCACCCACGTGGCGCACTGCACCGACCAGCTCGACGCGGCCCTCAAGGGGCTCAGCCCGGAGCAGGTCGTCCGGGTGGTGGTCGCGTACGAGCCGGTCTGGGCGATCGGCACCGGCAAGACGGCCACCCCGGAGGACGCCCAGGAGGTGTGCGGCGCGCTGCGGGCGCGGCTGGCCGACACCCTCGACCAGGGCACGGCCGACGGTGTGCGGATCCTCTACGGCGGATCGGTGAAGTCGTCGAACGTCGCCTCGATCATGGCTCAGCCGGACGTGGACGGCGCCCTGGTGGGCGGCGCCAGCCTGGACGCCGAGGAGTTCGCGAAGATCTGCCGGTTCCCGGAGCACATCACCGGCTGATCGCTCGCTATCCTTGACTCCGCCCGTCCGCCGGTCGGTGCCGCCGTGCCCGAACTGCCCGGGCGAGGATCGTAATGAGAGGACTGACCCCCGCCATGCCGCTCTGGTTCGCCTACACGCTGATCGTGTTGCTGGTCATCACGAGCTTCCTGCTCGTCCTGCTCATCCTGCTGCACCGCGGCAAGGGCGGTGGTCTGTCCAGCATGTTCGGCGGTGGCGTCAGCTCCAGCCTGGCCGGCTCGTCGGTGGCCGAGAAGAACCTGGACCGCTACACCGTTCTGGTGGGCATTGTCTGGTTCGCCTGTATCATCGGGCTCGGTCTCTGGCTCCGGCTCGAGGTGGGTACGGGCGTCTGAGCCGACCCCCGAGGCGTACAATCTGCGCGCGGTCCGTCACCCGACGGGCCGCGCGCAGTCCGTTTCACCCGCTGCACCGCGTCGCCCGCCGTCCACCCCTCGACGGCGGTCCCCTCCGACGACAGGAGTCAGCGCCGTGCCGAACGGCCACGTCATCCGGGGCGCCCGCGTCGGGTCCGCGCCCCCACGTCACCCCGAACGCCACCAGCCGGTCCCGTGCCGGTCGGTCAGCTACTGGTGCCGCAACGGGCACCGCACCGACATCCGGATCGTCGCCGACGTGGCGGCCCCGACGGTCTGGGACTGCCCCCGCTGCGGGCTGCCCGCGGGCCAGGACGCCCAGGATCCGCCCGGCCGGGTCCGGGCCGAGCCGTACAAGACCCATCTGGCGTACGTGAAGGAGCGGCGCACCGACGCCGAGGGGGAGGCGATCCTCGCCGAGGCTCTCGCCGCCCTGCACCGACGTCGCGGCACACGCTGAGTCGGATCGATCGCACTCGCACGGCCGCAGGTGTTAAGAAGGGGCCCCTTCACCTCATCAGGCGTTAAAAGGGGGCCCTTCCTTTCACCTCAGGCTGCGGAAACGGGCCGGGAGGTCGGCCGCCGCCGCGCGGTCCAGCAGCCAGAGAGTACGCCCGGTGCCCTGCACGCCGGCGGCCGGCACCTGCACCGGGCCGGCGCCGGCCAACGCCATGCCGACCGCGTGGGCCTTGTCGCCGCCGGCGGCGACCAGCCACACCTCCTCGGCGGTGTTGATCGCCGGAAGGGTGAGGGTGATGCGTACCGGCGGTGGCTTCGGGCTGCCCCGTACCGCGCTCACCGGCCGGCTCTCGTAGTGCACCGGGTGCTCCGGGAAGACCGAGGCCACGTGCCCGTCCTCGCCGACGCCGAGCATCAGCACGTCGAAGTGGGGCAGCACAGCGGTGCCGGGCCGGGCCGCCCGGGCGAGTTCGGCCGCGTACCGGGCGGCGGCCTCCTCCGGGTCGGCCCCGCCGTCGGAGGGTGGCATGGCGTGGACGCGGGCCGGGTCCACCGGCAGCGCGTCGAGCAGGGCCGCGCGGGCCTGTGTCTCGTTGCGCTCCGGGTCACCGGAGGGCAGGAACCGTTCGTCGCCCCACCAGAAGTCGACCCGGGACCAATCGACCGCGTCCCGGGCGGGCAGTTCGCCCACCGCCCGGTAGACCGCCGCGGCGATCCGCCCGCCGGTCAGCACCACCGACGCCTGGCCACGTTCGGCCTGTGCGTCCAGCAGTCGCACCACCAGCCGGGCCGCGACCGCCTGCGCCAGCAGGTCGGCGTCGGCGTGGACGGCGACACTCGCCTCACTCATGGTGTCCTTCCGCGACCGCGTGGGCGGTCCGAGTCGTGCGGGTCTGAGGGATGGGAGGGTCAGGAGCCGGCGTTGGTCGTGGCGTGCGCCGTGACGCCGGCCTCGGCCCGTTGAGCGGTGGCCGGGTCCTTCCAGACGTGTACCCGCTGGCTGGGGCGCCGATCCAGGTTGGCCAGTCCGGCGAAGGCGCCCAACGCCTCCGCGTACACCTGGTCGGAGCCGAGCCGGCGCAGTTCCTCGGCCAGTTCGTCGCCGAGCGGCCGGCGCACCAGTGGCAGGATCCGGTCCTCCTGGCCGGTACGCCGGAAGGTGGCCACGCTGTCCTCGCGGGTCAGCGTCAGCTCGTCGCCGTTGGCACAGCGCAACTGGACCTCCCGCATCCGGGGAAACTCCCGGGCCCGGTCCCAGCGCGGCTTGATGCCGAGCCGGCTACGCAGCCAGCCCCGCATCAGCGCGGCGGTCGGGTCGCTCGGCGGCGCGACGATCGCCGCCTCGGTCAGCTGCGCCTCCGTGGTGTCGAAGGCGCCGGCCACCAGGGTGCGCCACGGGGTGATCCGGGTCCAGGCGAGGTCGGTGTCGCCGGAGGCGTAGTCGCGGGCCCGCTGCCGCAGCGCCGCGATCGGGTCGGCGGCCTGCGCGGAGTCGGTGATGCGCCGGTCGGCGACCACGCCGAGGAAGTCGGTGGCGATCTCCTCCGGCGGTTCGCCGTGCCACCAGGTCACCACCGGCACGTCCGGCACCAGCAGCGGCATCACCACGGACTCGGCGTGCAACGCCAGCCGCCCGTACATCCGCATCACCACCGCCTCGCACGGGCCCAGTCGCCCGCCGACCACGATCTCGGCGTCGAGCCGGCTGCGGTCCCGGTCCACGTCGGAGCGGACGACCACCAGCAGCCGGCAGGGATGCGCGGCGGCGGCGATCGTGGCCGCCGCTTCCGCGTCGCGGACCCGCTTCTCGTCCACCACCACGATCAGGGTCAGCGCCATGCCGCTGGCCACCCCGCCCGCGCTACGCCGTTCCGCGGCGAGTGCCTTGACCACCTCGTTGCCGGTGGTGTCCCACAGTCCGATCAACGCAGCCTCCTGCTTCGCTCGCCGTACCCGCCGCGCGCCGCCGCCCCGCTTCGCGCACCGACGGCGCGCGGCGTCGTGCCGCTGAACCCGCTGGATCGTTCGCTCACGCTCGCCGCCAGGCCCGGCCCTCGCGGGCCAGCATCTCGTCGGCGGCCCGGGGGCCCCACTCGCCGGCCCGGTAGGGCTCGGGCTTGGTGCCCTCCCAGGCGTGCTCCAGCGGGTCCACCACGGCCCAGCTCTGCTCGACCTCGGCGGCGTCCGGGAACAGCGTCCGGTCGCCGATCAGCACGTCCAGCACCAGCCGTTCGTACGCCTCCGGGCTGGACTCGGTGAACGCCTCGCCGTACTGGAAGTCCATCGCGATGTCGCGGACCTCCATCGTGGTGCCGGGCACCTTAGAGCCGAACTTGAGCACCACGCCCTCGTCCGGCTGGACCCGGATCACCAGCTGGTTGTTGCCGAGCATCTCCATGTCGGCGGGGGTGAACGGCAGGTGTGGCGCCTTCTTGAACATCACCGCGACCTCGGTGACCCGTCGCGGCAGCCGCTTGCCGGCCCGGATGTAGAACGGCACCTCCGCCCACCGGCGGTTCTGGATGCCGAGCCGCACCGCCACGTAGGTCTCGGTGGTCGAGGTCGACGGGACACCGTCTTCCTCAAGGTAGCCCTTGGCCCGCTGGCCGCCGACCCAGCCCGGCAGGTACTGGCCGCGTACCGTGCCCTGCGTGACGTCCTTCGGCAGCGTGATGGCCTTGAGCACCTTGAGCTTCTCGGCCCGGATCTCGTCGGCGTCGAAGCTGGTCGGTTCCTCCATCGCCACCAGGGCGAGCAGCTGCAGCAGGTGATTCTGCAACACGTCGCGGGCGGTGCCGACCGAGTCGTAGAAGCCGGCCCGGCTGCCGATCCCGACGTCCTCGGCCATGGTGATCTGCACCGAGTCGACGTACTGCGAGTTCCACAGCGGCTCGAACAGGCTGTTGGCGAAGCGCAGGGCGAGGATGTTCTGGACCGTCTCCTTGCCCAGGTAGTGGTCGATGCGGAAGACGTCCTGCCGGGTGAAGACGTCGTCGACCAGGTCGTTGAGCGCCTTGGCGGAGGGCAGGTCGTTGCCGAACGGCTTCTCCACCACCACCCGGCGCCATCCGCCGCACTTCTCGTTGTCGGCCATGCCGGTGCGGGCCAGCTGCTTGAGCACCACCGGGAAGGCCGCCGGCGGGATGGAGAAGTAGAACGCCGCGTTGCCGTGGATGCCGTGGCTGTCGCGCAGGCCCTCCAGGCAGCGCGCGAGGTTGTCGAAGGCGGTGTCGTCGTCGAACGAGCCACCGACGAACTTGATGTTGTGTTCGAGTCGCGACCACACCTCCTCCCGCCACGGTGTCCGGGCGTGTGCCCTGGCCGCCTCGCGGGCCAGCGAAGCGAAATCGCCGTCGCCCCAGTCCCGCCGGGCGAAACCGACGACCACGAAGCCGGGCGGCAGCAGCCCCCGGTTGGCCAGGTCGTAGACCGCAGGTAGCAGCTTCTTCTGGGCCAGGTCACCGGTCACCCCGAAGATCACCAGAGCACACGGCTCCGGGATCCGCGGCAGTCGCCGGTCCTGCGGGTCGCGCAGCGGGTTCACGCTGCCTCCTCGCTCCGCTCGTCCACGTCGTCCATCGTCATGCCCGCGGCCACCCGTGCCGCCGCGCCGGGCGGCCGGGCCGGCCCGGCTGGGCACCGGGGCAGGTGCCGATGCGGGCGTTCCCGACCGGCCGGAGTCGCCGGTGACTCCCTGAAGGAGTACGGGGGTTCGGGTACCGGTAGATCAACGTCGACCGTACCGGTTCGCTGCGAAAGGCCGTCCACCTGCGAATCACTCGGATACCACCGCTCACCCACGCCGCCACCTGGTCCAGGTGGCGGCGTGGGTGCTGCCGGACGGCACCGTCACGCATTTCCTCCGGCGCGGGCGGCGGCGTCGGCGTTGTCACGGGCGGCGTCGCCCGGGTGCCCGCTGCCCTTGCCGGCGGCGGCCAGCGACTTGCGGACGCCGTCGAGCAGTTCGTGCCAGCTCGCCTCGAACTTCTCCACGCCCTCCCGCTCCAGGGTGGCGATCACGTCGGCCAGGTCCACGCCCACCGACTCCAGGGCGGCGAAGACCTTCCGGGCGTCGTCGTACGCGCCGGTGACGGTGTCCGGGTGGGTCTCGCCGTGCTCGGCGTACGCGTGGATGACCGGTTCCGGCATGGTGTTGACCGTGCCGGGCGCGATCAGCTCCTCGACGTAGATGACGTCCCGGTAGTCCGGGTTCTTCGTCGAGGTGGAGGCCCACAGCGGCCGCTGCGGGTGTGCACCGGCGTCGGCCAGCGCCCGCCACCGGTCGGTGCCGAAGACCTGGCTGTAGCGCTCGTACGCCAACCGGGCGTTGGCCACCGCCGCCTTGCCACGCAGCGCCTTGGCCCCGTCGGAGCCGATCTTCTCCAGCCGGGCGTCGACCTCGGTGTCGACCCGGGAGACGAAGAACGAGGCCACCGAACCGATCGTGCTCAGGTCGTGCCCGTTCGCCTTCGCCTGCTCCAGGCCGGCCAGGAACGCCTCCATCACCTGCGAGTAGCGGTCCAGCCCGAAGATGAGCGTCACGTTGACGCTGATCCCCTCGGCCAGCGCGGCGGTGATCGCCGGCAGACCGGCCTCGGTCGCCGGGATCTTGATGAACAGGTTCGGCCGGTCGACCAGCCACCACAGCGCCTTGGCCTCGGCCACGGTGCGCTGCGAGTCGTGGGCCAGCCGCGGATCCACCTCGATGGAGACCCGGCCGTCGACTCCGCCGCTGGCGTCGTACGACGGGCGCATCACGTCGCAGGCCCACCGCACGTCGTACGTGGTGAGCATGCGGACGGCCTCTTCCACGTCGACGCCCCGCGCGGCCAGGTCCCGCAGCTGCCAGTCGTACTCGTCGGCGTCGCTCAACGCCTTCGCGAAGATCGTCGGGTTGGTGGTCACCCCCGCGACGTGCTTGTCCCGGCGCAGCTGGTCCAGCCCACCGGAGTTCAGTCGTACCCGGGAAAGATCGTCGAGCCAGACCGCCACTCCCGCGGCGGTCAGCTCGCCCAGCCTGTCGGTCGTCATGTGCGCCAACGCCTCCCTCAGTTGCCGGTCGTGAAACCGGTGATGTCGCCGACCCGGCTCAGCGCCGCGTGCGCGGCGGCGACGATCCGGTCCGGGGTGAAGCCGAACTGCTCGAAGAGCACGGAGTGCGGGGCACTCGCGCCGTAGTGCTCCAGGCTGACGCTCTCGCCGCAGTCACCGACGATCCCGCGCCAGGACATCGCGATGCCCGCCTCCACGCTCACCCGGGCCTTTACCCCGCGCGGCAGCACCGACTCCCGGTACGCCTCGTCCTGCTCGTGGAACCACTCCTGGCAGGGCATCGACACGACCCGGGTCGGGGTGCCGTCGGCCTCCAGCCGCTCCCGGGCGGTGAGGCAGAGCTGCACCTCGGATCCGGTGCCGATGATGATCACCTGGGGCTTGCCGTTGGACGCCTCGGCCAGCACGTACCCGCCCTTGGCGACCCCCTCGGCACCGCCCAGCTGCGAGCGGTCCAGCGTCGGCAGCGCCTGCCGGCTCAGCGCCAGCGCGGTCGGCCGGTCGGTGTGCTCCAGCGCCTGCCGCCAGGCCCAGGCCGTCTCGTTGGCGTCGGCGGGGCGGACCACGTCCAGGCCGGGGATGGCCCGCAGCGCGGTCAGGTGCTCCACCGGCTGGTGGGTCGGGCCGTCCTCGCCGAGGCCGATGGAGTCGTGCGTCCAGACGTAGACCACCGGCAGCTTCATCAGCGCGGCCAACCGCACGGAGGGCCGCATGTAGTCGCTGAACACCAGGAAGGTGCCGCCGTACGGGCGGGTGCCGCCGTGCAGGGCGATGCCGTTGAGGATGGCGCCCATGGCGTGCTCGCGGATGCCGAAGTGCAGGGTGCGGCCGTACTCGTGGCCGGGGAACTCCTTGGTGGCGTACTGGCTGGGGACGAAGGAGGGCTCACCCTTCATCGTGGTGTTGTTGCTCTCGGCCAGGTCCGCGGAGCCGCCCCACAGCTCGGGCAGCACCGGCGCGAGCGCGGCCAGCACCTTGCCGGAGGCGGCGCGGGTGGCGACACCCTTGGCGTCGGCGGGGAACTCGGGCAGCGCGTCGGTCCAGCCGTCGGGCAGCGTCCGACCGGCCAGCCGGTCGTAGAGCGCGCGGCGCTCCGGGTTGGCCTGCGACCACGCGTCGAAGGCGGTCGTCCACTCCTGCTGCTCGGCCTCGCCGCGGCGCAGCGCCGCCCGGGTGTGCGCGAGCACCTCCTCGGTGACCTCGAACGATCCGGCCGGATCGAAGCCGAGGACCTCCTTGGTGGCGGCCACCTCGTCGGCGCCCAGCGCCGAACCGTGGATCTTGCCGGTGTTCTGCTTGTTCGGTGCCGGCCAGCCGATGATGGTGCGCAGTGCGATGAACGACGGTCGGGCGGTCTCGGCCCGGGCGGCCAGCAGCGCCTCGTAGAGCTCCTCGACGTTCTCGTGGTAGTCGCCCTGCTCGGCGTCACCGCGCCGCCAGTCGACCGTCTGCACGTGCCAGCCGTACGCGGTGTAGCGGGCCGCCACGTCGTCGCTCATCGCGATGCGGGTGTCGTCCTCGATCGAGATCTCGTTGTCGTCGTAGATCACGCAGAGGTTGCCCAGCTGCTGGTGCCCGGCCAGCGCGCTGGCCTCGTGGCTGATGCCCTCCTGGATGTCGCCGTCGGAGGCGATGCACCAGATGTGGTGGTCGAAGGCGGACTCGCCGGCCTCGGCCTCCGGGTCGAACAGGCCGCGCTCGCGGCGCGCCGCCATCGCCATGCCGACGGCGTTGCCCAGGCCCTGCCCGAGCGGGCCGGTGGTGGTTTCGACGCCCGGGGTGTGCCCGTGCTCCGGGTGACCCGGGGTGAGCGAGCCCCACTGCCGCAGCGACTTGAGGTCGTCCAGGCTCAGCGGGTAGCCGGCGAGGAAGAGCTGGATGTAGAGCGTCAGGCTGGAGTGGCCCGCGGAGAGCACGAAGCGGTCCCGGCCGGGCCAGTTCGGATCGGCGGGGTTGTGCCGCATCACCCGGTTGAACAGCAGGTACGCCGCGGGGGCGAGGCTCATCGCGGTGCCCGGGTGGCCGTTGCCGGATTTCTCCACGGCGTCCATGGCCAGTACGCGGACGGTGTCCACGGCACGGCGGTCGAGATCGGACCAGTCAAGTGCGGGGTGCGCGGGTCGGTTGGCAGCCACGGTGGTTTGTGCTCCTCGGCGAGATGGGCGGAACCCTCACTGGTGACCCTATCGAGCGCGGCTAAACGTGCGCCCGAGGATCTCAGCATGCTGGTCTGTACGTTTCGGGTCCGCTCCACGGTTCAGCCACCGTCGGGCCGCGCCGCCGCCCGCCGGTGTGACGACTGGCACCGTTACCGGGTCGCCCGGGCAGCCAAAACGACAACGCGTAGTGTGTGGGGCGGTGTGTGGACCCGAGCCGGTCCCGCCGCCGTGACCTCCCCTGCCGACGCCGGAAGGTGGCAATCCGTGAGCATGATCACCGAGCGCCCCGTCAGCAACCCTGCCGGGCAGACGCCGGTGCGTACGACCGGGGAGACCCCAGCCCGCCCTCGCGACCTTCGGGCGGTGGTGGCGGCGTACGTGACCCTGACCAAGCCGCGGATCGTGGAGCTGCTGCTGGTCACCACGGTGCCGGCGATGATGCTCGCGCACGGCGGCATGCCGTCGCTCTGGCTGGTCGCGGTGGTGCTGGTCGGCGGCTCGCTCGCGGCGGGCGCGGCCAGCGTGCTCAACTGCTACATCGACCGGGACATCGACCAGTTGATGCGGCGGACGAAGCGGCGGCCGTTGCCGGCGCACACGGTGACCCCCCGTAACGCGTTGATCTTCGGTCTGGTGCTGGCGGTCGTGTCGGTGACCCTGATGGCGGCCTTCACCAACCTGTTGGCCGCCGGGCTCACGCTGGCCGCGATCGTCTACTACGACGTCGTCTACACGTTGTGGCTCAAGCGCACGACGACGGCGAACACCTTCTGGGGCGGCGCCTGCGGGGCCGCGCCGGTGCTGATCGGCTGGGCGGCGGTGACCGGGTCGTTGTCGCCCGTGGCCTGGGCCCTGTTCGGCGTGGTCTTCTTCTGGCAGATGCCGCACTTCTACCCGCTGGCGATGAAGTACAAGGACGACTACGCCCGGGCCGGCATCCCGATGTTGCCGGTGGTGGCCTCGGTCCGGCGGGTCAACGCCGAGATCGTGCTGTTCGCCTGGCTGACGGTGCTCACCTCACTGGCCGTCTGGGCGCTGGGCCTGAGCGCGGTCTACGGCGTGCCGACGTTGGTGGTCGGCGTGATCTTCCTGGCCGAGGCGCACCGGCTCGCCGGGCGGGCCCGCCGGGGTGAGCCGGTCAAGCCGATGCGGTTGTTCCACTGGTCGACGACGTACCTGACCATCGTCTTCGCCGCCGCGGCCCTCGACGCCCTCCTCTGACCGCCCGGTCCGGCGACCGGGCGGAGCTCTTTCGACGTCCGTGTCGGCGATCGCCGATGGGCTGTTGTCCGGCAAATCGTCACATCCATGGGCGCGGACGGATGGATCCCGGCTTCTTCGGTATCACCCGCTTCCTGGTGCTCCGGTGTTCCGATACGCCGGTTTCCGCCCGGATAAATACGGGCGAAACGCCTTTGGTCCTGCTTAAACCTGCGGGTAATGGGTATCACAAAAGCTTCACGGTTCTCGCACGTCCGTGTGTATCTCTGCTTAGGCTTCGCGTTATGGCAGATGGTTCCGATACGACGCTGACGGCTGATCAGACCGCCTCCGGGCACGCCCCCAACGGGCTGGTCGCGGGCATCAAGTCGTTCGCCGCCGAACACGGCGGGGCGAAGGCGGTCATCGAGTACGTCGGCAAGCGTGGCGCCCGCATCGTCCTGGTGGGCTCCGACGGAGCGTGGGGCGACCAGTTCGCCGAGGACACGGTCGTCGCCCGGGAGGCCTGCGCGCAGGCCGGGGTGGACGTGGAGAACGCCTGGGAGCGGGAACTGATGGACCAGATGCGTCCGAGCAACGACCTCTGGCGTTCGATGGCCCGTCGCACGATGGCCCGTTGAGATAAATTGACCGATCACCACCAGCCGACCCGGGGGAGACCCCGGGTCGCTCTCGTCACCTGTACCGACCTGGCCGGCCTCGAGGCCGACGACCGGCTCGTCCTCGCCCCGCTGGCCGCGCGCGGCATCTCCGCCGAACCCGTCGTCTGGGACGATCCGGCCGTCGACTGGGCCGGCTACGACCTGGCCGTGCTCCGCTCACCCTGGGACTACATGTCCCGCCGGGACGAGTTCGTCGCCTGGGCCGAACGCGTGCCGCGGCTGGTCAACCCGGCGGAGGTGGTGCGGTGGAACACCGACAAGCGCTACCTCGACGAGCTGTCGGCGGCCGGCGTGCCCACCGTGCCCACCGGGTGGGTGCTGCCAGGCGAGCCGTGGCAGCCGCCGGCCGACCGGGGCGAGTACGTCATCAAGCCGGCCGTGAGCGCCGGCAGCCAGGACACCGGCCGCTACGATCTGACCGACCCGGGGCACCGGGACCTGGCGCTGGCCCACGTGCGCCGGCTCGGCCGGGCCGGTCGGGTCGCCATGGTCCAGCCGTACCTGGACGCCGTCGACACCGACGGTGAGACCGCGCTGCTCTTTTTCGCCGGCCCGGACGGGCTGACCTTCAGTCACGCCATCCGCAAGGGCCCGATGCTGACCGGTCCGGACGACGGCGTCGACGGGCTGTACAAGGTCGAGGAGATCACCGCCCGCACCGCGCAGCCGGCGCAGCTCGCGGTCGCGGCGCAGACCCTCGCGGCGGTACCGGGCGGATCGGACCGCCTGCTCTACGCCCGCGTGGACCTGATTCCCGGCCCCGACGGCACCCCCGTGCTGGTGGAACTGGAGCTGACCGAGCCCTCGCTGTTCCTCGGGTACGCCGACGGCGCCCCCGGCCGCCTGGCCGACGCCATCCGCGTCCACCTGGCCCGGCCCTGGTAGTCCCCGTTCAGTGGGTCGCGGCCACAACCTCGTGGTCGGCACGAGGGGAGGTGGGCGGAGCCGAGTGGTCGACCGGGCGGCGTTCGCGGATCGACCAGAGCACCGACAGGGTGGCGAGCCAGACCAGGCAGGAGCCGAGCATGTGGGCACCGACCAGCAGTGCCGGCAGGTTCGTGAAGTACTGCACGAAGCCGATCACCCCCTGGCCCAGCTCGACCAGGAGCAGGGTCAGGGCGGCCCGTACGGCGCGGGCCGGGGCACCGACCGCGCGCAGCGCCAGCCACAGCCCCACGGTCAGGCCGACGAGCAGGAAGACCAGGTCGGCGTGGATCTGGGAGATGGTCTGCGGGTCGAGGCCGTTGCGGATCGCGTCGGCGTCGCCGGCGTGCGGGCCGCTGCCCGTCACCGCCACCCCGACGACGATGACCGCCGCGCTGGCCACCACGGTGATCCAGGTGAGGGTTCGCAGCGCCGGAGGCACCACGGGCACCGTCGGGCCGTCCGGTTCGCGCACCCGACGCCACAGGGCGTAGGCGACGAGCAGCAGCAGCATCGACACCACGAAGTGAATGCCCACGATCGAGGGGTGCAGCTGGGTGCGGACGGTGATGCCACCGATCACCGCCTGCGCCACGATGCCGAGGACGACGGCCAGCGCCAGCGGCACCACACCGCGCCGCCGGGGGCGGTGGGCGAGCGCGGCGAGCAGGGTGGCGCCCGCGATCAGCACCAGCACGAAGGTCAGCAGGCGGTTGCCGAACTCGATCGCCCCGTGCACGCCCATCTCGGCGGTGGCGGTGTACGACTCGTCGGTGCACCGGGGCCAGGTGGGGCAGCCCAGCCCGGAGGCGGTCAACCGGACGGCCCCGCCGGTGACGACGATCGCGGCGTTCGCGACGATGTTGGCGAACGCCAGACGGCGCAGCAGGGCGGTGGAGACCGGGAACCGGACGGGTCGCTTCACGAGGCGAATCCTACGCACCGTAGTTGTCGCCGATCGGGTGACTCCGCCCGTGCGGTGGTTCGGATCACCGGGGGCGCGTTTGCGGGCCCTGATTGAATTACGTAACGTGGGCGTTGTGAAAAAGGCAGCGGGGCTCACCGGGCACCAGCCGACGGCCGGTACGGCCGCCGGCCGGTCGCTGCCCGGCGCTCACGTCACAGCCGCCCCGTCGGCCCCGGTCGGCACGCCGGTGGGTGAGGCGTCGACCCGGGACCGGGTCACCCTACTGCTGCTGGAGCGCCGCGCCGCCACCGCCGCCCAGCTCGGCGACGCGCTCGGGCTCAGCCCGGCGGCGATCCGCCGGCACCTGGACGCGATGCTCGCCGAGGGTGATGTGATCGCCCGTGAGCAGACCGTACGCGGTCATCGCGGACGCGGCAGGCCGGCCAAGGTGTTCCTGCTCACCGACGCCGCCCGCAGCCGGTGTGGCACGCACCACTACGACAACATGGCGACCGCGGCGCTGCGCTGGATTGCCCGCACCGGTGGCTCCCAGGCGGTGGAGAGATTCGCCGCCGAGCAGGTGGCCGCCCTGGAGACCCGCTGCCGGGCCGCCCTCGCCGACGCCGGCGACGATCCGATGGCCCGTGCCGAGGCACTCGCCATGGCGCTGACCGCGGAGGGTTACGCTGCCAGTGCCTCCACGATCGCCTCCGGCGGCCAGCTCTGCCAGCACCACTGCCCGGTGGCGCACGTGGCCGCCGAGTTTCCCCAGCTGTGCGAGGCCGAGACCACGGTGATCTCCCGCCTGGTCGGTACCCACGTGCAGCGCCTGGCCACCATCGCGCACGGCGACGGGGTGTGCACCACGCACATCCCGGGGTCGCCGCACGCCCAGTCCGGTAAGACCGTCACCACTGTGAGGACAGATAGATGACCGAGCAGATCGTCCAGCCCCTGACCCAGGAGGAGCAGCTCGCCGCCCTGGGCAACTACGAGTACGGCTGGGCCGACCCGGACGTCGCCGGGGCCTCGGCTCAGCGCGGCCTCAACGAGGCGGTGGTGCGGGACATCTCGGCCAAGAAGAACGAGCCGGCCTGGATGCTCGACCTGCGCCTGAAGGGCCTGCGGCTGTTCGAGCGCAAGCCGATGCCGGCCTGGGGCGCCGACCTCACCGGGATCGACTTCGACAACATCAAGTACTTCGTGCGTTCCACCGAGAAGCAGGCCGCCAGCTGGGAGGACCTGCCCGAGGACATCAAGAACACCTACGACAAGCTGGGCATCCCGGAGGCGGAGAAGCAGCGCCTCGTCGCCGGTGTCGCCGCCCAGTACGAGTCCGAGGTGGTCTACCACAAGATCCGTGAGGACCTGGAGGAGCAGGGTGTCGTCTTCCTCGACACCGACACCGCCCTCAAGGAGCACGAGGATCTGTTCAAGGAGTACTTCGGCACGGTGATCCCGGTCGGCGACAACAAGTTCGCCGCGTTGAACACCTCCGTGTGGTCCGGTGGCTCGTTCATCTACGTGCCGGAGGGCGTGCACGTGGAGATCCCGCTGCAGGCGTACTTCCGGATCAACACCGAGAACATGGGCCAGTTCGAGCGGACGCTGATCATCGTCGACGAGGGTGCGTACGTGCACTACGTCGAGGGCTGCACCGCGCCCATCTACTCCTCGGACTCGCTGCACAGCGCCGTGGTGGAGATCATCGTCAAGAAGAACGCACGGTGCCGCTACACGACCATCCAGAACTGGTCGAACAACGTCTACAACCTGGTCACCAAGCGCGCCGTGTGCCACGAGGGCGCGACCATGGAGTGGATCGACGGCAACATCGGCTCCAAGGTCACCATGAAGTACCCGGCGGTCTACATGACCGGCGAGCACGCCAAGGGCGAGGTGCTCTCGGTGGCCATGGCCGGCGAGGGCCAGCACCAGGACGCCGGCGCCAAGATGGTGCACGCCGCGCCGCACACCAGCAGCACCATCGTGTCGAAGTCGATCGCCCGGGGCGGCGGCCGGACCTCGTACCGGGGCCTGGTGCAGGTGCTGGAGGGTTCGCACAGCAGCGCCAGCACGGTCAAGTGCGACGCCCTGCTGGTCGACACCATCTCCCGCTCCGACACCTACCCCTACGTCGACATCCGCGAGGACGACGTGTCGATGGGGCACGAGGCGACCGTCTCGAAGGTCAGCGAGGACCAGCTCTTCTACCTGATGAGCCGGGGCCTGAGCGAGGACGAGGCGATGGCGATGATCGTGCGCGGCTTCATCGAGCCGATCGCCAAGGAACTGCCCATGGAGTACGCCCTGGAGCTCAACCGCCTGATCGAGCTGCAGATGGAGGGCGCGGTCGGCTGACGCCGAGCGGCGTCACCGGCGAACGCCGACCCGTCGGGCCGGGGCGCGCGAGCCCCGACCGACCCTCCAGTTAATGACACCGCCGTCGTAGAACAGACCAAGGACGAGATGACTACCCAGGCTTCCGCGCCGCCCAGCACCAAGTCACAGGCGCTGCGTTCGTACGATGTCGCCGACTTCCCGGCCCTGACCGGCCTGGAGGAGGAGTGGCGCTTCACCCCGCTGAAGCGGCTGCGCGGGCTGGTCGGCGATGACCCGACCGCCACCGGCACGGTCCGGCACGAGTACGCCGATCTGCCCGAGGGCGTCAGCGTGGAGCGGGTCGGCCACGACGACCCGCGGGTCGGCAGCGTGCTCACCCCGTTCGACCGGGTCAGCGCGCTGGCGTACGGCGGTGCCGGGCAGGCGCTGCTGGTGCGGGTGGCGCAGGACGCCGTGATCAGTGGGCCGACCCTCCTGCGGGCGGTCGGCGGGGGCGCGGAGGGCCTGGCCTTCGGGCACACCGTCGTCGAGGTGGGTCGGTTCGCCGAGGCGATCCTGGTGCTGGAGCAGGTCGGTTCGACCACGCTGGCCGACAACGTCGAGGTGTCGGTGGGCGACGGGGCGAAGCTGACCCTGGTCACGGTGGCCGACTGGGCCGACGACGCGGTGCAGGCGCAGCACCTGAAGGTCCGGCTGGGCCGCGACGCCCGGGTGCTGCACGTCCAGGTCACCCTCGGTGGCGACCTGGTCCGCCAGCACACCACCGTCGAGTACACCGACCGTGGCGGCGAGGCCGAGCTGTACGGCGTCTACTTCGCCGACTCCGGCCAGCACCAGGAGCACCGCCAGCTGGTCGACCACACCGTGCCGGACTGCCGCAGCTACGTGGGTTACCGGGGGGCGTTGCAGGGGGAGAGCGCCCGGACCGTCTGGGTCGGCGACGTGTTGATCCGGGCCGAGGCGACCGGCACCGACACGTACGAGATCAACCGGAACCTGCTGCTCACCGACGGTGCCCGGGCCGACTCCGTGCCGAACCTGGAGATCGAGACCGGCGAGATCGCCGGCGCCGGTCACGCGAGCGCCACCGGTCGCTTCGACGACGAGCAGCTGTTCTACCTGATGGCCCGGGGCATCCCGGAGGCCGAGGCGCGCCGGCTGGTGGTCCGCGGCTTCTTCGCCGAGCTGCTGAACAAGATCCCGGTCGAGGAGCTGCGCGAGCGGCTCGGCGAGGCGATCGAGGCCCGGCTGACCAAGGCGGGCGCCTGATGATCCGCATCTGCGCCATCGAGGACGTGCCGAAGGGCACCGCGATCAGCGCCGATGTCGACGGCACCCAGATCGCGCTCGTACACGGTGAGGACGACCAGTTCTACGCGGTGTACGACGAGTGCTCGCACGCGGCCGTGGCGCTCTCGGAGGGGGAGGTCGACGGCTGCACGCTGGAGTGCTGGCTGCACGGCTCCCGTTTCGACCTGCGCACCGGCGAGCCCACGGGGCTGCCCGCCACCGAACCCGTACCCGTCTATCCCGTCGAAGTCCGCGACGGTGACATCTACGTCAGTCTGACGCCGAGCAATGGAGTGACCCGATAATGAGCACCCTGGAGATCCGCGACCTGCAGGTGTCGGTGAAGCTGCCCGAGGGTGAGCTCAAGCCGATCCTGCACGGTGTCGACCTGACCGTGAAGTCGGGGGAGACCCACGCGATCATGGGCCCGAACGGCTCCGGCAAGTCGACCCTGGCGTACTCGGTCGCCGGCCACCCCAAGTACGAGATCACCGGCGGTTCGGTGACCCTGGACGGCGAGGACGTCCTGGAGATGTCCGTCGACGAGCGGGCCCGCGCCGGTCTCTTCCTCGCCATGCAGTACCCGGTCGAGGTGCCCGGCGTCTCGGTGGCGAACTTCCTGCGTACCGCCAAGACCGCGATCGACGGCGAGGCGCCGAAGCTGCGCACCTGGGGCGGTGAGCTGCGTGGCGCCATGGAGCGCCTGCACATGGACCCGGCCTTCGCCCAGCGCAATGTCAACGAGGGCTTTTCCGGCGGTGAGAAGAAGCGCCACGAGATCGTGCAGCTGGAACTGCTCAAGCCGAAGATGGCCATCCTCGACGAGACCGACTCCGGTCTCGACGTGGACGCGCTGCGCGTGGTCAGCGAGGGCGTGAACCGGGTGCGGGACACCGGTGACACCGGTCTGCTGCTGATCACCCACTACACCCGGATCCTGCGCTACATCAAGCCCGACTTCGTGCACGTCTTCGTCGCCGGCCGGATCGTCGAGCAGGGCGGCCCGGAGCTGGCTGACAAGCTCGAGGAAGAGGGCTACGAGCGGTACGCCGCCGGGACCGGTTCGGCGCGGGCCTGATCTGCGAAGGAAGGGCCGGGTCACCACGATGACCACCATCGCGATCCCGTCGGGGATGCCGCAGTACGACGACGTGCCCCGCTACGACGTGGCGGCGGTACGCGCCGACTTCCCGATCCTCGCTCGGGAGATCAACGGGCATCCGCTGGTCTATCTGGACAGCGCCAACACCTCGCACAAGCCACGCCAGGTGCTCGACGTGCTGGCCGAGCACTACGCCCGGCACAACGCCAACGTGTCCCGCTCGGTGCACACGTTGGGTACCGAGGCGACCGAGGCGTACGAGGGGGCCCGGGCGAAGATCGCCGCGTTCGTCAACGCGCCGAGCGTCGACGAGGTGGTCTTCACGAAGAACTCCACCGAGGCGATCAACATCGTGGCGTACGCGTTCTCCAACGCCGCGCTGCGCGCCGATGCCGATCCGCGCTTCCGGCTGGGTCCGGGCGACGAGATCGTCATCTCCGAGATGGAGCACCACTCGAACATCGTCCCGTGGCAGTTGCTGGCCGAGCGCACCGGCGCGACGCTGCGCTGGTTCCCGGTCACCGGCAACGGTCGGCTGGACGAGTCGGGCCTGACGGACCTGGTCAACGAGCGGACGAAGATCGTCTCGCTGGTGCACATGTCCAACATCCTCGGCACCGTCAACGCCACCTCGCGGATCACCGCCCGGGTCCGGGAGGTGGGTGCGCTGCTGCTGCTGGACTGCTCGCAGTCGGTGCCGCACATGCCGATCGACGTGGTCGACCTGGACGCGGACTTCATCGTCTTCACCGGGCACAAGATGTGCGGCCCGACCGGCATCGGGGTGCTCTGGGGCCGGGCCGAGCTGCTGGCGGCGATGCCGCCGGTCTTCGGCGGCGGCTCGATGATCGAGACGGTGACGATGGGCGGCTCGACGTACGCCGCGCCGCCGGCCCGCTTCGAGGCCGGCACCCCGCCGATCGCGGAGGCGGTCGCGCTCGGTGCGGCCGTGGACTACCTCACCGGGATCGGCATGCGGGCGATCCAGTGGCACGAGAAGCAGCTGACCGCGTACGCCCTGGACGCCCTGGCCACCGTGCCCGGTCTGCGGATCTTCGGCCCGGAGGTGCCGGTCGGCCGGGGCGGCACCATCTCCTTCGCCCTCGGCGACGTGCACCCGCACGACGTGGGGCAGGTGCTCGACTCCCTCGGCGTGCAGGTGCGGGTGGGCCACCACTGCGCCCGCCCGGTCTGCACCCGGTTCGGGGTGCCGGCCACCACCCGGGCCTCGTTCTACCTCTACACCACCACCGAGGAGATCGACGCGCTGGTGGCGGGCCTGGAGCAGGTGCGGAAGGTGTTCGGCTGATGCAGCTAGACCAGCTCTACCAGGAGATCATCCTGGACCACTACAAGCACCCGCACGGGCGTGGGCTGCGCGACTCCGCCGACCCGGCCCACCAGGTCGGCGAGGCGCACCACGTCAACCCGACCTGCGGTGACGAGGTCACCGTCCGGGTGGCCACCGACGGCGAGACGCTGCACGACGTGTCGTACGACGGCATGGGCTGCTCGATCAGCCAGGCATCCGCGAGCGTGCTGCACGAGCTGCTGACCGGCCGGGTCGCGGTGGAGGCGTTCGAGGTGCACGAGGCGTTCCTGGCGTTGCTGTCCGGCCGTGGTCAGGTCACGCCGGACGAGGATGTGCTCGGCGACGGGGTGGCGTTCGAGGGCGTGGCCCGCTACCCCGCCCGGGTCAAGTGCGCGCTGTTGCCGTGGATGGCGTTCAAGGACGCCGCGGCACGCGCCGGTGTGGGCGCGAGCCCGACGGAGGTGAAGGCATGACCGAGGAAACCAGCAGCACGCCCGAGTCGGGCGCCGTGGCGACCGACGGCGCGGTGACCCCGGCGGCCGGCGGCAAGGCCGCCGTCGCCGACGTCGAGGAGGCGATGAAGGACGTCGTGGACCCGGAGCTGGGCATCAACGTGGTTGATCTCGGCCTGGTGTACGGCGTGCACGTCGACGACGAGAACGTGGCCACCCTGGACATGACGTTGACCTCGGCGGCCTGCCCGCTGACCGACGTGATCGAGGACCAGGCCCGGCAGGCGCTGACCACCGGCCCCGGCGGCGGTCTGGTCAACGACATCCGGATCAACTGGGTCTGGCTCCCCCCGTGGGGACCGGACAAGATCACTGACGAGGGGCGCGACCAGCTCCGCTCCCTCGGCTTCAACGTCTGACGGCCCACCGGGCCGGTACCTCGCACCGTCGCGTCGGGCGCGGCATCCACCGGGTGCCGCGCCCGACGTCGTACCCGGCTTGTCCGACGGGATCGAGAGGCGTGACGCTCTGGTCGGATAATCCGTGGCGCGCCTGCGGCGGGTCGTCGCAGGATGGCGCGGTGAGTGAGGCGTACCCGCTGAAGCCGTGTCCTGTCGCCGTGGCCACCGCCGCGCGCCGACAGCGGGCCGTGCCGGGCGACGACTCACCCCGGCTCCTGTCGTGACCGGCGCGTTTCTCGCCGGTCTGGTCGCCGGCTACGGCGTGGCCGTCCCGGTCGGCGCGATCGCCGTGCTCATCCTCGGGCTCACCGCGCGTACCTCGTTCCGGGTCGGCGCGGCCGGTGCGCTGGGGGTGGCCACCGCCGACGGGATCTACGCCGGTGTCGCGGCGCTCGGTGGCGCGATGGTCGTCGGCTGGCTCACGCCGATCGCCGGACCGCTGCGGCTGGCCGGTGCGGCGGTGCTGCTCGCCCTCGCCGCCCACGGGGCATGGCGGGCCCTGCGTCCGCGCGGGTCACGGCGCTCCCCGCAGCAGCGGCGTGGGTTGGAGACGCCGGCCCGGGCGTTCGCCGGGATCCTCGCGTTGACCCTGCTCAACCCGGCCACGGTCGTCTACTTCACGGCGCTGGTGCTCGGCCGGACACACCTCGGTGGCGCCGGTACCGGCGTCGCGCTGATCTTCACGCTCGGAGTGTTCGTCGCCTCGGCCAGTTGGCAGCTGGTGATCGCCGGGGGCGGCTCGCTGATCGGGCAGGCGCTCACCGGCGACCGTGGTCGCCTGGTCACCGCCCTGCTGTCCAGCGCCATCATCACCGTGCTGGCCGTCGGCATGCTCCTCGGTGGCTGACCGGTGCCGCCCGTGCCGTACGGTCGGACGATGAGCAGCCGACCCGCCGCAGGGGGCGGCCGGTGGGTGCAGGTCGATCCGGACCGCGTCGCCCGCTGGGTCGCCGGCTTCGCCGACCGGCACGGCCCGCCCACCACCAGTCTCCAGGAGTACGGGCTGCTGCTGTCCGCCCCGGACGGTGCCACCGCCGAACTGCACACCCCACCGGGTGCGCCGGCCACCCCCGAGCTGGACGCTTTCGTGGCGGCGGCCGTCGCGTCGCGCCGGATCGGGCTGTTGCTGGCCCGCAAGGGAGCGGTGGCGATCGGGATCGGCGAGGGGCAGCGGCTGAGCGTGCACAAGGTGGACACCCGCTACGTGCAGGGGCGCACCGCCGCCGGTGGTTGGTCCCAGCAGCGGTTCGCCCGCCGCCGGGACAACCAGACCAGGGCCGCGCTGGCCGACGCGGCGGATCTGGCCGTACGCCTGCTGCTGCCGGAGGCCGACCGGCTCGACGCGTTGGTTGCCGGCGGCGACCGGCGGGCCGTGGACACCGTGCTGGCCGACCGCCGACTCGCCCCGCTGGCCGCGTTGCGCGCCGACCGGCTTCTCGACGTCCCGGAACCCCGGTACGCCGTGCTCCTCGCCGCTCTCAGCGCGGCCCGGTCGCTTCGCATCCTGGTTCGGGAGCCGCAGGCGGACGTCGGCCGCTAGCGGGACCGCTCAGTCGAGGCAGAACTCGTTGCCCTCGGGGTCAGCCATCACGATGTGACCGGTGCCCATCGGGGGAGCCGGGTCGTGCCGCCTGAGCCGGGTGGCGCCGTGCGAGACGAGGCGCTCGGCCTCCGCCTCCAGCGCGGCCATGCGTGCGTCGCCGTCGAGCCCCGGCGCGACGCGCACGTCGAGGTGCACCCGGTTCTTGGCCTGCTTGCCCTCGGGTACCCGCTGGAAGAACAGCCGTGGCCGCTGTCCCTCCGGGTCGACCAGCGCCGAGGCGTCGTTGCGCTGCTCCACCGGCACGCCCATCGCGTCCAGCGCCTGTTCCCACGACTCGAAGCCCTCGGGTGGGTCCTGGATCCGGTAGCCGAGGGTTTCGGCCCAGAACGTGGCCAACCCGCCCGGGTCGGCGCAGTCGAAGGTGATCTGGACATCGCGGGCCATGTCGGCTCGCCTCCTGTCAGGTCCGTCGGTCTGGTCGGTCATGGCCCATCCTGACGGCGGCGGCGGACAATTTCGCTCGTTCTGCCGAGGAGGCGCCGGTGGCGCGGGCCCGGTCGCGGTGACCGGGCCCGCCGTGTGCCAAAACGTCAGACCGCGCCGCTGAACGTGTCGCAGGTGGCCGGGTCGCCGGACTCGTAGCCTCGGTTGAACCACTGCTTGCGCTGCTCGGAGGAGCCGTGGGTGAACTCGTCCGGGTTCACCGGCCGGCCGGCGCGCTTGGAGATGGCGTCGTCACCGATCTTCTCGGCGGCGTCGATGGCCTCGGCGATGTCCCGCTCGGTGATGCTGGTGAAGATCTTCTGGCCGCTCTCGTCCGCCGTGCCGGTGGCGTTCTTCGCCCAGGCTCCCGCGTAGCAGTCGGCCTGCAACTCCATGCGTACCGACAGGTCGTTGGCGTTGTTCGGGTCGCGTTGCTGCTGGCGGCGGACCTGCTCGTTGGTACCGAGCAGGTTCTGCACGTGGTGGCCGTACTCGTGGGCCAGCACGTACGGCTGGGCGAACTCGCCCTCGGCGCCCAACTGCTCGGCGAGCACCTCGTAGAAGGAGAGGTCGATGTAGACCAGCGAGTCGGCCGGGCAGTAGAACGGCCCGACGCCGGAGTCGGCCTGGCCGCAGGCGGTGTTGACGGCCTGGCGGAAGAAGACGGTCCGGGTGGGGCGGTACTGCTCGCCGAGGGACTGCGGCAGGGCGGTGCGCCAGTAGGCCTGGATCGAGTTGACGTAGAGGGTGTTGCGGCAGTCGAGCTGGTCCAGGGCGTCCTGGCTGCTGCACCGCTGCTCCAGCGCGGCGTTGTCGCCCTGCTCCTCGCCGCCGGTCATGGCGTTCAGGCCGAAGCCGCCGCCGACGAGGGCCACCAGCACGGCGATGACGATGCCGACGATGCCGCCGCGCCCGCCGCCGATCGGGATGGGGATGCCCATCCCGCCGCCTCCACCGCTGCCTCGCCGGTCCTCCACCTGGCTGGTGTCTATCCGTGCGTTCTCGTTCAGCTCCATGGTGACCCCGATCAGTCTGTGGCTCGTGGGCCGGAACCGGTCCGGTCGGCGATCCCGGTACCCGACGATCTTGGTCGGTAATCCGCGTGGGGCGACCGCCGGGGCCCGGTACACTTGACGCCGTGCTGCGCTGCGAAGGCTGAACGCCCCGCGCCGACGGGTCGAAAAGGATCCGCCGGCGCTTTCGTGTGCCCTGAGTCAGCCCTTCGGATCCCGAGAGCGAGTACCTGGAAATGATCACTGCCAGCGGCCTGGAACTGCGCGCGGGCGCCCGGATCCTGCTGTCCGACACCACGCTGCGGGTGCAGCCCGGTGACCGGATCGGACTGGTCGGCCGCAACGGTGCCGGCAAGACCACCACCCTGAAGGTCCTCGCCGGGGAGGGCCAGCCGTACGCGGGGCAGGTCGAACGGCGCAGCGCCGTCGGCTACCTGCCGCAGGATCCGCGTACCGGCGATCTGGACGTCACCGGCCGCGACCGGGTGCTCTCCGCCCGCGGCCTGGACGCGCTGATGGCCGGCATGAAGGAGTTGGAGGCGCGGCTCGCCGAGGACGACGACGAGCGCCTGGTCCGCCGCTACGGCGCGCTGGAGGACCAGTTCGCCGCGCTCGGCGGGTACGCGGCGGAGGCCGAGGCGGCCCGCATCTGCGCCAACCTGGGACTGCCCGACCGAGCCCTGGCGCAGACCATCGGCACCCTCTCCGGCGGTCAGCGTCGCCGGATCGAGCTGGCCCGGATCCTGTTCCGTGACGCGGGCGAGAACGGCGGCGGGATCCTGCTGCTGGACGAGCCCACCAACCACCTCGACGCCGACTCGATCACCTGGTTGCGGGGTTTCCTGGCCAACCACAAGGGCGGTCTGGTGGTCATCTCCCACGACGGCGATCTGCTGGAGTCGGTGGTCAACAAGGTCTGGTTCCTGGACGCCACCCGCAGCGTGGTCGACGTCTACAACCTCGGCTGGAAGGCGTATCTGGAGGCGCGGGAGACCGACGAGCGTCGCCGCCGTCGGGAGCGGGCCAACGCCGAGAAGAAGGCCGGCGCGCTGATGGCGCAGGCCGACAAGATGCGGGCCAAGGCCACCAAGACGGTCGCCGCGCAGAACATGGCCCGCCGGGCCGAGCGGCTGATGTCCGGGCTGGAGGAGGTACGCGTCGCCGACAAGGTGGCCAAGGTGCGCTTCCCCGCCCCGGCGCCGTGCGGCAAGACTCCGCTCACCGCGACCGGCCTGTCCAAGTCGTACGGCTCGTTGGAGATCTTCACCGACGTGAACGTGGCGGTGGACCGAGGTTCCCGGGTCGCCATCCTCGGGCTCAACGGTGCCGGCAAGACCACGCTGCTGCGGATGCTCGGCGGCCTGTTGGAACCGGACACCGGCGAGGTGCGTCCGGGTCACGGACTGCGACTGGGCTACTACGCTCAGGAGCACGAGACGTTGGACGTGGAACGGACCGTGCTGGAGAACATGCGGGCCGCTGCCGTCGAGCAGACCGACACCGAACTGCGGAAGATCCTGGGCGCCTTCCTCTTCTCCGGCGAGGACGTCGACAAGCCGGCCGGGGTCCTCTCGGGTGGGGAGAAGACCCGGCTGGCCCTGGCCACGCTGGTCTGCTCCGGTGCCAACGTCCTGCTGCTCGACGAGCCGACCAACAACCTGGACCCGGTCAGCCGGGAGCAGGTCCTCGACGCCATCGCCCGCTACCCGGGCGCGATCGTGCTGGTCACGCACGACCCGGGCGCGGTCCTCGCGCTCAAGCCGGACCGGGCGATCCTGCTCCCCGACGGTGACGAGGACGCCTGGAGCGACGACCTGCTGGAACTGGTCGAGCTGGCCTGAGCCACCGGCGGCGTCACCTATCGGGAAGCTGACATTGCATAGCGTGTCGGTTGGCGAATAGTTGATATCTGGCGCATGATCGTTCGAGACGGTCTAATAGGTGGGACCGTATCCGAACCGCACAGTCTGGGACGTGAGGACACAGCATGGCAGCCACTGGCACAGCCACCAGCACTGAGAAGGGTCGCCGGATCGTCGGAGCCGAGCGTCAGACGCTCGCGAAGGACCTCGTCAAGCGGTACACCGGGGGCGAGAGCATCCGGGCGCTCGCGGCCTCGACCGGACGATCGTACGGGTTCATCCACCGCGTGCTCACCGAGTCCGGGGTGCAGCTGAGGCAGCGCGGCGGCGCGCGGCGTCGCAAGAAGGCGTGACCCGCCCGTCAGCGTCGTTCAGCAGCAGCGCCACCACCACCGCGACCCGGGCCGCCCGGTGACCGCCGAGGCGACCGGGGTCCGGCTGGAATGCGACGGGCCGGTCGCCACGGTCACCCTGTGCCGGCCCGACGTGCTCAACGCGCAGACCCCGGCGATGTGGCGCGCGATGAGCGATTTCTCCCGCGACCTTCCCGGAGACGTGCGGGTGGTCGTGGTACGCGGAGCGGGGCGAGCCTTCTCCGCCGGCTTGGACCTGTCGGTGGCCGGTACCTCCGGGCCCGGCTCCTTCGCCGAGCTGACCACCCTGCCGGAGCAGGAGTGCGCCGACCGGATCGCCGAGTACCAGGGCGGCTTCACCTGGCTGCACCGGCCCGACATCATCTCGATCGCCGCCGTGCAGGGGCACGCCATCGGTGCGGGTTTCCAGCTTGCCCTCGCCTGCGACCTGCGGGTGCTGGCCGAGGACGCGAAGTTCTCCATGGCCGAGGTCACCCTGGGTCTGGTCCCGGATCTGGCCGGCACCAAGCGCCTGGTCGAGCTGGTCGGTTACGCCCGCGCGCTGGAGATCTGCGCCACCGGACGGCGGATGGACGCCGCCGAGGCGGACCGGATCGGCCTGGCCACCCTGGTGGTCCCGGTTCCCGAGTTGGACGACGCGGTGCGTGACCTGACTGCTGGGCTGCTCGCCCACAACCGGGACGCGGTCGTCGAGATCAAGGCGTTGCTCGCCGGAGCCGTCGGCCGTACCCACGCCGAGCAGCAGCGAGCCGAGCGGGAGGCGCAGACGCGTCGGCTGCGCGATCTCGCCGGACAGAGCGAATAGGTAAGGACCGTTCGGGAAGATCCGGGTTACTCGCGAGGTTGTCGTAGTCATCGGGAGAATTGACCCCGCGGCGTACGGCGCCCGATGACCCGGAGGTGAGCGTGTCCAACCCGATGGCCGCTGGCGGCATGGGCGGTTGGAGCATGCTCCGCTCGATGCGCAACCAGGACGACATCTCCGCGCACCGACTCAAGCGTGGTGTCGCCCGCCGGATCGTGGCGTTCGCCCGCCCCTACCGACGTGACATCGTCGTCTTCCTGATCACCGTGATCGTCGCCGCGGTGATCGGGGTGGCGACCCCGCTGCTCGCCGGTGACGTGATCGACACGATCACCCGTGGCGGCCCCGACGCCGGGGCGCTGGTGATCCGGCTGGCCATGTTCATCGCCGCGCTCGCGCTCGCCGAGGCCGTCCTCTCGCTCGCCCAGCGGTGGTATTCGGCACGCATCGGTGAGGGCATCATCCTCGACCTGCGCACCCGGGTCTACGACCACGTGCAGCGGATGCCGCTGCAGTTCTTCACCCGTACCCAGACCGGTGCGCTGGTCAGCCGGCTCAACAACGACGTGATGGGCGCCCAGCGGGCCTTCACCTCGACGTTGTCCGGCGTGGTCAGCAACGTGATCCAGCTGGTCCTCACCGCCGCGGTGATGCTCACTCTGTCCTGGCAGATCACGGCGCTCTCGCTGGTGCTGCTGCCGGTGTTCATCATCCCGGCGCGGCGGGTGGGCCGACGGCTGGCCGAGATCACCCGCGAGTCGTACAACCTCGACGCCAAGATGAACGCCACCATGACCGAGCGGTTCGGCGTCGCCGGCGCGTTGCTGGTGAAGCTCTTCGGTCGGCCCGACGCCGAGGCCGCCCGCTTCGCCGCCCGCGCCGAACGGGTCCGCGACATCGGCATCACCTCCGCGATGTACTCGCGGACGTTCTTCGTGGCCATGCTGCTGGTCGCCTCGCTGGCCCAGGCCCTGACCTACGGCCTCGGCGGCTGGCTCGCGGTCACCGGCGACGTCAGCGCCGGCACCGTGGTGACCCTCGCGTTGCTGCTCACCCGCCTCTACGGCCCGCTCACCGCGCTGAGCAACGTCCGCGTCGACGTGATGAGCGCGCTGGTCTCGTTCGACCGGGTCTTCGAGGTGCTCGACCTGGAGCCGGGCATCAAGGAACGGCCCGACGCGGTGCGGATTCCCGCCGGAGCGGGCACCGTCGAGTTCCGCGACGTCCGCTTCCGCTACCCGAGCGCCGCGGAGATCTCCCTCGCGTCGCTGGAGGAGGTCGCCGCGCTGGACCGTACGGTCAACGAACCGGTGCTCAAGGGCGTGTCGTTCAAGGTCGAGCCCGGGCAGATGGTGGCCCTGGTCGGTCCCTCCGGTGCCGGCAAGTCGACGCTGTCCATGCTGGTGTCCCGCATCTACGACGTCACCGACGGGCAGGTGCTGGTCGGTGGCGTCGACGTCCGCGACGCCCGGCTCGACTCGCTGCGCGACGAGATCGGCGTGGTCACCCAGGACTCACACCTGTTCCACGAGACCATTGCGGAGAATCTGCGCTACGCCAAGCCGGACGCCACCGACGACGAGCTGTGGGCCGCCCTGGCCGGTGCGCAGGTCGCCGACCTGGTGCGTGCTCTGCCCGACGGGCTGGACACCACCGTCGGCGAGCGCGGCTACCGCTTCTCCGGCGGCGAGAAACAGCGCATCGCCATCGCCCGCCTGCTGCTCAAGGCGCCGTCCATCGTCATCCTCGACGAGGCCACCGCCCACCTCGATTCGGAGAGCGAGGCGGCGGTGCAACGGGCGCTGTCGGTGGCGCTGACCGGGCGTACCGCCCTGGTGATCGCGCACCGGCTCTCCACCGTGCGCGACGCCGACCAGATTCTCGTCCTCGACGACGGCCGCATCGTCGAACGGGGCCGCCACGACGAGCTGGTCGCCGTCGGCGGTCTCTACGCCGAGCTGTACCGCACCCAGTTCGCGGTGGCCGACTCGCCCACCCCGTACGTCGACGCCACCGGCCCGGAGCCGGTGGTCATCCCGGCGCGGGAGTACATCGCCGACGAGGCCATGCCCCCCGCCGCCGCCAACTGACCGGCCCTGTCGTCCAGGCGGGCCGCCGCGCGGGCAACCCGTAGCCGTGGCCGGTAGAAACCCGAAGGGCACCCGGCGTTCGGACGGGTGCCCTTCGGGTTGATCACAGCGGTAGATCTCGGTCCGGCTGCTGCCAGCACGAGGATGGCGGCGGCTACTCGCAGATGTATACTCGCAGGCGAGTAATCGGGGGCGAGGAGTGGTGGCGATGGCCAAGCGGCGCAAGGTCAACAATCTGATGGCGCTGGCCGTGCTCTCCGTCCTGGTGCACCGGCCGCTGCACCCCTACGAGATCGCCACGGCGCTGCGCGGCCGGGGCAAGGACCAGGACATGCCGATCAAGTGGGGATCGCTCTACACGGTCGTCGGGAACCTCGACAAACACGGTTTCATCGCGGCCGTGGAGAGCGTGCGCGCCGGCCGGCGTCCCGAGCGCACGGTCTACCGCATCACCGACGCCGGCCGGGCCGAGCTGGTCGACTGGGCCCGCGAGCTGCTCGCCACCCCGATGGCCGAGTACCCGCGGTTCCGGGCCGGCCTGTCGGTCCTTGCCGCCGTGCACCCGGACGAGGCCGCCGATCTGCTGCGGCAACGGCTGAGTCAGGTGGTCGAGACCATCACCGCCGCCCGTGCCGGACTTACCGAGCTCTCCACCGAAGTGCCCCGACTGTTCCTGATCGAGTCGGAGTACAACCTGGCGCTGCGGGAGGCCGAGGCGGCCTGGATCCGCACCGTCCTCGCCGACTTCGACTCGGGCACCTTCAGCGGCCTGGACCAGTGGCGGGCGTTCCACGAGACCGGCGAGGTCCCGGCCGAGTTGGCCGCACTCGCGGAAAGGACCAGCAGGCCAAGCGACCCATCGGAATGACGACACGAGCCCCGGCGAGGTGCGCCAACACCACGCCGGGGCCCTACCCCGAACCGCACCCTGGTCAGGCACTCGGCACGAGGCACGCAACCAACGAGGATAGCCGGGTTCCCGCCCAGGACGGTTCGCCATGCACAGGACCGATCCACCGGAGGGACAGAATGACCGACGTACGGACAGCAATCATCATCGGCGGCGGCATCGCCGGCCCGGTCGCCGCGCTCGCGCTGCACCGGGCGGGCATCGCGGCGACCGTGTACGAGGCGTACCCGAGCGCCGCCGACGGCATCGGCGGCACGCTGGCGCTGGCACCCAACGGCGTCGCGGCGCTGCGGACGGTCGGCGCGGACCAGGCGGTCACCGCCACTGCCACGCCGATCCACCGCACCTCACTGGTGATCGGCGCCAACCGCATCGACCTGCCCGTCCTGTCCGACGCCCCGCCGCTGCGCGTGGTTCACCGCAACGCCCTCCACCGGGCGCTGCACCAGCGGGCAACCGCCGAAGGCGTCCTGATCGAACATGGCAAGCGGCTGACCGATGTGCGGCAGACAACCACCGGCGTCACCGCCGAGTTCGCCGACGGCAGCACCGTCGCCGGTGACATTCTGATCGGTGCCGACGGGGTGCACTCCACGGTGCGTAATTTGATCGACCCGCACGCACCCGGGCCGCGATACACCGGCGTGCTTGGCTTCGAATCGGTGGCGGAGCACACCGTGGACCTCGAGCCGGGAACCATGACTTTCGCGTTCGGTCGGCGTGGCTACTACCTTTACTGGTCCGACCCCGACGGCGGCACCCGGTGGGGCGTCAACCTGCCGCAGGACCGGCCGATGAGCCTGGTCGAGGCGCGGGCGGTGCCGTCCGACGAATGGCTGCGCCGGCTGCGGTCCGCGTACCGCGATGACGATCCCGGCGCCGCGCTGATCGCCACCAGCAATCCGGACGAGTTGCAGGTCTCCGGATCGCTGCACATCATGCCGTCGGTGCCGCACTGGCACCGGGGCCGGATGGTGCTGGTCGGCGATTCGGTGCACGCGCCCTCCAACAGTTCCGGGCAGGGGGCGTCGCTGGCCATCGAGAGCGCCGTGCAACTCGCCCGCTGCCTGCGCGACCTGCCCGACGTGCCGTCGGCCTTCACCGCGTACGAGCGGCTGCGCCGGGTCCGGGTGGAGCGGATCGCTGCCCGCGCGGCCCGGATCAACCACGCCAAGGCACCCGGCCGGATCGGCCGGGTGGTCCTGCCGGTGATGATGCGGATGCTGATGAGGGTCGCGATGAACCCGGAGAAGAACCTGGCCTCGGAGCAGCGCTACACGATCGATTGGGAGGCACCGGCGACGACGGAACGTGCGCCTGCCTGACCTGGCGTCCGACGCATCCCCCCAGGCGCCCGCGCCAGGATGATCGAGCGCGGCCGGGAGTGACCGCCGCTCGGCCCGGGCGAACGGCGGTCACTCCCGGCCGGTCGCCTGGCGAAGTTCGGCGAAGGCGGCACCGAGGGTCTGCGGGGTGTAGTGGGCGTTCAGGCCGCTGGGATTGGGCAGCACCCAGAGCCGGCTGCCGGCCAGCGGCTCCGGTTGCGGCCCGAAGCGCGCCTTCGGCCGGGCGAAACCGATCCGGTACGCGGTCACCCCGACCACCGCGACCCAGCGAGGCCGGTACCGGTCGACCTTGTCGGTCAGCTGCCGCGCCCCGTTGACCAGCTCGGCGGTGGTCAGCTCGTCGGCCCGGGCGCTGGCCCGGGCCACCACGTTGGTGATGCCGAGTCCGAGTGCCGGCAGTTCGTCCTGCTCGCTGGGGTGCATCAGGCGTGGGGTGAAGCCACCCCGGTGCAGCGCCGGCCAGAACCGGTTCCCGGGGCGCGCGAAGTGCCACCCGGTCGCCGCCGACCACAGCCCCGGGTTGATCCCGACGAAGAGCACGTCCAGCCCGGCGGCGATCACGTCCGGGATGGTCCGGTCAGCCGCCGCGGCCAGTTCCTCCCGGCTGGGGCGCGGGTACGGGCGGCCGGTCACAGGCCGCGGAGCGCGCCGCCGTCGACCGGGACGGTGACGCCGGTGAGGTAGCTGGCCGCGGGGGAGAGCACGAACGCGGCGACCCGACCGAACTCGACGGGGTCACCGACGCGGCGCAGGGGGATACCGGCCTCCGCCTCGGCCCGGGCCCGCTCGGGGTCGCCGGTGGCGGCGAAGAGTTCCCGGTTCCGGTCGGTCAGGATCCGTCCCGGCAACAGCCCCACCACCCGCACGCCACGCGGGCCGTACTCGTCGGCGATGTCCTTGGCGACGCCGGCCAGACCCGGCCGCAGCCCGTTGGAGATGCCCAGCCCGGGTACCGGCCCGCGGGCCGAGGTGGAGAGCACCAGCGCGATCGCGCCACCGTCGGGCAGCGCGGCGGCGGCCGCCCGTACCATGCGGACGCTGCCGAGGAAGACGGTCTCGAAGGACTGTCGCCACTGCTCGTCGTCGACCGACGCGGCGCTGCCGGCGGGTGGCCCGCCGACCGAGACCAGAGCGCCGTCGACGCGGCCGAAGTGGTCCCGCGCCGCCGTCAGCAGCCGTTCGGGGGTCGCCGGGTCCGCCACGTCGGCGGTGAGACCGACCGCCCGGTCGGGCCCGCCGAGGCCCGTCACGGCGGCCTCCACCGCGTCGGAGTGCCGGGCGGAGAGCACCACCCGGGCGCCGTCGGCCACCAGACACTGCGCGGTGGCGTAGCCAAGCCCACGGGAGGCACCGGTGAGCACGTACACCCGATCGGTCAGTCCGAGATCCATGCCGACGATCCTGCCCCAGCCCGCCCGGTGGGAAACAGCCCCGGTGTCGGGCCGGATCGGCGGTTCAGGGGCGGGCCGCGCGCAGCAGTCGTACCCGACCGGCGAGCTGTAGGGCGACGGCGCCGCCGGCCCGGCCGACGGCGGGGGACCGGCGGCGGCGCGGTGGTCGGTGCCCGTCGTAGCGGAACTGCGCCTCCCTCGCGGCCAGTTCCTCGGCGCCCAGCGCCGGCAGGGCGTCGCGGGCGTGCAGCGCGCGGGCCAGGTCCCAGCCGTCGCGTAGCCCGCCGCCGGTGGGTCGACCGGCGGCCCACTCGAGGAACGTCGCCGGCCAGTCGGGGCCGAGCCCGGCCGCGAGCAGCGGCCAGTGCCGGGTGACCTCGCCGGCCCGTTTGCGTAGCAGCGCGGTACGGGCGGCGGCCAACGGGCCGGGTGCGAAGCCGGGCGGTGGCGGGCCACCGGCTACCAGGGCGGCGACCAGCGCCGCCTGCCGTGCCGCGAGTGATCCGACCGCCGTGGCGGGTGGTGGATCGGCCCGGCCGTCGGGCCCCGCCCCGGCCGGTCTCATGTCACCACCGGGAAGCCGCAGGCGGCGGCGACGGCGTCCAGCTCGGTACGGAGTTCAGCGGCCGGTGGATAGTGCCCGTCGCGCTCCAGCAGTGCCGCCGGTGGCCGGTGCCGGGCACACAGCTCGGCGAGCAGCGCCAGCACCTCCTGCCCGATCGGATCGGTGTGCGTGTCGTGGTAGAAGCCGCCCCGCTCGGCACCGCCAGCGACGTGCAGGTACGCCACCCGCTCCAGCGGCAGCCGGTCCAGCAGCGCGAGCGGGTCGGTACCCCGGTTGCGGGCGTTGGCGTACACGTTGGCGACGTCGAGCAACAGCAGCGCTCCGGTGCGTTCCAGGATCTCGCTGAGGAACGCCGCCTCGTCAAGCTCGTCGTCCGGCCAGTCGAACAGGGCGGCGATCGGCTCCAGCGCGATCGGTACCGGCAGCTCCGCCTGCGTCCGGGCGATGTTGGCGCAGACGGCGTCGACCGCCTCGCGGGTGCGCGGCAGCGGCAGCAGGTGGCCCGCCTCCAGGCCGCCGGCCCGGACGAAGGCGATGTGCTCGCTGACCAGCGGCGCGGCCAGCAGTTGGGCGACCGCCGTCAGGTGGGCCACCCGGGCCGGATCGACCGGTTCCGCGCCGCCGAGGGAGAGCCGGACCCCGTGCGGTACCACGGTGACGCCGCGCTTCCGCAGCTCCACCAGGTCGTCCGGTGGTGGCCCGGCGGTCGGTACGGTTTCGGCGATCACCTCGACGAAGCGCAGGCCGGGCAGCTCGGCGACGAAGCCGGAGATCTCCGGGCGCCAACCGACGCCCACGCCGTGCGGCGGGTTCATCCGCCGCACCCGCCACCGCCGCAGCCACCGCCGCCACCGCAACTGCTGCCGCCACCGCAGCCGCCACTGCTTCCCGCGGTGCTGCCGCCACCGCAACCTCCGGTGTAACCGGTGGCGCCGGCCGCGGCCTGGCGCTGGATCTCGGCCTGCTGGGCGAAGGTCGGGTCGATCGCCCAGAGCGAGGCGGTGCCGTAGAGGGCCACCGCCATCGCCGCTCCCGCGGCGCCGTAGGTGGCGTACGCCGGGTTCGACGCGGGCGCGAGGTGTCGGTTGCGCTGGCGCAGTACCTTCAGGGCCGCGTCGGCCGTCTTGGTGCGGCGGGGCACCCGGACGAGCAGCACCGTGGTCAGCACGGCGAGCGTGAGCACCGTGAACACCAGATACCCGACCGGACGGCCGTTGGCGAGCCCGGCGACGATCCGGGCGACACCGAGCACCAGCAGCGCGACCAGCAGCAGCGGACCGTGCCGCAGGGCCGCCCGCCGGTCCGGGCCGATCGCGAGGCCACGCTGGTCGAGTCCGTCGCGCAGTTCGACGAGGGCGCGCTCGACCCACTCGGTACGGCGCACGTCCCGGGCCGGGGTGCGCTGGGTCGCGGCGTAGTGGATCGCCCGGTCGAGCTGGGTGACGCCGGACGGCAGCGGTCCGTCGGCGGTGAGCCGGCGGCCCTGGTCGACACCGATCACACCCTGGCTGCGCAGCGCGCCGAGCGAGGTCCAGACGGCGAATTCCTCGCCACCGTTGAGGTAGGCGACCTGCTGCGGGCCGAGCTGGCTGGCGGGGGGCGCGTCGCGGCCCTCCACCAGCGCTCGACGGCGGATCAGCACGACGGCGACGGCTACCACCGTGGCCAGCAGGTAGAGCGTGATGAAGGTGGGACCGGGAACTCCCCAGGTGTCGAAATCGATCGCGAAACCCGTCATGGCCTGCTCCTGTCGCGCGAGGGAACGCGGCTTCATTGTGGAGCGGCGATGCCAGCCTCCGGTGGTCCGGAGGGTCCAGTTACCTTCCTGTTACCTGGCGCGGTCAGCGCCGGCGTACCGCCTCCTCGACCAGATCGAGCACCGCGCCCAGATCGCCCGCGGGTCGGCCCATGGCCAGGTGCAGCACCAGTCCGTCGTAGGCGAGCTCCAGGAAACGGGCGAGTACGTCGATGGGAACGTCCTCGCGGAGCACGCCGGCGTCGCGTTGGCGGGCCAGCCGGTCCCGGGTCGCCTCGGCGATGGCGGCCGACCGCTGCGTCCAGCGGGCGGCGAAGGCCGGGTCGGTACGCAGCCGCCGCGACACCTCCAGTTGGCTGCCCAACCAGCCGGTGGTGTCGGGGGAGACCGCCCGGGCCAGCAGATCCCGCATCACCTGGACCAGTCCGTTGCGGGCGACCGTCTCCACCATCGCCGCCGCGTCGTCCTCGGCGACGGCGAGGAAGAGGGAGTCCTTGTCCCGGAAGTGGTGGAAGATCGCTCCGCGGGAGAGTCCGGTCGCCTCCTCCAGACGGCGTACGGTCGCGCCCTCGTAGCCGTGTCGCGCGAAGCAGGCCCGCGCCGCGGCGAGAATCTCCTGTCTGCGGGCGTCGAGCTGATCCTGGCTTACTCTGGGCACGTGACGATCGTGTCAGCTCCCTCCGGGTGACGCAAACCGTACGTACGGCTTGTTGCCTCCGGGTGAACCGCGCCGCGCCGTGGTCCCTGCCCGACACCGCCGCGTAACCTTCTGCCCTGTCGGCGAGGTACCCGATTCCCGTAGGGTGCCCGAGTGCCGCTGCTCCTGCTGGACCTGGACAACACCCTGCTCGACCGGGCCGGGCCGTTCCGCACCTGGGCAGAGCGCTTCCTCGACGGCATCGGAGCGCCGCCGCACGACATCGAATGGCTGCTTTCCATCGATGCCGACGGATTGACTGATCGCTGGGACATCGCGGACGCCATCCGGGACCGCTACCGGTTGCGGATTCCCTCCATCGATCTGGTCGAGGAACTGCACGACGGCGTCGTCGAATTCACCCGGCTGGACCCGCTGGTGGCGTGTGCCCTGCGGATCGCCGACGACGCCGGCTGGACGCCGGTCGTGGTCACCAACGGCGCGGTCCGCCAGCAGGATGCCAAGATCCGCCGTACCGGGTTGGACCGGTACATCGCGGACTGGGTGATCTCCGAGGAGGCCGGGGTCAGCAAGCCCAATCCCCGGATCTTCGCACTCGCCGCGCAGCGGGCCAGGATGCCGCTGCGCGGCGCCTGGGTGATCGGCGACGGACCGGAGGCGGACATCGGCGGCGCCACCGCCGTCGGCCTGCCCAGCGTCTGGTTGCACCGGGGGCGTCCCTGGACCGACGCCCGGTTCGCGCCCACGGCGACGGTCGACACGGTGATCGCCGCCATCGCCGAGATCATGGGCGCCTGAGGTCCCGGTCGCTCAGAGCGGTCGCTCTTAATCGGTTGACCCGGCGCGGGGATGCGGTCAGCATGGTCCGCGCATCGTGCAACCCCGGGCGTGCGCCCGGTCGAGGAGAGGGGGTCGGTCATGGCCGTCTTCGCAGGTCGCTTCCTGCCCTCCGACAACTCGACCAAGGGACTACCAGCACCATGCGCGATCAGGACTTTCCGGTGCCCGAGCGCCGTACCCGCGGCAGGCGCCGCTTCGACGACGACGAACCACACTTCCTGAAGCGGGGCCGACCGGCCGTCCCCGCGTCCACCGAACACGACGACGGGTCCGACCCGGGCGGCGACGGAGACTGGTCCTCCTGGGACGACGCGGTGCACGGGCCGTCGCCCCACCCGGACTGGCTGGTCACCGAGCTGGCCGCCAAGGACACCGAGCTCGGTGTGCTGAAGACCGGCAAGGAGGCCGACGTCCACCTGGTGCGCCGGGCCGTCCCCGGTACCGACCGGTCCTGCCTGCTGGCGGCCAAGCGGTACCGGGACCCCCGGCACCGGCTGTTCCACCGGGACGCGGGATACCTCGAGGGGCGGCGGGTGCGCCGCTCGCGTGAGATGCGGGCGATGGCCGGCCGGACGGCGTTCGGCCGGCAGATGATCGCCGGGCAGTGGGCGGCGGCGGAGTTCGCCGCCCTGAGCCAGCTCTGGGAGATCGGTCAGCGGTACGGCATGATCACCGTGCCGTACCCGGTGCAACTGCGGGGAACCGAGCTGATGCTGGAGTTCCTCGGCGATGCCGACGAGGGGCGGGCCGCACCCCGGCTGGCCGAGCTGCGTCCCGATCCGGCCGAGCTGCGTGGACTGTGGGGGCAGCTGGTCGACGCACTGGTCGTCCTGGCCCGGGCCGGGTACGCCCACGGCGACCTGTCGCCGTACAACCTACTGGTGCACGCCGGGCGGCTGGCGCTGATCGACCTGCCGCAGGTGGTCGACGTGGTGGCCAACCCGCAGGGGCGGGAGTTCCTGGCCCGCGACGTGCGGATCGTCGCCACCTGGTTCGCCGCCCGGGGTCTGCCCGCCGACCTCGCCGACCCGATGGTGCTGACCGAGCTGCTGTGCCGCGAGGCCGGCCTGACCTGACCGCAGTGCTCCGGGTGGCGGCCGCCGCCACCCGGAGCATGTTCCCGGCCATCGAACCCTTCTCGAGCGCGCTCGACCTCCCGGTCCGACGTACCGCATCGGGAGGTCGAGCGAGCTTCACTGGAGGTAGCGTTCGACCTCGGACACCGGGCGGGCGCCCTGGGCCTCCGGATCGCCGTGGGCCTGCCGGGCGGCGCGGCGCCGGCGCAGCAGGTCCCAGCACTGGTCGAGGGACTCCTCCAGCTCACGCAGGCGGGTACGGGCCTCGTCGTCGGTACCCGTCTCGTTGGTCTGCGCCTGGGCGCGCAGCCGGTGCTCCTCGTCGACCAGATCGGAGATCCGGCTCAGGATGGTCTTGTCGTCCATGCCCTGAGCCTGGCACAGGGAGGCCGACCTCGGCCCGCGTTCCCGGCGGCGAATCCCGCGGGCAGGGCCCGCGACCTCCACGCATGATGTAGATCACGCGCTTCGCGGCGAACCCGATCTTGGTGGAGCGGGACATCGACGACAGGGTGCCGTCGATCGTCGGCCGGCGCCTTCTCGTGCGCCCCGGTCAGGCAGAACGCGGGTCGCCGGCCCGGCGTTCCCGCGCGGCCGGGCATCGAACGCGGTCGGAACAGCACTGTCCGACGAGCCGGCTCCGTTGTGGACAGCGGGAATGTCGACCATGAAGATTTCTCGTTACGCGACTAGTGAGGATTGCCAGTGCAATGTCATGCTCATTGCAACCGTGGCAGTTCGAAGAGTGACGCCCCGCACCCCTGGGGCCTGTTCAGGCGGGAGCCGACCACGTCATGTCAGTCCAGAGCAGACAAGCGGGATCCATACCCCTGCGACATGTGTTGCCGAATCTGCTGCGCGATCCGGCTCGTGCCCTGGTCGACTTCGGCGAACGCTCCGGCGGCGAGGTCGTCCGGCTCAACCTCGGCTCGTTCCGCCCCTACCTGATCACCCACCCCGATCACCTGCAAAGGGTGCTGCGCGAGAAGTCCGACAACTACGTCCGGGCCGGCGACGGTCTACAGTGGCGCCCGCTCAAGCGGCTCTTCGGTGACGGCATCCTCAGCGACGGCGAACACTGGACGAACAGCCGGCAGATCCTGCAACCGCTGTTCACCGCCCGGCGCATCGACGGGCTGATCGACCGCCTCGCCGTGGCCATCGAGGACGCCATCGACGAACTGGCGGAGCCGGCGCGTACCGGAGAGCCGGTGGACATGGGCACCGTGCAGGCTCAGATCGTCTGCTCGGCCATCATGCGGGTGTTCTTCGCCGACCGGATCTCGGTACCGGACGCGATGCGGATCATGCAGGCCCAGGACGCCATCGCCTGGTCGGTGATGCCCCGGATCCTCGTGCCGTGGGCGCCGCTGGCCGCACCGATGCCCGGCGACCGGACGTTCCGTCGCGCCGTGAAGCTCATCGACGACCTGCTGCTGCCGACCATCAGGGCCGCCCGGGACAATGCCGACGACGACTCGGACGACATCATCGCGACCCTGTGGCGGGGGCGTACCGAGGACGGCGGCCGGCTCGACGAGCGCCAGGTGCGCAACGACACGGTGGCGATGGTGGCCACCACCACCGAGACCACGATCAGCGTGCTCACCTGGCTCTGGCCGCACATCGAGCGGGACCCGACCGTCGCGACCCGGCTCTACGAGGAGATCGACCGGGTGGTCGGCGACCAGCCGGTGCGCCGCGAGCACCTGCGCGACCTGCGCTACACCCGGCAGGTGCTCGACGAGTTGCTCCGGCTCTACCCGATCGGTTGGCTCTTCCCCCGGATGGCGGTCGAGGAGGACGTCGTCGGCGGGGTCCGGATACCGGCGGGCTCCACCCTCGTGGTCAGCCCGCTGATCACCCACCGGATGTCGCGGTTCTGGGACCGGCCCGAGGTCTTCGACCCCGACCGGTTCAACCCCGAGCTGGTCCGGTCGCGCCCCAAGTACGCGCACTTCCCGTTCGGCGGCGGCCCGCACCAGTGCCTCGGCATGCACCTGTTCTATCTGGAGGCCACGCTGATCGTGGCCACTCTGCTGAGCCGGTTCCGATTCCGGCTGCGGCGCAGCGCCCTGCCCGGCATCAAGGTGGCGGCGGCTCTGCGTCCACTCGAACGTGTCGAGGTGACCCTGCGACCGGCACAGGGTGTCGCGGCGTGAGCCCGGAGTCCGGATCGTCGCCGGTCACCGGCGACGATCAGATGACCGTGGCCGCCGAGCAGGGCCGCATCTGCGCTCTGGCCGCGAAGGGCCAGCGTGACCTGGCGAAGGTCGCTGCCGCGCACCCCGACCTGTTTCCCGCCCAGCCCTTCGACGCGGCGCTGTTCGGCAACGTGGCCATGGCCATCGCCTTCGGCGCACCCTGGTGCGACCTCGACCAGTTGCGCATCACCAACCGGATGGTGCTGTGGGGCTTCGCCGTCGACTGGCTGATCGACCACGAGGCCCGCTCCCGCGACGAGATCGACCGGTTGACCGCCAGGTGTCTGGCGGTGGCCGACGGTGGCCCGCCGGAGGAGGGCGACCCGCTCGGGGCGTACCTGGCCGAGCTGCGCGACGAACTCGCCAGGGCGCCGGCCTTCGACGCACACCGGGAACGGTGGCGCGAGGAGGTACGCAAGGTTCTCGCCGCGATGGCCCGGGAGTGGGACTGGAAGCAGCGGCCCGACCAACTGCCCGACTTCGAGGAGTACCTGGCCAACGCCGCGAATTTGGCCTGCACCGTGGTCAACGTCGGGCACTGGATCCACACCGACGACCCGGCGACGCTCAAGGAGTTGGACCCGCTGCTCGCGGCCAGCGACCAGGTGCAGCGGATCCTGCGGCTGGTCAACGACCTCGGCACCTACGAGCGGGATCTGCGCTGGGGGGACCTCAACGCGTTGCTGCTGGTGCCCCGGGCCGACGTGGAGCGGCGGATCGCGGAACTGGTGACGCAGGCTCGCCGGATGCTCACGCCACTGCGCCAGAGCTGCCCGGTGGCCGCGGACTACCTGGCCCGACAGATCGGCTTCAGCAGCGGCTTCTACCGCTCCACCGACTTCTGGGGTACGCCGTGACCGCCCCGACGGTCACCACCACCTCGACGGCGGCGACGTCGGCCGCCGTCGACGCGGCGGACGGCCTGGTGGCACAGCTGGAGCGGGAACCGCACGGACAGGTGAGCACCTCGGTGTACGAGACCGGTCGGCTCGTCGCCGACGCGCCCTGGCTCGCCGGGCACGGAGCACGGCTGGCGTACCTGCTGCGGCAGCAGGGCGCCGACGGCACCTGGGGTCAGGCCGGTGGCTACGCCCTCGTGCCGACGGCGAGTGCGGTGGAGGCGCTGCTGGCCGAACTGGTCCGGGCCGAACCGGCCGAGCCCGGCGGGTTCACCCGGTCGGACCTGGCCGTGGCCGGCCTTCGCGGGTTGATCGCCCTGGCCCGACGGCTGGACGGTGCACCATCCACGCCGGACACACCCGCCGCCGACCTGATCGTGCCCGCACTGGCTGCCCGGATCGACGCGCACCTGGCCCGGTTGCACGACCGGCACGACCCGACGGTGGCCGGGGCACCCCGCGCGCTGCCCCGGGTGGACCGGCGGCGGCTCGACACGGTCGGTGCGCTGCTCGTCACCGACCGTCCGGCGCCCGACAAGCTGTGGCACGCCTACGAGGTGCTCGGCCCGGCCGCCGCCGGCCGGGCCGAGGTCGTTCCGGTGGCGGGGGCGGTGGGCGCCTCACCCGCGGCCACCGCCGCCTGGCTGGGGCACCGGCAGTCGCCGGAGCGGGCCGCCCGGGCGTACCTCGACGACGTGGTGGCCCGGCACGGCGGTCCGGTGCCGTGTTGCACCCCGATCACCGTCTTCGAACGCGCCTGGACCCTCGCCACGCTGGCCCGGGTGGGCCTGCCGGTCCGGGCGTCGACCGGGCTGGTGACCGAGTTGACCGCCGCCCTCGGGCCGTCCGGCGCGGCGACCGGACCGGGACTGCCCGCCGACGCCGACACCACCTCCGTGACGCTGTACGCGCTCGCCCGGCTGGGTCACCCGGTGGACCCGGCGAGCCTGCTCCACTACGACCTGGGCGACCACTTCTGCACCTGGCGAGGGGAGGACGGGCACTCGGTCAGCACCAACGCGCACGTGCTGGAGGCGCTCGGCTGGCACAGCCGGCACGCCGGCGGCGGCACCGACCGGTACGGCGCCCGGGTGGCGGCCCTCGCCGGCTGGCTCCGTGACACCCAGCACCGCGACGGGTACTGGTCGGACCGGTGGCACGCCTCGCGCTACTACGCGACCTGCTGCGTGGTGCTGGCGCTGGCCGGCTACGCCCCGTCGGAGACGGACCCCGCCGTCGACCGCGCGGTGGACTGGGTGCTGGCCACGCAGCGCGACGACGGTGGCTGGGGACGCTGGTCGACCACCGCCGAGGAGACGGCCTACGCGGTGCACGTCCTGCTCGGCACGGCCGGGCGAGGTCGACCGGAGGTGTCACCGGCCGTTCGTCGGGCGCTGGCGCACCTTCGTACCGAACCGATCGAGCATCCTCCACTGTGGCACGACAAGGATCTGTACGCGCCGCTGCTCATCGTACGGGCGGCGGTGCTGGCCGCGCGGCAGCTGGCGCTCGCGGTCGCCGAACCGTCTCCGCCGGCGTCCGGGTTGGCGGGCGACCCGGACCGACCAGGGCATGATCACGAGCGCTTGAGTTGATGCGGTGACGCTGTTAGGTTGCGCCGGGGTCGGTGTGCTGTGTGACGCACTCCTGACTGACCGATCAACTAGCTCAGGGCCAGGGACGGTGTAATGGGTTCCCGCAGTACGAATCTGCGTACCAAGGTAGTGGCCCTGTTGGCCTCGCTGGTGGCGCTCTGGGGCTTCACCGCCTGGGTCACCGTCCGGGATGGAGTGAACCTGCTCGGTGTGCAGGCGCTCGACGTTCGGGTGTTCGACCCCACCGAGCCGCTGCTGCTGCAACTGCAGCTCGAACGGCGCACCTCGCTGGTGTACCTGGGCCGACCCGACGAGGGGCAGCGGCAGGAGCTGACCCAGCTGCGCGAACGCACCGACCAGTTGGCCGCCGAGTTCGCTGAGTCGACCGACCACTGGCAGGTCAGCCTGCTCGGCAGCGACGCGCTGCACGACCGGATCGCGGACCTGAAGCAGCAACTGGCCGCGCTGCCCGACACGCGCACCGCCGTCGACGGCCGCAACATCGGCCGCAGCGACGCCGGTGCGGCGTTCACCGAGCTGATCGAGTCGATCTACGAGGTGTACGACGAGCTCGGCAACCTCGACGACGACCAGGTCGCCGAGGACACCGCGCAGCTCATCCGGCTCAACCGGGCCCGGGAGCTGTTGTCCCAGGAGGACGCCCTGCTGGCCGGCGTGCTCGCCGCGGGCCGGATCACGTCGGTCGAGCGGGCGGAGTTCACCCGGGTCGTGGGTGCCCGTCAGTTCGTCGCCGAGCAGGCGATCGTCCGGTTGCCCGACGCCGACCAGGAACGCTACGAGCAGATGGTCACCGGTGCGAACTTCCGGCGGCTGAACGATCTGGAGAACCAGATCATGCTCGGCAGTGGCACCACCCGGGTGCCGTTCACGGCCACGGAGTGGTCCGACGCCACCAGCCCCGCGCTGATCGAGATCGGTGATGTGGTGCTGGCCGGCGGGGACGACATCGTCAAGAGCGCCACGCCGGTCGCGATCGGCGTCATCGTCCGGCTGGTGCTCGCCGCCGGTCTCGGTCTGCTCGCGGTCATCGCCTCGGTGGTCGTCTCGATCACCACGGCACGGGCCCTGGTGCAGCAGTTGCAACGCCTGCGCGACGCCGCGTTCCAACTCGCCAACGAACGGCTGCCGAGCGTGGTGGAGCGACTCGGGCGCGGCGAGCAGGTGGACATCGCCAAGGAGGCGCCGCCGCTGCGGTTCGGCGACGACGAGATCGGCCAGGTGGGTCGGGCCTTCAACGTGGTGCAGGAGACCGCCGTCCGCACCGCGGTGGAACAGGCCGAGCTTCGCCGGGCCGTGCGCGAGGTGTTCCTGAGCCTGGCCCGACGCACCCAGGCCCTGGTGCACCGCCAGCTCACCCTGCTCGACTCGATGGAACGGCGGGAGCAGGACGCCGAGGAGCTGGAAGACCTGTTCCGCGTCGACCACCTGGCCACCCGGATGCGGCGCAACGCGGAGAACCTGATCGTGCTCTCCGGCTCCACCCCGGGCCGGGCCTGGCGGCGCAGCGTGCCGATGGTGGACGTGGTCCGCGGCGCGGTGGGCGAGGTCGAGGACTACACCCGCGTCACCGTGCTGCCGATCGGCGGTGTGTCACTGGCCGGACGGGCCGTGGGTGACGTGATCCACCTGCTCGCCGAACTGATCGAGAACGGCCTGTCGTTCTCCCCGCCGCACACCACGGTCGAGGTACGCGGACAGTTGGTCGCAAACGGCTTCGCCATCGAAATCGAGGACCGTGGTCTCGGCATGACCGAGGAGGACCTCGCCGCGGCCAACCACCGCATCGTGGACCGCTCCGAGCTGAACCTCGCCGACGCGTCCCGGCTGGGCCTCTACGTGGTGAGCCGGCTGACCGACCGGCACGGTGTACGGGTGCGGCTCAAGGAGTCCGCGTACGGCGGGACGACCGCCGTGGTGCTGATCCCGACCAATCTGATCATCGTGAACGACACCGAGCCGAGTGTCCCGGTCGGTACCCGCAGGGACGCCCCGGCGCTGCCCGCCGGACCGGCCGCGACGGGGCCGGCCGAGCGGGCCGCCACGCCCGTGGCCCTCGCCGCACCGGCGGCTCCCACCGCACGGTCGGCGGCCGAGCTCGCCACACAGTCGGACACCGCCGCCGACCGCGATCAGACCGAGGCCGTCCGCGACACTCCGGCGGAAGCGCAGCTGGCTGCCGGCGACGATGCCGACGGATCCGGGCTGCCGACCAGATCGCGACGTCGGCCGGGGCACTCCGCGGCTCTGGACGGGCCGACCATCCCGATCGGACTGCCGGTCACCTCCGCGCCCGGCGAGGGCATGCCGTGGCCGCCGCGCCGGCCGGCCGATCTCGGACCGGGAGTCGACGCCGGCGGGAGCCCCGGCGGGGGCGAGTCGGCCGAGTCGGCGACCCCGCCGGGGCCGGGCGGCCCCACCGCTGCCGAGATCGAGGCGGACCGCACCGAGTCCGGCCTGCCGGTCCGGGTACGCCAGGCGAGTCTGGCACCAGCGCTGAGGGGCGAGCCCGAGGCCCTGGAGGAGGACGACGTGATCCGCGAGCCCGAACAGGTTCGGCGCATGATGAGTTCGTACCAGACCGGCACCCGGCGGGGACGCTCCGACGCCGCCCGGCTGCTCGGTGGTGGCGGTCGGCCCGGACCCGACGAAGAGTCCGACGACGCCGATCAACAGGCGACCTGACCGGGGTGTAGCTGGCCCGGCGAGCCGGGCGAGAACGGTCAGGCCCAGATGAGCACGGCGAAGAGCCGGGGGAGAAGAGGACGACGAAGTGGCGCAGAAGACGGCTTCGAGTGCCGACCTGACGTGGTTGCTGGATGACCTGGTCGGCCGGGTCAAGCAGGCCGAGCACGCGGTCGCGCTGTCCGCCGACGGTCTGCTGATGGCCTCCTCGCAGGGGCTCAGCCGCGACGACGGCGAGCACCTGGCGGCGATGGCGGCCGGCATCCAGAGCCTGGCCCGCGGCGCGGGCAAGCGGTTCGGCGGCGGGCAGGTGCAGCAGACAATCATCGAGATGCAGTCGTCGTTCCTGTTCGTCACAGCCGCCGGCCGCAATGCCTGCCTCGCGGTGCTGGCGAGCGAGGACGCCGACGTCGGTCTGATCGCGTACGAGATGGCCATGCTCGTCACCCGGGTCGGCAAGTACGTCGCGTCGCCGTCACGGTCAGCCGAGCAGACCAACGGGGAGAAGTAACCCATATGACGGTGCAGGGAGACTCCGCCGACCACCAGTGGGTGGACGACCATGCTGGTCCGGTGGTTCGTCCGTACTTGGTGACCGGCGGCCGGGCCCGTCCGGTCACCGGCACGTTCGATCTGATCTCCCTGGTGACGGCGACCCGCAAGGACGTCTCTCCGGAGGTCGGCCTGGGCCCGGAGCACCTGGCGATCGTCGGACTGTGCCAGCGGATGCAGTCCGTCGCCGAGATCGCGGCACACCTGGACCTGCCGGTAGGCACCGTGCGGGTCCTGCTCGGCGATCTGGTGGCGCGCAACCTGGTACAGATCCGCGAGCCGCACACCACTGTCGGACTACCCGACCACAGCATCTTCGAGGCGGTTATCAATGGACTACGGGCACTCTGAGCGGCCGTCGGGCGCGGCCGCGCTGCCCACAGCGATCAAGATCCTGGTCGCCGGTGGCTTCGGGGTGGGCAAGACCACGCTGGTCGGCGCGGTCAGTGAGACGCGCCCGCTGCGGACCGAGGAGGTGCTGACCGAGTCGGGGGTGGGGATCGACGACCTCGCCGGGGTCGAGACGAAGCGGACGACCACCGTGGCGATGGACTTCGGTCGGATCACCATCAGCGAGGACCTGGTGCTGTACCTGTTCGGCACCCCGGGCCAGGACCGGTTCTGGTTCGTCTGGGACGAGCTGGCACTCGGTGCCATCGGTGCGGTGGTGCTGGCCGACACCCGTAGGCTGGCCGACTGCTTCCCCTCCATCGACTACTTCGAGGGACGGGGGACACCGTTCCTCGTCGCGGTCAACTGCTTCGAGGGAGCCCGGCAGTACCGGCTCGACGAGGTGCAGGCGGCGCTCAACCTCGACCCCGAGGTGCCGGTGCTGCTCTGCGACGCCCGGCAGCGGGAGTCGGCCAAGGAGGTGCTCATCACGCTGGTGGAGCACGCCATGAAGATCCGGGACGCCCGCCGCGCCGAGTGACCCGGACGCCAGACGACCGAGGGCTCCCACCCGGCACGGGTGGGAGCCCTCATGGCATCGCGGTCAGTTGGAGATCATGCGGCGCAGCACGTACTGCAGGATGCCACCGTGCCGGTAGTAGTCCGCCTCGCCCGGGGTGTCGATCCGGACCACCGCGTCGAACTCGACGCCGCCGTCGGTGCTGACCCTCACCGTGCGCGGGGTCGAGCCGTCGTTGAGCGCGGTCACCCCGGTGATGGTGAACGTCTCGGTGCCGGTCAGCCCCAGCGACTCGGCGTTCTCCCCGGCCGGGAACTGCAACGGCAGCACGCCCATGCCGATGAGGTTGGAGCGGTGGATCCGCTCGTAGGACTCGGCGATGACCGCCTGCACGCCGAGCAGCATGGTGCCCTTGGCCGCCCAGTCCCGGGACGAGCCGGAACCGTACTCCTTGCCGGCCAGGATGACCAGCGGCACGCCCGCCTCCTGGTACGCCATGGCGGCGTCGTAGATCGAGGTCTGCTCCCCGGTCAGGTGGTTGACCGTGAAGCCGCCCTCCACGCCCGGTACCAACTGGTTACGCAGCCTGATGTTGGCGAAGGTGCCCCGGATCATCACCTCGTGGTTGCCCCGGCGGGAGCCGTAGGAGTTGAACTCGTGTCGGGGCACGCCGTGCTCGGCGAGGTACGTTCCGGCGGGGGAGTCGGCCTTGATGGAACCGGCCGGCGAGATGTGGTCGGTGGTCACGGAGTCGCCGAGCTTGGCCAGCACCCGGGCACCGGCGATGTCGGTCACCGGCTCCGGCTGCTGCCGCATGCCCTCGAAGTACGGGGGCTTGCGGACGTAGGTGGAGTCGCCGTCCCAAGCGAAGGTGTCCCCGGTCGGGGTCGGCAACGACTGCCAGCGCTCGTCACCGGCGAAGACGTCGGCGTACGCGGAGCTGAAGCCGGTGGCGCCGATCGCCGAGGCGATGACGTCCTGGATCTCGGCGGTGTTCGGCCAGATGTCGCGCAGGAAGACCGGGTTGCCCTCGCTGTCCTCACCGAGCGGCTCGTTGGCCAGGTCGATGTCCATCGTGCCGGCGAGGGCGTACGCGACCACCAACGGCGGCGACGCCAGGTAGTTCATCTTCACGTCCGGGTTGATCCGGCCCTCGAAGTTGCGGTTGCCGGAGAGCACCGAGACGACCGCGAGGTCGGCCTCGTTAACCGCGGCGGAGATCTCCTCCGGCAGCGGGCCGGAGTTGCCGATGCAGGTGGTGCAGCCGTAGCCGACCAGGTGGAAGCCGAGCTTCTCCAGGTACGGGGTGAGGCCGGCCCGCTCGTAGTAGTCCATGACGACCTTGGACCCGGGCGCGAGGGTGGTCTTCACCCACGGCTTGCGGTTCAGGCCCTTGTCCACGGCGTTGCGGGCGAGCAGTGCCGCGCCGATCATCACCTGCGGGTTGGACGTGTTGGTGCAGGAGGTGATGGCGGCGATCACCACGGCGCCGTGGTCCAGCTCGTAGGTGTTGCCGTCGGCGCCGGTGACGTGGATCGGGTTGCTGGCCCGCCCGCCGGACCCGACCGCGGCGGTCACCAGGTCACGCGGGGCGTCGGCCGGGTCGTTGATCTCGTTGGCGGGTGCGTCGCTGGCCGGGAAGGACTCGGCGCTGGCCTCGTCGGCCGGGCCGGCGGTGCCGAACGGCTTCTCCTGCTGCGGCACGCCGGGGCGGCGGCCCGGGTCACCGCCGGTCTCGTCGGCCGCGACGTAGTCGGTGAGCGCGGCCCGGAAGAGCGTCTTGGCGCTGCCCAGGGGCACCCGGTCCTGCGGGCGCTTCGGGCCGGCGAGCGAGGGCTCGATGGTGCCCAGGTCGAGTTCCAGGTGCTCGGAGTAGGCGGGCTCGTGGGCCGGGTCGTGCCAGAGTCCCTGCTCCTTGGCGTACGCCTCGACCAGCGCCACCTGCTGCGGATCGCGGCCGGTCAGCTCCAGGTAGCGGACGGTCTCGGCGTCGATCGGGAAGATGGCGACGGTGGAGCCGTACTCCGGGGACATGTTGCCGATGGTGGCCCGGTTCGCCAGCGGCACCGCGCTCACGCCCGGGCCGTAGAACTCGACGAACTTGCCGACCACGCCGTGCTTGCGCAGCATCTCGGTGATGGTGAGCACCAGGTCGGTGGCGGTGGTGCCGGCCGGCATCTCGCCGGAGAGCTTGAAGCCGACGACCCGCGGGATCAGCATGCTGACCGGCTGGCCGAGCATCGCGGCCTCGGCCTCGATGCCGCCGACGCCCCAGCCCAGCACCCCGAGCCCGTTGACCATCGTGGTGTGCGAGTCGGTGCCGACGACGGTGTCCGGGTACGCCTGGCCGCCGCGCTCCATGATCGTGCGGGCCAGGTACTCGATGTTGACCTGGTGCACGATGCCGGTGCCCGGCGGGACCACCTTGAACTCGTTGAACGCGCTCTGCCCCCAGCGCAGGAACTGGTAGCGCTCCTTGTTGCGCGCGTACTCCAGCTCGACGTTGCGTTCGAAGGCGTCCTCGCGGCCGAACAGATCGGCGATGACGGAGTGGTCGATGACCAGCTCGGCGGGGGCGAGGGGGTTCACCTTGGTCGGGTCCCCACCGAGGTCGCGGACGGCCTCACGCATGGTGGCCAGGTCGACCACGCAGGGTACGCCGGTGAAGTCCTGCATTAGCACCCGGGCCGGGGTGAACTGGATCTCGACGTTCGGGTCCGCGGTCGGGTCCCAGGCGCCGAGCTGGCGGATGTGCTCGGCGGTGATGTTCGCGCCGTCCTCTGTCCGCAGCAGGTTCTCCAGGAGGATCTTCAGGCTGTAGGGGAGCCGTTCGTGACCCTCCACCTTATTGATCTTGAAAATCTCGTAGCTCGCGTCTCCGACGCGTAGCTGGGTCTTCGCACCGAAGGTGTCGAGGCTCGCCACGTCGTACTCCTTCACACCAGCGACCGTGAGTAGTCCTGAGCAGTCTTTCGTACCGGCCGGAGCGCCGCCGTGCTTAGGCAACACTTACCGCCGATTCTCGCCGTCAACAAAACCGTACGTCCGTCTTGCTATTCGTGCAACCCGGTGTCATCGTTCGGACGTTCGGACTGGAGGTGCACACATGATTCACCACGTCCAGCTCGCCTGCCCGCCGGGCTCCGAGGAACTGTCGCGGGCCTTCTACGTCGGGGTCCTCGGCCTGACCGAGCTGGCCAAACCGCCCGCTCTGGCGGCCCGCGGCGGTTGCTGGTTCCACGGGTACGGAGCCGAACTCCACCTCGGCGTGGAGGACGACTTCCGCCCGGCGCGCAAAGCGCATCCCGCTCTGCTCTGGCCCGATCCGGACGCCCTCGCCGCTCTCGCCGCCCGGCTGGCAGCCGCGGGATACCCGGTCACCTGGGGTGACGACGAACTGCCCGGGCTGCGCCGCTTCCACACCCAGGACGCCCACGGCAACCGCCTGGAGTTCCTCGCCCCCGCCCCCTGACCCACGACCCCCCGCCCATGCCCCCCGCGGGACCGGGAGACGCGTCCTCGCTGGGGTGGGTGGGGATGACGAAGGGCCGACCCCGGGTGGGGTCGGCCCTTCGTGGTGTTCGGTTGGTCAGGAGGTGGCGTAGCCGCGGGTGGCGATCCAGTTGGCCAGGTCCTTGGTGGTCATCCAGTAGGACGCCTGGTTCGGGTCGGCCGAGTCGGCGATCTTCACCTGCTCGCCACCGTCGCGGTAGCCGACGACGCTGACGTAGTGGCCACCCTCGAAGCTGTGCATGGTGCCGTCGATGTCGGTGGCGGTACCGGCGATGTTGGCGACGATGGCCCGACCGGCGTCCACCGTGCGGACGACGTCCTCGCGCAGCTTGTCGGCCTGCTTGGCGTCGGCCTTGGCGCCGGAGATCTCGACCGACTTGTAGACGTCCTTGCCGGTCTCCTTGTTCAGCACCGGGGTGATGTCGTTGATCGAGTTGGTGCCGGCCTCGGTGGTGCCCATCCGCTTGGCCATGTCGTGCTGGTCGATGTTCTTACCCTGCACCGACAGGGCGTTGCGGGTGGCGGCGGGGCCACAGTAGTAGAAGGTGTCCTGAGCCTGGTAGCGCACGTCGAGCTGACGCTCGCCGCCGGGCTTGCGCTCGGCCTGCACCTGCACGACCGGCTTGGTCGCGGGAGCGGCCTGGGCGGCGATGGCGGGGCCGGCGATGCCACCGGCGGTGGCGGCGGCTGCGGCGATGGTCAGGGCGGTCTTGCGCAGGATGGTGGTAGCCATGATGATCTGCACCTTTCGGTCGGGGGTGCGCGGCGCGCGCCGCAGGGGGGTGCGGTGGGCCGCGTTCAGAAAGGGGATGTTGGTCGTCGGGGGATCGGGGATCCTGCTCGCGACGTCCGGGGATGTAACGCCCGGGGGTTGGGGGTCATTCCGGTCCCGGGGGGTGCGGCGCGGGGGGCGCTCGCGGTTACCGGGGATGTAACGCCGGGCGGCGGGGGGTCATTCCGGCCGGCCCGGGGGCCGCGCTCGGAGGCGCCGTGGTTACGCCATGTACAACGACGCGGGTGCGGGCCGGATTCCGTCGTGGCGGTGACCGGCCTCACCGCGAATCAACCCATAGCGGACATGTGGCACCACGGTGCCGGACACCCCGCGCTGGCACCGATCACCGGGCCCGGGGCGGGGTGCTACCGGAGCCGGGGCAACCGCCGGACGAGATGGCGGTGTGTCCGGCTTCGGGGTCGAGATACCGGGCGGGCGTTTTCGGGCGGGGCGAGGGGGAAAGCCGGCGGACGGAGCGGCCACGAACGAGGGAGGGGCCCAGTGCGGCAGCAGGACCGGTCCATCGCCATCGAGGAGCGCCGGTCGCCGGTCGCCGGGGCACCGTTGTGGTGCGACGCGCAGGATTTCGGACTTCGGGGCGACGGCGTGACGAACGACCAGCCTGCGCTCTCCGCTCTGGTCGACCGCCTCGGCGAGGGGTACGCGGCCGATGGCCGGGCCCGGGTCATCTACTGCCCGCCGGGGATCTACTCCATCCGGGACGCGGGGACGGTCTGGCGCAGCGGGGTGTCCCTGGTGGGCGCGGGGTCCGGAGCGACCCGGTTCATGCTGAGCAACGAGGGTAACCGTGCCGATCCGACGCCGCTGGCCTTCTGGACCACCGTGCAGCACGGCGCCGACCGGGACCGGCACATCGCCGACTGCACCTTCGCCGACTTCGAGATCGACGGCTCGGGCGTGGCCATGGCGGAGTACAACTATCTGGCCAAGGGACTCGGCCTGCAGTACGTCGTACGGGGTGTGTTCCGCAACCTCTACATACACCACACCGGCGCCACCGGACTCGGCTGCGACTTCCTGCAGGACAGCCTCATCGACGGCGTGGTGGTGGTCGGCTGCGGACGGCTGGACAACGGTGAGGAGATGGGTGGCGCGGGCATCGGGATCGGGATCGGGGGCTGGGGTGCGGTGGAGCGTTGCACCATCAGCAACTGCACCACTCTCGGTAACGGCACCAACGGCATCTTCCTGGAACTGCAGAAGTCGTACTGGACGCCGCCGCGCGGGTACCGCATCATCGGCTGCCACAGCCAGGCCAACCGGTTCGGCATCTCGGACTGGGGCGCTGACGGTCTGATCGTCTCGGCCTGCACGCTCACCGGCAACCTGGAGGCTGGGTTCGACGTCTCCGCGAACGGCACCGCGGGAGTCGCCGGCCGTGGCGGCATCCTCAGCGACTGCGTGATCGACCGGAACGTCCGCGACGGGATCAGCATGGGCAACACCCCCGGGCCGTACACGATCCGGGGCAATCGGATCAGCGGCAACGGGTGGTACGGGTACCACCAGCACGATCTCGGCAACGGCTATCAGGGCCCGTCGTCAGACGTGGTGATCGACAGCAACGAGTTCTGGGACAACGGGTTGGACGGTATCCGGGTGGACCGGCCGATGGTCGACGCGACGGTGGTGGACAACCGGATCCGGAACAACGGCCGGCAGTGTGCCCCGGCGGCCGGCGGCTCCGGTGAGTCGGTGCGGTACGCCCGGCGGGCCGTGTCGGACCGGTCGGCGGTGTGGCCGCCCGACGGGCACCGCGGCAAGCTGCTGCGGGTGGGGTCCCGGCTGGCCCTGGTGGTCGGTAACACCGACACCGAACTGGACCTGGCCGACCTGCGCCCGGATGCGGCAACCGCCTGGAACGAGGACGTGCCGCCGCCCGGGGCGTGCTACGAGTTGCCGGCGGCGGCACCGGTACGGGCCGGCATCGCGGTCAACGCCCACTTCGAGTCGGCGACGGTACGCGGCAACCGGATCTGGGACAACCGCGACGACCCGACGCAGAGCTACGGCATGTGGATCACCGAGCGGGGCAGTTGCGTCTCGTGCCGGATCGAGGACAATGACCTCGCCGGCAACGCCGAGGCGGCGCTGCGGCTGGACAGCCAGCCGGTGGGCGGCCGGTGGGACCGCAACCACGCCGAAGTGGACTGAGAGAAAGCTCAGTCGGCCGGGGAAATCGAGGTGGCCTCCGCGTGCCGGTCGCGCAGCCGGGCCCGGATCTCCTCCGGGGTGTACGCGCGCCGTCGCCGTTCGGCGCGGGCGATCACCACGCCGGAGGCCGCGACACCGGCCAGACCGGCCAACCCGAGAACCTTCCACCACCGCATCCCTCGCCGCATCCGCTTAGGGTAGTCCTTCATGAGCATCAGCCTGGACGAGGCGGTAGAGCTGACCCGTACCGGCGATCTGTGGGTCTTTCGTGGCCGCAGCGTGCCCGATCGGGCCATCCAGTTGACCACCAACAGCCCGGTCAACCATGTGGGTATGGCGGTGGTGCTGGACGACATGCCGCCGCTGATGTGGCATGCCGAACTGGGCCGGTCGTTGCCGGACATGTGGACCGGAGGCCACCAGCGTGGCGTGCAGCTGCACGATCTGCGGGACGCGGTCTGCGTCTGGGCCAACCGGTACGGCCAGCGAGGCTGGCTGCGTCAGCTCGAACCGCCGGCCGACGCGGAGATGGAGCGGTCGGTGCTGCGGACCATCGCCCGGTTGGACGGCACGCCGTTCCCGTCCACCGCCCAGTTGGCCTGGCGGTGGTTGCGGGGCCGGGTACCGTCGCCACGGTTGCCGCTGCCGGCGGTCCGGCGTGTTCCGGCGGCGCGGGACATGGCGCTGGAGACCGCGTACTGCGCGGAGGTCGTCGCGGTCACCTACGAGGCGATGGGCCTGCTGCCGGCGGGACGACGACCGAACTGGTACGACCCGGGCCGGTTCTGGAGCGGCGACGACCTCGGACTGCATGGCGGCGCGCGACTGGGCAGCGAGATCGAGGTGCGGATTCCGCCGCGTTGAGGTTTCGCCGAGGCGCGCCCCGGCAATTGCTTGCGGCGTGACTGCTTCCACCGATCTCGACACGCTCGCCGACTTCTTCGACCGGTACGGCGTGGCGCTGACCGCCGGGGACCTGCCCGCGATCACCGGCTGTTACGCCCTGCCCGGGCTGGTGGTGGCCGACACCTACAGCTTCTCCTTCAACTCCGCGGCGGCCGTCGCGCTGTCCTTCGTGGGTGCGGCACCTGACTACACCGAGCGTGAGCTGATCGCGGCGCATGCCGACATCGAGCAGGTGCAGCAGGTCTCCGCCCTGCTGGTGGAGGTGGCCGTGCGCTGGGAGTTCCTGGACAGCCAGGGCCGGCAGGTGCCCGGCGAGCGCTACCGTTACCTGCTGCGCAGCACCGAGGACGGGCCGGCCATCTGCACGGTCGTGCGGACGGGCTGAGCCGACCGGGTCGCCGCGGCCGTCAACCGGCCAGGCCCGCCACGTCGATGCGTCCGGGTCGGACGCCTTCCGCCCCCACCCGTTTCGCGTCCCGGGCGGACGTGACTAGGCTGGCGCGTGGGCGACGACGAGTGGGGACCTCAATGTCAGTGCGGCCGTCCGGTGATGCCACCGGTGACCGGGATGGTGACGCCATCGGTGACGAGAATCGGGACGTCACCGGTGACGAGAACGGTGACGCCCTCGACGGGGCGGCCCGTGGCAGCGCCGCGGCCCGGATGATCGCTTCCGCGCCCTGGGTGATGGTGCTGGTCGGTGTCGCGATGCTGGCGGTGCTGCTGGTGGTCGCACTGCTCGCGTTCCGTGCCCCCGAGCGGCCGGAGGCCCGGACGCCGGGCCCCCCGCTGGTGCTGCCGACAGCTGTCGGGGGCACCGAGGGGTCCGCGGCGGGCTCGACCACCCCGACCGGCTCCTCGCCCGCACCCACGGCCTCGGTCACCCCGACCGGCTCGCCCTCGCAGGTCGGGTCGCCGGCACAGCCGGTCGAGCCGTCGCGTACCGGTGCGCCCGCGCGGTCGGAGGCCACCCGGTCACCGAGCGCGTCCGCCCCCACGCCACCGGCCGGTCAGACCGGGGCGGTCACCGCCACCTACCGGGTGCAGAACAGCGGCGACGCGGACTACTTCGAGGCCCAGCTGGTGGTCCGCAACGGCACGGGACGGTCGAGCGACTGGCAGGTGGAGTTGCGCTTCAGCGGCGGCGTCACCGGCATCCGGGCCTCCAGCGGCCCGGGCGTCTCGGTGACCATCAAGGGCAGCGGCTGGTATCTGCTCAGCGGAACCGGCCAGCTCGCCGCCGGGGCTCAGCAGACGGTGCAACTGCGTTTCACGCGTACCGGCGGCGGGGAGTATCCGGCACAGTGCACGGTGAACGGGACCTCCTGCGGCGTCGGCTGACTCGACTGTCAGCTCCGTCGGGCACTTTCCGGCGCGGCTGAAGATCGTTACGCTTGCCGGGCTGCCCGCTGAGGAGAGACATGTCCGGTATGCGTCGAGCTCCGCGTCAGTTTCCGCCGCACGGTGCCGCCGTTGCCTCCTCGCCCTGGATCCTGGTGTCGGTCGGGGTCGTCATCATGGCGGTGCTGCTCGTCATCGCGGTCGGCGCGTACCGGGGCCCCGGACCGGACTTCCAGCCGGTGCCGCCGGGGCAGCCACCGGTTGCCGCCGCGCCTGTCCCGGAGCGGGCCTCGTCGACGGGGCGAGAGGCGGTGCCACCGTCCGTGGCGGTGCCGGGGCTCTCCCCACGCCGCACCGATCCACCGAGTCCGACGCCGACACCCTCGCCGGACGCGTCCCCGGCACCACCGCCACCCCCGTCCGCCGCACCGACCCGCACGGCGACTCCGCCCGCGCCCCCACCGGTTCCGCTGGAGGCCCACTACCGGGTGCTGAACACCTTTCAGGGCGGCTTCATCGCCGAGGTGCTGATCCGCAACGCGTCCCGGCGTGACCTGGCCTGGGTGGCGCGGGTGGACTATCCGGGCGGCCGGGTGGTCACGGCCTGGCTGGAAGGCGTTCCACAGGGGACGTTCAGCGGTGCCGGTGGGACCCTCGTCTACCGCAGCGGTCCGGACCTGGCCGCGGGCGCGTCGGTGTACCTGCGTTTCCACATCGAGTCCGCCCGTTCCCGCCCGGCGAGTTGCGCAGTTTCCGGACGCAGCTGCGGCGGTCTCTAGCGGACGGCACCGGGACGGCAAGCGGTTTCTCCTCTTGCGCAAGGAACTGCTGTGTTGCCGGCTTGTTTGCAAGGTATTGCAGAATGTTTCGGCAAGAGCTAGCGTGCGGGCCAATCAGCGACCAGAGGAAGGCCGTCGATGAAACCCCCGCCGACACCGCGCAAGGTCCTGCTCGCCCTCGTCTTCCTGCTCACCGTCACCCTGGTCGGCACGCCGGTCGCGGTGACCCCCGCCGCCGCCACCGCCCGGCCCGCCGCCGGAACACCGAGCGCCACCGGTGCCGTCACCTGGCGTACCGAACCCTCCGCCACGGCCCTGCTCGACGCGGGCCGCAACCGGGCGAAGGCCGAACAGTTCTACTTCGTGCTACCGGACCGGTTCGCCAACGGAGACCCGCGCAACGACCGGGGCGGCCTGACCGGGGACCGGCTGCGCACCGGGTACGACCCCACCGACAAGGGGTTCTACCAGGGCGGCGACCTCAAGGGACTGACCGAGCGGCTCGACTACATCGAAGGGCTGGGCACGACCGCCATCTGGCTCGCCCCGGTCTTCAAGAACCGGCCGGTGCAGGGCGAGGGCGACGACGTGTCGGCCGGCTACCACGGCTACTGGATCACCGACTTCACCCAGGTCGACCCGCACTTCGGCAGCCCCGCCGACCTGAAGAAGCTGGTGCAGCTCGCCCACCGGCGCGGCATCAAGGTCTACCTCGACGTCATCGTCAACCACACCGCCGACGTCATCACCTACGCCGAGGACCGGTTCAGCTACGTGGACAAGGCGACCACGCCCTACCGCGACGCGCAGGGCCGGCCCTTCGAGGACCGCAACTACGCCGACGGCAGCCGGAACTTCCCGACGGTCGACGGCGACTCCTTCCCGTACACCCCGGCCTTCGAGACCCCGGCCGACGCGAAGGTCAAGGTCCCGGCGTGGCTGAACGATCCCACCATGTACCACAACCGCGGTGACTCGACGTTCGTCGGCGAGAACAGCGAGTACGGCGACTTCTTCGGCCTCGACGACCTGTGGACCGAGCGGCCCGAGGTGGTCCGCGGCATGACGAAGATCTACGCGGACTGGGTGCGGGCCACCGGTGTCGACGGGTTCCGGCTGGACACCGTCAAACACGTCAACATGGACTTCTGGCCGCAGTTCAGCCAGGGCGTGCAGCAGGCGGCGGCCCGCGCCGGCAAGAAGGACTTCTTCATGTTCGGCGAGGTGTACAGCGCCGACCCGGAGATCGCCTCCAGCTACGTGCGACAGGGTGGACTGCCCGCCACGCTGGACTTCGGCTTCCAGGAGGCGGCGCGTGGCTACACCGCGAACGACGGATCGGCCAAGGCGTTGGCCGACGTCTACGCCCGCGACGACCTCTACGCCGCCCGGGACACTCACGCCGGCCGGCTGACCACCTTCCTCGGCAACCACGACATGGGCCGGATCGGCTCGTTCATCGCGAACGGGCCCACCGATGCGGGTACGCACCTGCGTCGCGACCAGCTCGCCCACGAGCTGATGTTCCTCACCCGCGGCCAGCCGGTGATCTACTCCGGTGACGAGCAGGGCTTCACCGGTGCCGGCGGCGACAAGGACGCCCGGCAGCCGATGTTCGCCTCGCGGACGCCGGACTACCTCGACGACGACCTGCTCGGCACCGACCGCACCCACGCGGTCGACCAGTTCGACCGGACCCACCCGCTCTACCGCACCATCGCCGAGCTCGGCCGGCTGCGCCAGGCCCACCCGGCGCTGCGCGACGGCGTGCAGGTCACCCGGTACGCTGCCGACGGGCCGGGCGTCTTCGCCGCCTCCCGGTTCGATCCGGACGACCGCACCGAGTACCTGGTGGCGGTCAACAATGCCACGAGCGCGCAGACTGTCACGGTGGACACCTGGTCGGCCGGCGCCACCTTCGCCGGCATCCACGGCACCAGCGCCCGGCCGGTGGCCGCGGGCGACGGCCGGCTGACCCTGACCGTGCCGCCACTGTCGGCGGTGGTGCACCGGGCCGGCACGCCGGTCGCGTCGCCCGACGCCAGGCCGGGCATCACCATCACCGCTCCGCAGGGGTCGGCGGCCACCCGGGCCGAGGTGACCGCCCAGGTCACCGGGGATCCGCTGGCCACCGTCACGGTCGCCAGCCGGGTGGCCGGCGGGGCGTGGACCCTGCTCGGCTCCGCCCACCGCGCGCCGTACACCGTGCACCACGACCTGACCGGCCTGGCCGCCGGAACGAAGATCGAGTACAAGGCGGTGGTCCGCGACGGACGGGGCCGGACCGCGACCGCCCGCTCCACCGCCAGCGTGGGCACCCCCGAGCTGTCCGGCTCGTCACGCGACTGGCTGGTGGTCCACCACCAACGCCCCGACGGCGACTACGACGACTGGGGGCTGTACGCCTGGGGCGACATCGACCCGGCGTACGTCACCGAGTGGCCGCAGGGGCAGCCGTTCGCCGGCACGGACGCGTATGGGCGGTTCGCCTGGGTGAAGCTCAAGCCCGGGGCGAAGACGGTCGGTTTCCTGGTGGTCGACGCCGACGGCAACAAGGACGTCGACAACGACCGGACCGTCGACGTGACACAGACCGGTGAGGTCTGGGTCAAGCAGGGCGACCCGGCGACGTACCAGACCCGGGAGGAGGCCGCGGGCGGACCCGCCCCGCCGGTCGAGGAGGGCGTGGCGGTCATCCACTACCACCGGCCCGACGGCGACTACGACGGCTGGGGCCTGCACCTGTGGGACGGCGCGGCCACCCCCACCGACTGGGCGAAGCCGATGCCGCCGACCCGGATCGACTCCTTCGGCGCCGAGTTCCGGGTGCCGCTGGCCGAGGGCGCGACGGGGCTGAGCTACATCGTCCACAAGGGGGACGAGAAGGACCTGCCGCAGGATCAGCGGCTCGACTTCGCCGACGCCGGCCGGGAGGTCTGGTTGCTCGCCGCCACACCGGGCCGGCTGCTGCCGGCGACGGCCGCCGGCACCGGTACGGACACCGACATCAGCCGGCAGAAGGCGCACTGGATCGACAGGTCCACCGTGGCCTGGCGCACCGGCCCCACCGACGGGAAGGCGTACGCCCTGGTCACCGCGCCCACGGGCGGGGTGCGCGTGGTCGACGGCGAACTGGTCGGGACGTACACCTCGCTGCCGTTGACCGCGCGGCGCAACGGGCTCACCGAGGCCCAGCGCGCCGCCTTCCCGCACCTGTGGGACCACCGCACCTTCACCCTGGACCGGCGTGACCTGGCCAAGGTGCCGGCGGCGCTGCGCGGGCAGGTGCTGGTGACCGAGCGGGCCGCCGACGGCACCCTGCTCGGTGCCACCGGCGTCCAGGTGCCCGGCGTGCTCGACGACGTGTACGCACCGGCCACCAAGGCCAATCTCGGTGCCACGTTCTCCGGCGGGGTGCCGACCCTGTCGGTCTGGGCGCCCACCGCCCGGACGGTGTCACTGGAGCTGTACGACTCGCCGACGGCCACCGCGCGCCCGGTGGCGATGCGCCGCGACGATCGCACCGGCGTGTGGTCGGTACGCGGTGCCCGTGACTGGAACGGCAAGTACTACCGCTACCGGGTGCAGGCCTGGCAGCCGGCGGCGCAGCAACTGGTCACCGCGTCGGTCACCGACCCGTACTCGGTGGCGTTGGCGGCGGACTCGACGCACAGCCAGATCGTCGACCTGGCCGACCCGGCGTTGGCTCCGGCGGGCTGGGCACGGCTGCGCAAGCCGGCCGCGGTGCCTGACGCCAAGGTGCAGATCTCGGAGCTGTCGGTGCGGGACTTCTCCATCGCCGACGACACCGTGCCGCAGCCGCGGCGGGGCACCTTCCTCGCCTTCACCGACCCGGCCACCGCCGGCATGCGGCACCTGAAGGCGATCAGCGATGCCGGGGTGACCCACCTGCACCTGCTGCCCGCCTTCGACTTCGCCACCATCCCCGAACGGCGGGCCGACCAGCGACAGCCCGACTGCGACCTGGCGGCCCTGCCGCCGGACTCGGAGCGGCAGCAGGAGTGCGTGGCCGCGGTGAGGGAGACCGACGGCTACAACTGGGGGTACGACCCGCTGCACTACACCGTTCCCGAGGGCGGGTACGCGGTCGACCCGCAGGGCGCGGCACGCACCACCGAGTTCCGGCAGATGGTGGCCGGGGTCAACGGCGCGGGCCTGCGGGTGGTCATGGACGTGGTCTACAACCACACCTCGGCCGCCGGCACCGACCCGAAGTCGGTGCTGGACCAGATCGTGCCCGGCTACTACCACCGGCTGCTCGACGACGGCACGGTGGCCACCTCCACCTGCTGCGCGAACACCGCACCCGAGCACGCCATGATGGGCAAGCTGGTGGTGGACTCGCTGGTCACCTGGGCGAAGGCCTACAAGGTCGACGGGTTCCGCTTCGACCTGATGGGCCACCACCCGAAGGCGAACATCCTGGCCGTACGCGCCGCGCTGGACCGACTGACGGTGGCCCGCGACGGCGTGGACGGGAAGAACATCCTGCTCTACGGCGAGGGGTGGAACTTCGGCGAGGTGGCCGACGACGCCCGCTTCGTGCAGGCCACGCAGGCCAACATGGCCGGCACCGGGATCGGCACGTTCAACGACCGGCTGCGCGACGCGGTACGCGGCGGCGGCCCGTTCGACGACAACCCCCGCCGGCAGGGCTTCGCCTCCGGGCTGTTCACCGACCCCAACGGCGATCCGGTCAACGGCTCGGCGGCCGAGCAACGGGCCCGGCTGCTGCACCAGCACGACCTGGTCAAGGTGGGGCTGGCCGGCAACCTGCGCGGCTACCGGTTCACCGACTCGGCGGGCCGGACGGTGACCGGCGCCCAGGTCGACTACAACGGCTCGCCGGCCGGCTACACCGACGCCCCGGGGGAATCGGTCACCTACGTCGACGCGCACGACAACGAGATCCTGTACGACGCGCTGGCGTACAAACTGCCGCAGGCCACCTCCGTCACCGACCGGGCCCGGATGCAGGTGCTCGCGTTGAGCACGGTGGTGATGAGCCAGGGGGCCGGGTTCGTCACCACCGGCACCGAGCGGCTGCGGTCGAAGTCGCTGGACCGCAACTCGTACAACTCGGGGGACTGGTTCAACCAGATCCGCTGGGACTGCGCCCAGGGCAACGGCTTCGGCATCGGATTGCCGGCGGCCGAGGACAACCGCGACAAGTGGCCGTACGCGAAGCCGTTGCTGGCCGACCCGACGCTGGTGCCGGACTGCGCGGCGGTCGAGTTGACCGACGCCCGGTACGCCGAGTTGCTGCGGATCCGGGCCTCGTCGCCGGTGTTCGGACTGTCGAACGCGAAGGAGGTGCAGCGACGGGTGGCCTTCCCGCTGTCCGGTGTGGACGAAACGCCGGGGGTGCTCACCATGACCCTGGACGCCCGTGGGCTCGACGGGGCGTGGCGGTCGGTGACGGTCGTCTTCAATGCCACCCCGAAGTCCGCCACGCAGCGGCTGGCTGGGCTGCGTGGGGCGGACGTGACGCTGCACCCGGTGCTGCGTACCTCGGCCGACCCGGTGCTGCGGACGGCGGCCTTCGACCGGTCCAGCGGCACGTTCACCGTACCGGCGCGCAGCGTGGCGGTCTTCGTCCAGCGGTAGGCCGATGCGAGCCGGCCCCCTCCCGCGGCTGCGGGAGGGGGCCGGTCTGCTTAACCCCGTGCGGTCGGTGACCGCCCGTGAGGTGGTCAGCCGAAGCAGTTCGGGACCGGTGTGACGGTGCCCTCGCAGTTGGTCGGCTTGTTGGCCGTGATGGCCGACTTGTTGTCCACCTCGATGTCGGTGCCGAGGCTGAACACGCCGCCCGGCGGGTTGGTCGCGAAGTTGTACGCCACCTTGGTCTTCTCGAGGTCGATCTCGCCACCGATGGTGAAGATGCCGCCGCCCACGCCCAGCGGACCGACGGCCCGGTTGCCGTTGATCGTGCTGTTGCGGAAGGTGGCCTGACCGAAGAGGTTGAACACTCCGGCGCCGAAGAATCCGGCCTTGTTGTCGTCGATCTTGCTGTCCTCGACGCTGGCGATCGCGCCGAAGGCCAGGGCGAGACCGCCGCCCACGCCGACGGTGGTGTTCTTGGTGACCTCGACGTGCTTCAGCTCCAGGCTGCTGTCACCCGCCGCGGCCACACCGCCACCGGCGATGACCGCCGTGTTGTTGGCGATCTTCGAGTACTTGACGGTGGTGTTGCCCTCGATGTCGAGCAGACCGCCACCGAAGCCGAGGACCTCGTTGCTGGTGATCTCGCTCTTCTCGATCCAGACGGTGCCACCGTCGATGTCGTCGCGGAAGATGAACGCCGCGCCGTTGGCGATGCCGCCACCGCCGATGATCGCGTCGTTGTTCTTCACCGTGGACGCCGCCACCCGCAGCACGCCGGCGTTGAAGATGCCGCCGCCGTAGAAGAAGGCCGTGTTGTCGGCGACCGTGGTGTGGTAGAGGCTGGCCTTGCCGAAGTTGGCCAGGCCGCCGCCGACACCACCGGCCTGGTTGGCCAGGATGTGCGTCTTCTCGAACTCGGCGGTGCCGCCCGGCTGCACGAGCACGCCCGCGCCGTCGCTCGGCTCCGGCTGGGCCAGCACCGACGCCTCACCCTTGGCCTGCGCGGCCTTGAGCGCGGCACCCTTCGGCTTGGCCTGCAACAGCGGCAGGTACGGCTTGCCGGCCTGCGCCGCCTTCGTCGCCTCCACCGAGTTGGAGAAGCGTGACCACACCGCTTCCGGCGTGTCGCCGTTGACCGGCACCTCGACGGTCTGCCCGCCCTTGATGGTCAGACCCTTGACGGTCAGGTGCCCGCCTCGGCCCACGTTGAGGATCCGGAAGTGGTCGGCGGTGGCATCCCGGACGATTTTGGTGTCGTCGCCCTTGAGCACCACGTGCTCCTCGATCACGGGCAAGCCGTTGCCGTAGCTGTCGGAGCGGGTCAGCTTGTAGGTGCAGCCCTTCGCCAGCTCCAGCACGCCGCCGTGATTCTCGTTGGCGAAGATGATCGACTGGATCAGCTTGTCGGTGTCGCAGGGCACCTCCTTCCCGCGGTCCTTGTGGTCGTACCGGCCACGGTCGTCCCGGCCACGGTCGTCACCACGGTCGTCCCGGCCGCGGTCGTCGCCGCGGTCGCCCTTCTTGCCCTTGTGTCCCTCGGGTGCCTCCGCGCCCTGGTCGCCGTCCCTGCTGACCTGCTGGGCGGTGGACCAGCGGAGACCGTCGGTGCCGACCGCGCCGGCGCCGGTGGCGACTCCGACGGCGGCGATGCTGACCACGCCGGTGAGCCCGGCGACGCCACTGGCGAGCCAGAGCTTGCGACGCCGCTTGGGCGTCGCCTCCGGCTCGCTGGCGTTGTTCTTAGCTGGGTAGTTGGACATCGGAGCTCTCTGCCCTCTCGTCGTACCAGACAGGGTCGTCACGCACAGGCGAGCGTCCCCTGCTACAAATCGGTTGTAGCTCCCAGAACCACCGTATGAGAATGTTCCTCGCCTCAGGGTCTTATCCGAAATAACCCCACATTAGGTGTGGGATGCGGCCAGCGGCCCCAGGGCCGCGCTGACCGACACACGGCGGCTGCTTCCGCCCGGACCCGCTCTGACCTGCCTGGATGCCCCGGACCGGGGGGAACTGGGCACAGAGGCCGGGGCTCCTCCGCACGGCTGAGCGGCGCGGAGGAGCCCCCTCTATGTGGTGGTGCTGTCCTGTTGCTCGCCCTGGCGGGTGATCAGCCGAAGCAGCGGTCCGGAATCACCGGGCTGCCCACGCAGTTGGTCGGGCGGTTGCCGGTCACGGCCGACTTCCGGTCGATCTCCACCTGCTCGTTGTCGGTCCAGATGCCGCCAGGTTGGTTGGTGGCGACGTTGTCGGCCACCTTGGTCCGGATCAGCGTGGTCACGCCGTCCTGGTTGACGATGCCGCCCGCCAGGCCGGCGGTACCCAGCGCCTGGTTGGCCGAGATCTCGGAGTCCCGCAGGGTCACCGACGCCTCGTCGTTGAACAGGCCACCGGCGACCCCTTCGGCGGCCACGTTCTCCTTGAGAACGCTGTTGGCGATGACGGCCACGGAGTCGTCGCCGATTCCCACGCCGCCGGCGTCGTCGCCCGCGAAGTTCCTCGCGACCAGTACGTGTTCCAGGCTCACCCGGCTGTCGCCGAGGGCGACCAGACCGCCGACGTCGAGGCGGCTGATGTTGTCGGTGAGTTCGCTCTGGACGGCGGTGGTGTCGCCGCCGCTGAGGAAGACGCCACCACCGAGAACTCCGGTCCGGTTGTGGCTGATCGTGCTCTTCCAGATCCAGACCGTGCCGCCCGTGCCGGCGAAGCCGTTGGGCGTCGAGCCGTTGGCGATGCCGCCGCCTCCGGTGCTGGAGTTGTTGTAAAGGATCTTGGACTCCTCGACCCGCAGGACCCCCACGCTGAACACGCCGCCGCCGAAACTGCCGGCGTTGTTCTGCTCCACGATGCTGCTACGGATCGTGGTGGTGCCGTAGTTGGCGATGCCGCCGCCGTTACGGGTCGCCTGGTTCTGCACGATCCGGCTGTGCTCCAGGTCCGCGGTGCCACCTCGCTGCACCAGGATCCCGCCCCCGTCGATGCCGTCGGCGGCGATGCCCGGCGGAGCGACCTCCGCGCCGGCGATGCCGGCCGGCGTGGCCTTTGCCCCCGGTGTCGGCTTCACCTCGACGGCCTTGGCCCCGTCGGCCGTCGGCTTCGCCCCGGCGCCGGCGGCCTTGGTCTTCGCGGCCTTGGTCTTCGTGGCCTTGGTTGCCGCCCTGCTCTCCGCGGCCTTGGCAGTCTTGGCTGCCCCGGTAGCGGCCGGCGCCTTGGCGGCCCCGGCTCCGGTCGGCTTCGCGGTGAGATCCAGGCCCGCGATCGACGGAGCAACCGAGATGCCGGGCGCGGTCTGCCCGCCCTTGACCGTCACACCCTTCAGCGTCAGGTGACCGCCTCGACCGACGTTGAGGATGCGGAACCGCTCCACGTTGGCGGCCCGCACGATCCTGCTGTCCTCCCCCTTCAGCGTGATCGGTTTGGTGATCACGGGAAGGCCGTTGCCGTCCTCGCTGCGGGTCAACTCGTACGTGCAGTACCGGGCCAGGGCGAGTACGCCGCCGTGGTTCTGGTTGGCGTGCACGATCGCCTGGATCAACTTGTCGGTGTCACAGGGCACCTCCTGCGCCCTGTCCCGATCGCTGCCGCCCTTGCGGCCATCGCGCTCGCCGGCCCGCTCGGCCTTCGGCCCGCCGCTGCCGGCCGCGTCCGGCTTCCCGGCGTCGCTGACGGTCTGCCGGGCGTTGGACTGCGCGTCCGGCCGGTCGGCGTTCCCGGACCGGTCGTCGCGGGCGCCCACCCCGCCCAGGGCGGCCAGGCCGACCACGCCGGTGAGGCCGGCCACGCCCGCGGTCAGCCACAGTTTTCGTCGTCGAAGTCCCGGTGTTCCCGGGGGCGGTGGAGCCGGGGGCGGCCCACCGTAGGAAGTGGTCACGTCATCAGACATCAGAGCCTTCCGCCCTTTCCTGCTACCAGACTGGTCCGCACCGAGCGAACGGGTGCGAGCAGCTACAAATGGGTTGCAGCCTCTGATGACCACCGTATGAGAAGGTTCCTCGCGAGAAGGACGTATCTGAAAAAACCCCGCATTGTGCTCGGATCGGGCAGCACTGCGTCATCTCGCCTCACCGGGTTGAAACTGGTTGAGCAGGGCAGATGCTTGATCCGTAGGACAGACGAGGACGGGCCCCGCGCCGGAAGCGACAGCATGTCGCCTCCGGCGCGGGGCCCGCCCGCTACTCGGTGCCGCCCGGTCCGGGCGGTAGATCAGCCCGGCAGCCGCAGCCCGGCCTCGCGCTGCTCGGCCAGCCAGGTCTCCACCTCGTCGGCCCGGCGCGGCAGGCCGGCCGACAGGTTGACCGCGCCGGAGGTGGTGACCAGGACGTCGTCCTCGATCCGGATGCCGATGCCGCGCAGTTCCTCCGGCACCAGCTCGTCCTCCGGCTGGAAGTACAGCCCCGGCTCGACGGTGAGCACGTACCCCTCGCCCAGAGTGCCGTCGCGGTACATCTCCTTGCGGGCGTTCGAGCAGTCGTGCACGTCGATGCCGAGCATGTGCCCGAAGCCGTGCAGCGTCCAGCGGCGGTAGACCATGGACTTCTCGTCCATCGCCTCGTCCACGCTCACCGGCAGCAGTCCCAGGTCGGCAAGTCCTTCGGCGAGCACCCGCATGCACGTCAGGTGGACGTCCTTGAAGGTCACGCCCGGCTTGATGAACTCGATGCCGGCCTGCTGCGAGGCGTACACGACGTCGTAGACCTGGCGCTGCAACGGGCTGAACCGCCCGTTGACCGGCAGCACCCGCGTCACGTCCGCCGTGTAGAGGTGGCGTCCCTCCACGCCCATGTCCATCAGCAGCAGCTCACCCGGTCGGGTGACGCCGTGGTTGTGCACCCAGTGCAGGATCGTGGCGTGCTCGCCCGCGCCGACGATCGAGCCGTAGCCGACGTCGTTGCCGTCGTGCCGGGCCCGCAGCGCGAAGATCCCCTCCAGCAGTCGTTCGGAGACGCCCCGGTCCGCCGGCAGCGCCCGGGCCACGTCCTCGAAGCCACGTACGGTGGCGTCGACCGCCTCCTGGAGCTGGGCGATCTCCCACTCGTCCTTGACCAGCTTCTGCTCGGAGATGGCGATGGCCAGCTCGCGGTCGCGGGCCGGCTGCCCCTCCTCACGCGGACCGTCCCAGGACCGCACCGCGGTGTCCACCCGGGCGTCGAAGCCGCGCAGCACCCGGGTCCGCGCGGGCGCCAGCTCGGCCAGCGCGGCGTCCAGCTCGGTCAGGTCGGCGGTGGGCAGGCCCAGCTCGGTCGACTTCTCGGTCAGGGTGTGCCGTCGGCCCACCCACAGCTCGCCGTGGCGGCTGCGGAAGAACTCGTCGTTCTCCCGGGACGAGCGCGGACGCATGTACAGCGTGGCGTCGTGCCCGGAGCCGTTCGGCCGCAGCACCAGCACGCTGTCCGGGTCGTGGTCACCGGTGAGGTACGCGAAGTCACTGCCGGGCCGGAACCGGTACTCGGTGTCGTTGGCGCGTACCTTCTCCCCGCCGGTGGGGATCACCAGCGTCTCGCCCGGGAAGGCCGCCGAGAGGGCGGCCCGGCGCTTGGCGTAGTTCGGTACCTCGGGCCGCGGGCCGACCGGCAGGGTGGTTTCCCGCCAGCCCTGCCGCATGAACGACAGGAACGCCGGTGGGAAATCCGGGTCGTGCGACTCGGTGCCGTCGGCCGGCTTGCCGTCGGTGCGTTCCTCGGTCATGCCCCGCTCCCTTCGCCTCATTGCTGGTCCCGACGGTACCGCGAACCCGGTCCCGGGCCGAGCCGCCGGTGGCCGTCCCGGTCACCCGGCAGTGCCGCGACGGCCGATCAGCACGCGTGGAAAGATGACGGACATGTGCGGACTCCTGGCTTTCTTCAGTGCGCGCGGCGACGCCGCCGCCCACCGCGACAACATCGCCGGGGCGTTGGAATGCCTGCACCACCGCGGCCCGGACGAGACCGGTGTCGAAGTGGTCGGCGACGCCTCCGGCCGGTACGCGGACGGGGTGTTCGCCCACAAGCGGTTGGCGATCATCGACGTCGCGCTCAGCCACGAGCCGCTGCCCTACGCCGACGGCCGGTACCTGCTGACCTTCAACGGCGAGATCTACAACTACATCGAGCTGCGCGAGGAGCTGATCCGCGACTTCGGCGCCCGGTTCGCCACCAACGGCGACGGGGAGGTCATCGTCGCCGGCTACCACTACTGGGGCGAGCAGGTACTCACCCGGCTGCGGGGCATGTTCGCCTTCGTCATCTGGGACCGGCAGGAGCGTCGCGCGTTCGGTGCCCGCGACTACTACGGCATCAAGCCGCTGCACTACCTGGAGACCGCCGACGGGCTCTACCTCGCCTCGGAGAAGAAGGCCCTGCTGCCCTTCGCCCAGTCCGCGTACGCCGGGGACGCCGGGGTCGACACGGCCAACCTCAGCCACTACCTGACCCTGCAGTACGTCCCGGAGCCCGGCACCCTGCACAAGGGGATCAGCCGGATCGGCTCGGGGGAGTACCTCACCTGGACCCCGGGCGGCCGGATCGACGTGCGGCGCTGGTACCGGCCGGTGTTCCGGCCCGCGCCGGTCTCCGACGAGCAGAAGCTCTACCACGAGATCCGGGAGACGCTCCGCGAGAGCGTACGCATGCACATGCGCTCCGACGTGCCGGTCGGCTCGTTCCTGTCCAGCGGGATCGACTCCACCGCGGTGGTGGCCCTGGCCCGGGAGTTCAACCCGAACATCCTGACCTTCACCGTCGGCTACGACGTGCCGGGATACTCGGAGATCGACGTCGCCCAGGACTCGGCCCGTCATCTCGACGTGACCACCATCCCGACCAAGATCGGGCCGCAGGACATGATCGAGGCGCTGCCGAAGATCGTGTGGCACCTGGACGACCCGGTCGCCGACCCGGCTCTGGTGCCGCTCTACTTCGTCGCCAAGAAGGCCGCCGAGCACGTCACCGTGGTGCTCTCCGGCGAGGGCGCCGACGAGTTCTTCGGCGGATACACGATCTACCGCGAGCCGCTCTCGCTGAGCAGTGTCAACGGGCTGCCCGGCGGGGTGCAGAAGGGCCTGCGGGCGGTCTCCAAGGCGATCCCGCAGGGGGTCAAGGGCAAGAGCTTCCTGGAGCGCGGCACCACGCCGATCGAGGAGCGCTACTACGGCAACGCGCGGATGTTCACCGAGGAGGAGAAGCAGCACCTGCTGCGTCGCTACGACCCGTCGGTGCGCTACACCGACGTCACCGCGCCGATCTACGCCGAGTGCACCGAGTTGGACGACGTCACCAAGATGCAGTACGTCGACCTCTACACCTGGCTGCGGGGCGACATCCTGGTGAAGGCGGACCGAATCTCCATGGCGCACTCGCTGGAGGTGCGGGTGCCCTTCCTCGACCGTGAGGTGTTCGAGGTGGCGGCGAAGATCCCGGTCGAGCTGAAACTGCCGCCGCGCTCCGACGCCACCAAGTACGCCATGCGCCAGGCGTTGCAGGGCGTGGTGCCGCCGGCCATCGTCAACCGCAAGAAGCTGGGGTTCCCCACCCCGACCCGGGTGTGGCTGCGCGGCGAGATGTACGAGTGGGCCCGGCACGTGCTGACCACCTCCGGTGCCGGCGACCTGCTCGACCTGTCGTACGCGCTGCGCCTGCTGGAGGAGCACAAGCGGGAGGAGTTCGACCACTCCCGCAAGGTGTGGACCGTGCTGATCTTCTGCATCTGGCACGCGATCTTCGTCGCGAAGACCCTCGACCCCGGCATCCAGCGCAACCAGTCGGCCCTGCTGACCAAGCCCGTCGTCGGCTCGATGGTGCGCTGAGGTGCAAGGAAGGGCCCCCTGTTAACGCCTCGCGTATAGCAGGGGGCCCTTCTTAACGCCTGACTGGGGTCAGCTACGGGCGCAGGTGACCGTGGGCGTCGCGTTGTTGCCGCTGGCGAGGAACCCGAAGGTCGTACTGCCGTTGGCCGCGAGGTTGCCGTTGTACGACACGTTGCGGGCCGTCACCGACGATCCGGACGTGGTCTGGGTCGCGTTCCAGACCTGGCTGATCGACTGACCGCTGGGCCAGGTCCAACTCGCGGTCCAGCCGTTCATCGCCGACGTACCGGTGTTCCGGACCGTGACCTCGGCCTGGAAACCACCCGACCAGCTGTTGGTCACGTTGATGGTGGCGCTGCAGCCACCGGTCCCCGGCGGCGGGGTCGTCGGGTTCGGCGGCGGGGTGGTCGGGTTCGGCGGGGGCGTGGTCGGGTTCGGCGGCGGGGTGGTCGGGTTGGGCGGCGGAGTGCTGCCGGAGCCGATGCCGGTCACCTCACCGTTGCCACCGTCGAAGACCACGTCGGAGCAGCCGAAGAAGTTCTCCTGGCTGTCCGAGCGGACCCACCGGGAGTAGATGATGTGCCGGCCGCTCTTGTTCGCCGGCAGGGTGCCGGTGAAGTAGTAGTGGCCGTCGTTGGTGCCGACCGCGCCGCGCTGCGGCGGGTTGGTCACCGTCAGGAACGGCTGGGCCTCCAGGTCACTCCAGGCCAGCGCCCGGGTCGGGCTCCAGCTGTCCCGGGTCACGTAGAAGTAGAACGTGCCCGGGTGGTGGGCCCAGTTGCTGTACCGGAACTCCATGCTGCGACCGGCCGTCAGGTGGGTCAGCGGCCAGTCGTTGCGGGCCAGGTCGTAGCCGCGGAAGCCGGTGGCCCCGCCGCTGCACAGCTGGCCGTCGGGGATGAAGCCGGTGGTTCGGCCGCCCGCGTCGGAACGCAGCACGCTGAACCAGTTGTAGAGCGAGTTCGTCCCGCTCTGGGCGACGGCGGCGGCGCAGGCCGGGTTGTTCGGCCGGATCTCACCGGTCTGGGTGAGGCCGTCGCGCCAACACAGGAAGGTGCGGGCACCCGGCGTCATCGCCGCGCCGTGCGCGGCGGCCGGGTTGGGGGTGGCGATCACGACGACCGCTCCCGCGAGAAGAGTGAAAGCCGCAGTGACGAGCGCGGCCAAACGTGGACGTTTCACGGGTTCTCCTGACTCGCGGGGCGCATTTGCGTGGGTGCGCCCCGCCGAACGCGCGGATGGCGGAATGGTGCCGCCCCCGCTGTTGGGGCGGATGCGACTACGCGGCGACCGTGCGGATGGGAACGGATGGCCCAGCCAGCACCTGTCGCCAGCGGAGTGTCGACGCGTGAATGCCCTCGCGCGATGTGAGACCCGGCGCCGATGACGCGCAGCCCCGCGTCATCCGGCAGCAATATCCCACCATGCCGGCTCGCTTGATGCAATAGCCGTCTCTCGATGTGCGGGACGGGCCCGGTTCGCGGTGCCCGGGGCGCACCAATACGGTGGCTTCGCGCCCAGGTGATCGCTGTGCCAGCCTGGGCGTCAGCAACGGCCGACGGAGGGACCTGACCATGGGATACGCGGTGGTGCTCGGCGAGGCGCTCGTCGACCTGCTGGACGCCGAGTGCGACGGCAAGCCCGTCTACCGGCAGGCGATCGGTGGTGGCCCGCTGAACGTCGCCGTCGGTGTCGCCCGGCTCGGTGGCGCGGTGCAGTTCGCCGGATCGCTCGGTGACGACGTGCTCGCCGGCCGGATCCGCGACTTCCTCACCGCCGAGCGGGTGGGACTGGCCGGCGCGGTGACCGCCGCGGTGCCGACCACGCTGGCCGTGGCCACCTTCTCCGGTGCGGAACCTGACTTCCGCTTCTACGGCGAACCGCCGTCCTACTCGTTGCTCGGCCCCGACGAACTCGACGTCGCGCTGGTCGAGGACGCCGACGTGCTCTACTGCGGCTCGATCGTGCTACTGGCTCCGGCGACGCTGGCCGCCGCCCGTCGAGCCTGGGCCGCGACCCGAGGGCTGCGGGTGTTCGATCCGAACGTCCGGCCCCGGCTGCTGGCCGGCCCTCAGGCGTTGGCCGAGCTGCGCGAGGTGGTCGCCGAGTTCGCCGCCGGAGCGCACCTGGTCAAGCTCAGCGCCGCCGACGCGGAACTGCTTTATCCGGGTGAACCGGCCGAGTCGGTGGCGGCCCACCTGCGCGAGCTGGGCGCGGCCACCGTCGTGGTCACCCTGGGGGCCGCCGGCGCGGTGGTCGCCGCCGCCGACACCGAGCCGGTACGCGTACCCGCGCCGAAGGTCGACGCGATCGACGCCACCGGCGGCGGTGACTCGGTGATGGCCGCCCTCGTCGCCGACCTGCTGATAGACGGCGAGCCGGTCGAGCCGGCCGGCTGGCACGAGCGGGTGGCCTACGCGTTGCGGGTCGCCGGCCTCGTCTGCGAACGCCCCGGCGGCGCGGTCGCGATGCCCACCCGCGCCGAGGTGCTCCAGCGCTTCGGCGGCTGAAGCCTCGCCACGGGCATCCCAGCGTCGGTGACGGCACCGGCTGGCCCGCCCGCACCGGTGCTGCGTCCGCCGCCGGTGCCCGGTGTGCTGGTGTGCGGTGTACGGCCTGCGTGGTTGGTGCCCGGTGCGCTACGTTCGTGGCCGGTCCTCGGCGTGCGGCGTCCGCGCCGGCGTGCGGCGTCCGTGGCCGGTCCTCGGCGTGCGGCGTCCGCGCTGGCGTGCGGCGTCCGTGGCCGGTCCTCGCGTGCGGCGTCCGCGGCCGGTGGCCGGTGGCCGGCGTCGATCAGGCGGTGCCGTCCAGTTCTGCGTAACCGCGCCGGGCGGCGGTGAGCGCGTGGCGGGCCGGGAACGGGGCATCGGCGGCGACCCGCTCCGGCGGCGCTCCGGCGGTGTGCCCGGCCCGGATCAGCCAGGCCAGCTCCACCAGCTGGGCGTGCTGCGCCCGGACGAAATCCGCGTCGACCGGGTCGCCGTGCCCTGGTACGACCACCGTCGACGGCGAGGTGGACCGCGACAGCTCGGCCAGGGCGTCGGGCCACTGCAACGGGTAGGAGTCCTCGAACGCCGGTGGGCCGGCCTGCTCGACCAGATCGCCGGCGACCAGCAGGTCGGCGTCGGGAACCTGGATCACGAGGTCGGCGTCGGTGTGACCCCGGCCGGGGTGGCGCAGCACCACCCGCCGGCCACCGATGTCGAGGACGGCCTCGGTACGCACCGTGTGGGTGGGTGCCAGCAGCACGGTGTCGGCCAGTTCGGCGGCGAGTTCGGGATGTTCCGCGTGCAGCTCGGCGTACGCCTCCCGGCGCAGCCGGTCCGCCTCGTCGCGGATCGCCACGGCGGCCAGCTCGTGCGCCCAGACCGGGCGGGGTGGGTCACCGGCGAGCGTGGCGTTGCCGAAACAGTGGTCGAAATGGTGGTGGGTGTTCACCAGGGTCAGCGGGTCGGTGGTGACCGCGTGTACGGCGGTGGCCAGCTCGGCCGCCTGCCCCGTGGTGGAGAGTGTGTCGACCAGCAGCGCGGCCCCGTCCCCCAGCACCAGCGTGACGTTGACCGCGAGCACGGGCTCACGCAGCACGAGGACCCGGTCGGCGACCTCGACGAACCGGCCGGTCGTCGTCATGCCGCCCCACCGGCGCGTTCCAGGAACCGGTGCCGATCCACCAGCACCCGCTCCACCCGGCCCTCGGCGACGGTCTGCCCGTCCTCGGTGACCGCGATCTCGAACACCAGCCGACGCCGGTCGACCTCGGTCAGCCGCGCCTGCGCCGCCACCGTGCGGCCCACCGGCGTCGCGGCCAGGTGCTCCATGTCCACCCGGGTACCCACCGTGGTCGACCCGCTCGGCAGGTGGCGGGCGGTCGCGGCCACCGTCGCCGCCTCGGCCAGCGCCAGCACCCGTGGCGTACCGAGCACCGGAACGTCACCGGAGCCGAGCGCCTGAGCGGTGTCGGCGTCGGTGACCGTCAACTCGACCCGGGCGGCCAGACCCGGGGCCAGGGCATGATCCGGTAGCTCCCGCATGGCCACAGCGTAGGTGGTCGGCGGGGCCTGGGCCACGCGCCCGGGCAGATGCGCGACGTCCGCGACGACATCGCAGGTGCTCCTGCCTCCGCTGGCGCGCGGGCCGCCGCTAACCTTGTCCGCGATGTCTGCCGCGACCGACACCCAGCCCCCGGCCCCGACCGAGCCGCCCGCCCCGCTCGACGGTGGGCGTCGCCGTGTGATCGCGATGTCGATCTGGGGGGCCGCCTTCGTGGCGGGCTGGCTGGTCATCGGTCTGCCGACCGACCCGGTCTACGCGTTCTTCTGGATCTGGGCCGGCACCATCGCCTGGTACTCCGCCCGCCCGTGGCGCAGTCACCTGCGCTTCGCCCGGGACTGGGTGCCGGTGGTGCTGCTGCTGGTCATCTACAACCTCTCCCGTGGGTTCGCTTACCACGACGGGACGGTGCCGCACGCCTACGAGCTGATCCTGGCGGACCGCCTGATGTTCGGCTGGGCGATGGACGGCCAGGTGCCGACCGTCTGGTTGCAGCAGCATCTTTACCAGCCCGAGGTGCGCTGGTGGGACGTCCTCGTCAGCTGGGTGTACTTCTCGCACTTCGTGGCGGCGCTCGCCGCGGCCGCGGTGCTCTGGATGCGTGCGCGCAGCCGGTGGGCCGCGTTCATGCGTCGCTGGTTCTTCCTCTGCGCCACCGGCCTGGTCACGTACTTCCTCTACCCGGCCGCGCCACCGTGGTGGGCGGCGCAGAACGGCCTGATCGAGGAGGTCGCCCGGATCTCCACCCGGGGCTGGAAGGCGTTCGGCATGCACGGCGCGGGCAACCTGCTCAACGCCGGGCAACTGGCCTCCAACCCGGTGGCCGCGATGCCGTCGCTGCACACCGCCTTCGCCCTGTTCGTGGTGGTGTTCTTCCTGCCCGGCGTCCGGCGTCGCTGGTGGCCCCTGCTGCTGGCCTACCCGCTGGCGATGACCTTCACGCTGGTCTACAGCGGCGAGCACTACGTGATCGACGTGCTGGTCGGTTGGGTGTACGTCGGGATGACCTTCCTGGCGGTCGGTTGGGCCGAACGCTGGTGGGCCCGCCGAAAGACCCGCTCCACCCCACCCACCCCCACCACTCCACCCGACCCCACCACCCCACCCGACCCCACCACCCCACCCGACCCCGCCACCCCACCCGACCCCGCCACCCCGCCTGCCACCACCACCCCCACCGACGCACCCTCCATCCCGTCCCCCCGCTGACCGCAACCGCACCCACCGACTCGCGGATCTTGCACTTTCGGTCGCCGTGATGCGGCTCATGTCCCGTTATGCGGGGACGAAAAGTGCATGATCGCGGGTGTGCGTTTGGGCGGGTGGGGGTCAGGAGGGGCGGCGGGCGGCTCGGCCACGAGCGGTGAGTTCCGCCGCCAACGCCCAGGCGTCGGCGACGTCGCGGTCCACCGCCGCCGCGCCGGCCCCGCCGGCCGTGTCGGCGTGCACGGTGGCCAACCCGAGCAGCCGCTGCACCGGTCCCTGCACCACCCGTACGCTCTGCAACCGCGCGTACGGCACGATGGTCAGCCGTCGGGTGAGCAGACCGGAGCGGACGGCGAAGACCTGCTCGGTCAGGCCGGCACCGAGGACGTGGCGGCTGAGCGGGTTGACCCAGCGCGCCCGGGCCGGTGGTGGCCGCAGCGGCAGCGCGGAGAGCACCACCCCGGGCAGCACCTCGGCAACGATCATCTCACCGGTCGGCTGGTCGCCGACGGGCAGCAGGCGGTCCGGCCGGTTGCGCTGATCGGGCTCGCCGGCGGCGTAACCGGCCACCTCCAGGCGCAGCCGCAGCCAGCCCTTGACCCGCCAGAGCAGCGGCCAGGTCACCCCGACGGTCTGCACCCGGTGCAACGGTACGGTCTGCACCCGGGTTTCCAGCAGGCCGTTGCGGATCCGCAGCCGGTCGTGATCGCGGGCGAGCTGGAACCGCCAGTCGTCGAGGACCCGGCGGATCGGTTGCAGCAGGACGCCGGCCATCGCGGTGAGCGTGCTCGCCACCGCGATGAAGGACCAGGAGCCCTCGGACAGGAACTGCGTCGCCACGAAGGCCACCCCGAAGGGCAGCAGGAACGCCTGCGGGGTCAGCAACTGACTGATGAGCAGGTCCCGGTTGCTCACGGCGTGCAGCGGACGGCCGGGCGGCCGGGCCGCCTCGGCGCCCTCGGGTGTCGGCTGCCCGGTCGGAGCCGGTGCCGCGCCGGTGGCGTCGCCGGCCAGGGCCAGCAGGCGCTGCCGCAGCGCCGAGGCCTCGGCGACACTGAGGTACGCCAACGGTGCCTCGGTCTTGCCGCCGCCGACGACCTCCAGCCGTAGCTCCGCCAGCCCGGTCAGCTGAGCGAGCAAAGGCCGGACCACCTCGACGGCCTGGAGTCGTTCCAGCGGGATCGCCCGGGTGCGTCGCCAGAGCAGCCCTTCGTGGATGCGCAGTTCCCGGCCGACCACCTGGTAGCCGGTGTTGTACCAACTGACCACGGCCAGCACGCTCGCACCGAGCGCGAGCACGATCACCATCGCCACGAACCAGCCGAGCCCGACCCGGGACAGCGTCGACCAGGACAACCCGGCGATCACCACGACCAGCGACTTGGCCCCGTGCAGGGCGGGGCTCAACGGATGCAGCCGTTGCCGTGCCGGCGGACCCTGCGGCGGCCCGGCCCACCCGGCTGAGGGATACGGCGCTCCCGGTGGATACGGCGCTCCCGGTGGATACGGCGCTCCCGGTGGATACGGCGCTCCCGGCGGATACGGCGCTCCCGGCGGATACGGCGGGCCGGGTGGGTGCGGCGTTCCCGGTGGGAGTGGCGCTCCCTGCGGTCCCGGCGGGTACGGCGCTCCCTGCGGGTACGGCGCTCCCGGTGGGTACGGCCGGCCGGGTGGACCACTTGGTGGCCAGCCCGCCCCGGGCGGCCAGGCTTTCGGTCCGGGGTGCGGGCCTGGGCCGGGTGGCGGCGCCGGTGGCCAGGTCTGCGGCGCGGCATTCGGCTGTGTGTCGCCAACCTGCTGTGCCGGGCCGGCGGGCTGCGTCGCTCCATCGGGTGGCGGGCCGGGTTCCGGATACGGGCCGGACCCTGGGCCCTCGCCCGACGATGCTGCCCCAGCGGGCGCGTTCGGTGGGGCGTCGTCAGCGATGGGTGGGGTTCGGTCCTGGCCCGAACCGGCCGACCCGCTCAAAGTCCCTCCGCCCGGTCCTCGCCGAGCGCGGTGAGGCGGTCCCGAAGCCGGGACGCCTCCGCGGGACGCAGCCCGGGCACCCGGGCGTCGCTCGCCGCGGCCGCGGTGTGCAACTGCACCGTCGCCAGGTCGAACGCCCGCTCCAGCGGGCCGGCGCTGACGTCGACGAACTGCATCCGCGAGTACGGGACGATGGACAACCGCCGGACCAGCAGGCCGTGCCGGACCAGCAGATCGTCCTCGCGCTCGGCGTAGCCCCAGGCGCGTACCGCCCGGACGATGGTCACCGACCGCCAGAGGGCGAACAGCCCTACCGCGCCGAGTGCCACACCGAACGGCCAGGAACCGGTCAGCGCCCAGCCGACACCGAGCACGGCCGAGACGAAGGCGACTCCGGCGGCCAGGCGCAGCAGCTCCACCCAGATCAGATCGGTCGATATCGACTGCCAGCGTACGGTGTCCGGCCACGGTTCGAGCGGGTTGGCCGGCGCGGGCGACGGCAGGGCGCCAGATGCGTCATCGCTCACGGGACAGCCTTGTCGGTCGCGACTGCGGGGCTCGCAAGCTCACTCCTCGCGCTCACGGTGCCGCCTCTCCGTTGTACGAGTCCACTCTTCGAGCGTAGGCGATCCGGCCAGCGGGGTGACCTCACGCAGAAAGCCTCGCGCGCCGAGGAAATCACCGAGCGACGTCCGGTGCACGTCGCAGGCGAGCCAGGTCTTGCGCCGCTCGGGCGGGTGCAGGCGGGGATTGTTCCAACGCAGCGACCAGCAGGCCGGGGCACGACACCCACGGGCCGAACAGATCAGGACCTCGGTGGGGGTGTCGGGGTCGGTCATCCCGCTCAGTCTATGACGGCGGGGGAGAGTGAGCGCCGGGCGGCCACGGGGGAAGCCGCCCGGCGACGGATGAATGGTACACACGCCGGGGCGGCCTTTGTCCACTGGCGATCGGCGATTCCTCCGTCCCGGAACGGCGTGGCGGAAATCGGTCGCTCCCTCCGTCGGTACTCAGCCGGGCATGCGAGGCTTGGTACCGCACACGCCGCGACGACCGATCACGCTGTGGAGGACCAGTGGCCCAGCCGACCACGCCCGACGCCCCGCCACCGAACGGGGCGCAACCGCAGGCAGCCGCGCTGTCGACCACTCCGGCGCAGGACGCCACCCTGCTGGAGCGGGCGCTGTTCGAGATCAAGCGCGTGATCGTCGGGCAGGACCGGATGGTGGAGCGGATGTTCGTCGCGCTGCTCGCCCGTGGGCACTGTCTGCTGGAGGGGGTGCCGGGGGTGGCCAAGACCCTCGCGGTGGAGACCCTCGCCAGGGTGGTCGGCGGGTCGTTCGCCCGGGTGCAGTTCACCCCGGACCTGGTACCGGCCGACATCATGGGCACCAGGATCTACCGGCAGTCCAGTGAGAAGTTCGACGTCGAACTGGGGCCCGTCTTCGTCAACTTCCTGCTCGCCGACGAGATCAACCGGGCGCCGGCGAAGGTGCAGTCGGCACTGCTGGAGGTGATGAGCGAGCGGCAGGTCTCGATCGGGGGTGAAAGCCACCGGGTGCCGAACCCGTTCCTGGTGATGGCGACGCAGAACCCGATCGAGCAGGAGGGGGTCTATCCGCTGCCGGAGGCGCAGCGGGACCGCTTCCTGATGAAGATCATCGTGGGGTACCCGACGGACGCCGAGGAGCGGGAGATCGTCTACCGGATGGGCGTCGCCCCGCCCGAACCCGCCGCGGTGTTCGACACCGACGATCTGATCGCCCTGCAACACAGGGCCGACCAGGTCTTCGTGCACAACGCCCTGGTCGACTACGCGGTCCGGCTGGTGCTGGCCACCCGTACGCCCGCGGAACACGGCATGCCCGACGTCGCGCAACTGATCCAGTACGGCGCCAGTCCCCGGGCCTCGCTCGGCCTGGTCCGCGCGACCCGGGCGCTGGCGCTGCTGCGCGGCCGTGACTACGCCCTGCCGCAGGACGTGCAGGACATCGCGCCGGACATCCTGCGGCACCGACTGGTGCTCAGCTACGACGCGCTCGCCGACGACGTGCCGGCCGACCACGTGGTGCACCGGGTGATGTCCACCATTCCGCTGCCCTCGGTGGCGCCGCGGCAGCAGGCCACCCCGCCCGCCGGGGCGGTGGCACCTACGTCGGGGTGGCCCGGGCAGCGACCGTGACCTCGACCACCCCTCGACCCGGTCAGCCGGACCGGCACGCGGCCAGCAGCCGCTCCGGTGCGGTGCTGGCCCGGCTGCAACTGCTGGTGACCCGCAAGCTCGACGGGCTCCTTCAGGGCGACTACGCGGGCCTGCTGCCCGGGCCGGGCAGCGAGGCGGGCGAGTCGCGTGAGTACCGGCCCGGCGACGACGTGCGTCGGATGGACTGGCCGGTCACCGCCCGTACCACCACCCCGCACGTGCGGCGTACCGTGGCCGACCGTGAGCTGGAAACGTGGCTGGCGGTGGACCTGTCGGCGAGCCTGGACTTCGGTACCGGCCAGTGGCTCAAGCGGGACGTGGTGATCGCGGCGGCGGCGGCGATCACCCACCTGACCGTACGGGGCGGCAACCGGATCGGCGCGGTGGTGGGCAGCGGGGGTGACCTCCCCACGCCACGGCGGGGCCGACGCGCCCCGACCGTGCCGCCGGGACCGGGACGACTGGTCAGGCTGCCCGCCCGCTCCGGACGCAAGGAGGCCCAGGGCATGCTGCGGGCCATCGCGGGCACCGAGATTCGGCCGGGACGCGGCGACCTCGGCGCGCTGATCGACATGCTCAACCGGCCGCCCCGGCGGCGCGGTGTCGCGGTGGTCATCTCCGACTTCCTCGCCCCGCCGGCGCAGTGGGCGCGTCCGTTGCGCAAGCTACGGGTACGGCACGATCTGCTCGCGGTCGAGGTGGTCGATCCGCGTGAGTTGGAGCTGCCTGACGTGGGGGTGCTGCCGGTGGTCGACCCGGAGACCGGCGAGCTGCACGAGGTGCAGACCGCGGACCCGGGACTGCGGCACCGCTACGCGGCGGCCGCCGCGGCGCAACGTGCCGAGATCTCCGCCGCGTTGCGCTCCGCCGGCGCCGCCCACCTGCGACTGCGTACGGACCGAGACTGGCTGCTGGACATGGTGCGCTTCGTGGCCGCGCAGCGGCACGCCCGCACCCGGGGGACGACGCGATGATTCGACTGCTGCAACCGTGGTGGCTGCTGGCCGTGCTGCCGGTGCTCGCCCTCGCCGCGCTGTACGTCTGGCGGCAGTTGCGCCGCCGTGACTACGCGCTGCGGTTCACCAACGTGGACCTGCTGCGCACCGTGGCGCCGAAGGGGCTGGGCTGGCGGCGGCACGTGCCGGCGACCGCCTTCCTGCTCGCGCTGCTGGTGTTGGCCGGCGCGCTGGCCCGGCCGGCGGTCGACACCCGGGAACCGCTGGAACGGGCCACCATCATGTTGGCCATCGACGTGTCCTTGTCGATGCAGGCCGACGACGTGCCCCCGAACCGGCTGGAGGCCGCCCAGGAGGCGGCGAAGCAGTTCGTGGCGGAGCTGCCGGCGACGTACAACGTGGGGTTGGTCTCGTTCGCCAAGTCGGCCAACGTGCTGGTGCCGCCGACCAAGGACCGCCCGGCGGTGACCAGCGCCATCGACGGGCTGGTGCTCGCCGAGGCGACCGCCACCGGCGAGGCGGTCTTCACCTGTCTGGAGGCGATCCGCTCGGTGCCGGCCGACGGCGCGGCCGGTATCCCGCCGGCCCGGATCGTGCTGCTGTCGGACGGCTACCGCACGGCGGGACGGTCGGTGGAGGAGGCGGCCGCGGCGGCGCAGGCGGCGAACGTGCCGGTCTCCACCATCGCCTTCGGCACCGATTCCGGCCATGTCGACATCGGTGGTCAGTTGCAGCGGGTGCCGGTGGACCGGCTCGCCCTGGCCGAGCTGGCCGAGACCACCGAGGGCTTCTTCTACGAGGCGGCCACGGTCAGCGAGCTGAAGCAGGTGTACCAGGACATGGGCAGCTCGATCGGGTTCCGGACCGAGCCGAGGGAGATCACCCAGTGGTACGCGGGCATCGCCCTGCTGCTGGCCCTGTGCGCGGGCGCGTTCAGCCTGCTCTGGTCCTCCCGCATGATCTGACCGGACCGCCGGTGACGGCTCAGTGGTTGCCGCTGGCGAGGACGAAGAGGACGGCCACCCAGACGGCGGCGAGGGTGAAGCCCAGCGGGGCGACGTAGCGGCTCATGACAGCTCCGACGTGGCGACTCGGCGACCCGGGCAGGGCGGGCCGCGTAAGGGGTGGATCGGGGACGCGCACACGCGAAGTCGTGACCGGACTGCTTACCGGCGGCACCCGTCCGACCGCCGCCACGGCGTCAGCCGGACGGTGGGACGAGGGCGCGGGGAGCGGTGCCAGCTCAGGCGGAGCGGGGCTCAGCGTGGCTGGCGGTCGGCCCGGCCACGACTGGGAGGATCGCTATCTGGCACAGCGATCACCTCCTGGGGTCGGGTTCCGGGGCGACGCGGGCCGCCGAGCGACCCGCAAACGCGGATCATCGTACACCCGGGACCCGGGATCGGCGTACTCGGCCGACCGGCCCACGGATCGTCGCCGTTCATCGGCCTGACTCGGTTCTACCGTCCCGCGGTGCGGGTCGTGGTCGGGGCCGGCGTGACGTGCGGCGGGTTAGTGATTACCGTGCGGTAACGCCTAGTCTCCAAGCCGCAGCGATCTTTGGAGGGGACGCACCGTGTCGCGAACTGTGCTGGTAACCGGGGGCAACCGGGGGATCGGTCTGGCCATCGCCCAGGCTTTCGCCAAGCAGGGCGACCGGGTGGCGATCACCCACCGGGGGAGCGGCGCGCCCGAGGGGTTGTTCGGCGTGCGTTGCGACATCACCGACGCCGAGTCGGTGGACGCGGCCTTCGCGGCGGTCGAGGCGGAGCTGGGGCCGGTCGAGGTGTTGGTCGCCAACGCGGGCATCACCGACGACACACTGCTGCTGCGCATGTCGGAGGAGCAGTTCACCCGGGTGCTGGACACCAACCTGACCGGCGCGTACCGCTGCGCCAAGCGGGCCTCCGGGAAGATGCTGCGGGCCAGGTGGGGACGAATGATCTTCATCTCCTCGGTGGTCGGCCTCTCCGGCGGCGCCGGCCAGGTCAACTACGCGGCCAGCAAGGCCGGCCTGGTCGGGGTGGCCCGCTCGATCACCCGGGAGCTGGGCGGCCGCAACATCACCGCCAATGTGGTCGCGCCGGGTTTCATCGAGACCGACATGACCGCGGTGCTGGCCGAGGAGCGCAAGGCGGAGATCCTCAAGTCCATCCCGGCAGGTCGGATGGCCAGCCCGGACGAGGTCGCCTCGGTGGTCACCTGGCTGGCGGGCGACAGCGCCGGGTACGTCTCCGGCGCGGTCATCCCGGTCGACGGTGGCCTGGGCATGGGTCACTGAATCCCTAGCACGGAGGAATGAGCTTAATGTCCGGACTGCTGGCCGGTAAGCGGCTGCTCGTCACCGGCGTCATCACCGACGCCTCGATCGCGTTCTCGGTGGCGAAGCTCGCGCAGGAGAACGGTGCCCAAGTCGTGCTCACCGGCTACGGCCGACTCTCGCTCGTGGAGCGGATCGCCAAGCGGCTGCCCGAGCCGGCGCCCGTGATCGAGCTGGACGTGACCGACCCCGAGCACCTCGCCGGGCTGGCCGACAAGGTCCGCGAGCACGTCGACGGTCTCGACGGGGTGGTGCACTCGATCGGGTTCGCCCCGCAGAGCTGCCTCGGTGGCGGGTTCCTCGACGCCTCCTGGGAGGACGTGGCGACGGCGCTGCACGTCTCGACGTACTCCTACAAGTCCCTGGCGGTCGCGGCGCTGCCGCTGATGTCACCGGGCGGTTCGGTGGTCGGGCTGACCTTCGACGCCAGCCAGGCGTGGCCGGTCTACGACTGGATGGGCGTGGCCAAGGCCGGGCTGGAGTCGGCCTCCCGCTACCTCGCCCTGCACCTGGGCAAGCAGGGCATCCGCAGCAACCTGGTGGCCGCCGGCCCGTTGCGCACCATGGCCGCGAAGTCGATCCCGGGCTTCGAGCAGTTCGAGGACGCCTGGGCGGGGCGGGCCCCGCTGGGCTGGGACCTCACCGACCAGGAACCCGCCGCCCGGGCCTGTCTGGCCCTGCTGTCGGACTGGTTCCCGGCGACCACCGGCGAGATCGTGCACGTCGACGGTGGCTACCACGCGGTCGGCGCCTGAGGCGAAAAGGAAGGGCCCCTTCTTAACGCCTGCGGTATAGCAGGGGCCCCCTCTTAACGACCGGGACCCGGGGGCGTTGCCGGGTCGCCGCAGACCACCGGGAAGAATGGCCCCATGGCGTACGACGCGGTGGTGCTGGTGTCCTTCGGCGGCCCGGAGGGGCCCGACGACGTGATGCCGTTCCTGCAGAACGTGACCCGCGGGCGGGGCGTCCCGCCGGAGCGGCTGGCCGAGGTCGCCGAGCACTACCAGCACTTCGGTGGTGTCTCTCCGATCAACCAGCAGTGCCGAGAACTGTTGGCGGCGGTCCGCACCGACTTCGCCGCCAACGGGCTCGAACTGCCGGTGTACTGGGGTAACCGGAACTGGGCGCCGATGCTCGCCGACACGGTGGCGCAGATGCGCGACGACGGGGTACGGCGGGCGCTGGCCTTCGTCACCAGCGCCTTCGGCGGCTACTCGTCCTGCCGGCAGTACCAGGAGGACATCACCGCCGCCCGGGCGGCGGTCGGCCCGGATGCGCCGGTGATCGAGAAGCTACGGCAGTTCTGGGACCACCCCGGATTCGTCGAGCCGCACGTCGACGCGGTACGCGCCGCGCTGGCCCAGCTCGACCCGGCCCGCCGGGACACGACCCGGCTCGTCTTCACCGCGCACTCGGTGCCGATCTCGGCGGCCGACAGCGCCGGCCCGCACGGGGGCCGGTACACCGCCCAGCTCGCCGAGACGGCCCGGCTGGTGCACGCGGCGGCGGCCCCCGACCTCGCGTACGACCTGGTCTGGCAGAGCCGTTCCGGCCCGCCCCACGTGCCGTGGCTGGAGCCGGACGTCAACGACCACCTGGAGACGCTCGCCGAGCAGGGCGTGACCGCGGTGGTGGTGAGCCCGATCGGCTTCGTCTCCGACCACCTGGAGGTGGTGTGGGACCTGGACACCGAGGCGTCGGACACGGCCAAGCGGCTCGGCCTGGACTTCGTCCGCGCCGGCACGCCCGGAACCGACCCCCGTTACGTGACCATGGTGCGGGAACTGGTGCGGGAGCGCATCGACCCGGACGGGGCGACCCTGCGCCGCCGCCTCGGTCAGCTGCCGATGTGGGACACCTGCCCCACGGTCTGCTGCGTCCCACCCCGCCGTCCGTCCTGACCGCTGCCGTCCGCCCTGGCCGCCGCGGCGAACCCGACGACACCCCTGGGGATGATCATGCATGACCGTAAGCCCGTCGAGAGCTGGCTCAGCGACATGGACGGGGTGCTGGTGCACGAGGGCCAGCCGGTGCCGGGCGCGCCGGAGTTCGTCAAGCGTCTGCGCAACTCCGGCAAGCCCTTCCTGGTGCTGACCAACAACTCGATCTACACGCCACGGGATCTGCAGGCCCGGTTGGCCCGGATGGGCCTGGACGTGCCGGAGCAGGCGATCTGGTCGTCCGCCCTGGCCACCGCCCAGTTCCTGGCCGACCAGCGGCCGGGCGGCACGGCGTACGTGATCGGCGAGGCCGGGCTGACCACGGCCCTGCACGCGGTGGGCTACGTGCTCAGCGACTTCGCCCCCGACTACGTGGTGCTGGGGGAGACCCGCACCTACAGCTTCGAGGCGATCACCAAGGCCGTCCGGCTGATCAACGACGGGGCGCGGTTCATCTGCACCAACCCCGACGCCACCGGGCCGTCGGTGGAGGGTGCCCTGCCGGCCGCCGGCTCGGTCGCGGCGATGATCTCCAAGGCGACCGGCGTGGAGCCGTACTTCGTCGGCAAGCCCAACCCGATGATGATGCGGTCGGCGCTGAACACGATCAACGCGCACTCGGAGAGCACCGCGATGATCGGCGACCGGATGGACACCGACATCCTCTGCGGCCTGGAAGCCGGGCTGGAGACCATCCTCGTGCTGACCGGCATCAGCACCCGCGTGGAGGCGGAACGCTACCCCTACCGTCCGTCCCGGATCGTCAACTCCGTCGCCGACCTGATCGACGAGATCTGACCCGCTGAACCTCCTCGTTGATCATGAGGTTGGCGGCACTGTTGGAGATCATCTCCGCCGCTAACCCCATGACCAACAAGACGCGGCGAGGCGAGGCGCCGGGTGGGTGGGGTCAGGGGCGGAGGGGGGCGTTGCAGGCGGCGACGAGGGCCTGGCGGCAGGCGGCGGTGAGCGGACGCAGGGCCGCGTCGCGTTGCTGGGCCTCGTAGTTGTTGACCGCTCCGCCGGGTGCCGCGTGGCCGGCCAGGGCGAGCACCCGGTCGAGCACGGCGGCGCGGGCGAACAGCCGGCGGGACCGCGGGTCGAAGCCGGGCGGCAGATCGGTGGTGCCGTCGGGGCGGCGCAACGCCTCCAGTGCGCCGGCCAGCTCCGGGCGCCACTGGGCCACGTCTAGCCGGGTGAGCGCGGCGGTGGTGTCGGCCAACGCGGCGGCCAGCTCCGCCTCCGCCTCGGCGGCCCCGGGCAGGGTGAGGCAGGCGGCGGGGGCGTCCGCCGGCAGCGGGTGGACCCGCCAGAGCACCGTCTCGAAGGTGTCGCCGGAACCGGAGGTGTGCACGCGTACCTCCGGGATCAGCCCCAGCGCGCCGGCTATCACGGCTTCCCCGGCGAGCAGCGCGGCACCGGCGAAGTCGCCCGGACCCGGCAGGCCGCGCGGGTCACCCGGAGCCGGCAGCACCAGGCGGATCTCGTCCGGCGAGAGCTTGGCCAGGGTGGGCAGCGCCTCCCGCAGCGGCACGTCGGTCCAGGTGCCGGGGGCGTCGGCGACCAGGTGCTCCTCGGCACCGGCGACCGCGTCGGCGACCTCGTCGAAGGGCACGAGCCCGGCGCGCCACGCGCGCACCCAGGCAACGAACCGGCTCGACCGGCGCGGCGCGAGGATGGCCGCACCCGCAGCGGGGGTGGACATGCCGAAAGAGTACGTGGTGACGCCCGTCCGTGTCTCGACTGCCGCGCCCACACCTCCCGCCTGCGCCGATCATGCGGGTTGTGGCGGGTGCTTCGTCACTTCCATGGTCTGCGCCACATGCTCGATCCGGCGAAGTGGCGTGTCGTCGGCGGGCGGGGTGGTGCGGGTGGGATTAGCGTGGCGGGATGGGGCGGCGGTACGGCGAGGACGTGTTGGCGGGGGACTGGCGGCGGCGGAAGATCACCCCGGAGGTCGACGCCGAACCTGATCTCGTGGTGGAGGACGCCGAGTCCGGCTTCTGCGGCGCGGTGGTCGGCTTCGAGTCCGGCGCGGTCGTGCTGGAGGACCGGCACGGCCGGCGACGCAACTTCCCGCTGTTGCCGGCCGCGTTCCTGCTCGACGGTCGCCCGGTCACCCTGCGCCGCCCCACGAGACCGGCGGTGCCGGCCGCCCGGCGTCGGACCGCCTCCGGCTCGGTCGCGGTCGACGGGGTACGCGCCCGCGTGGCCCGGGCCAGCCGGATCTGGGTGGAGGGCGTGCACGACGCCGCCCTGGTCGAGCGGATCTGGGGCGACGACCTGCGGATCGAGGGTGTGGTGGTGGAGCCGCTGTCCGGCATCGACGCCCTCGACGCCGAGGTACGCGACTTCGGCCCCGGCCCGGGCCGGCGCCTCGGCGTGCTGGTCGACCACCTGGTGCCCGGCTCCAAGGAGAGCCGCATCGTGGCCCGGGTCAACTCCCCGCACGTGCTGGTGACCGGTCACCCCTACGTCGACGTGTGGCAGGCGGTGAAGCCGGCCGCGGTGGGCATCGCGGCGTGGCCGGTGGTGCCTCCGGGACGGCCGTGGAAGGAAGGCGTCTGCGCCGCGCTCGGCGTGGCTGAGCCCGCCGACATGTGGCGGCACATCCTCTCCCGGGTGAACACCTTCGCCGACGTGGAGACACCGCTGATCAACGCGATGGAACGGCTGATCGACTTCGTCACCGAGCCGGCGTGACCCGCTGGCCGACACGGCCGCCACCGGCGATGGCGTCGACCGCTACCGTGGACGGCCAGGTCCCTACCATCCCGGGGGTACGCGCGTGAGCCGGTTCGGGCAGCTGCGGCAGCGGTTGCGTCAGGCGTACGAGGCGGGACGCGAGTCGGTGCGTACGGCCCGCGAGCGGGAGCAGACGCGGCGGGCGGAACAGGCGGCGGAGCATGATCGGCTGATTCCCGAGCCGGCGACGCCGGCCGACGACGGTGCCGTGTCGACGACGAGCCGGGACGACGCGGACGTGCCCCGGGGCCTGCGGATCGCCGCCGCCTGGTCGTGGCGGCTGATCGTCATCGGCATCGTCGGCTGGGCGTTGCTGCGGGTCCTGGGCGCCATCCGCGTCGTGATCGTCCCGTTGCTGGTGGCGCTGCTGCTGGCCGCCCTGCTGGCACCCGCCGTCGGCTGGCTGCTGCGCGCCCGGTTCCCGCGTACGCTGGCCACCGCCGTGGTGCTGATCGGCGGGCTGGCAGCGGTGGTCGGCACGCTGACCCTGGTGGTCAACGAGTTCATCGCCGGTCTGCCGGAGCTGAGCTCCAGCGCCGCGGCCGGCATCGGGCAGATCCAGAACTGGCTGCGCGACGGCCCGCTGAACCTCTCCGACGGCCAGCTCGACCGGTACATCGAGGCCGGACAGAACTGGATCAACGAGAACTCGCAGACGTTGACCAGCAACGCGATCTCCACCGCCGGCACCGTGGTCGAGGTGTTCACCGGCGCGCTGCTGGTGCTCTTCGCGACCTTCTTCTTCCTGCGCGACGGGAACCGGATCTGGCGGTTCCTCGTCCGGATGTTCCCGACCGCGGCCCGCTGGCGGGTCAACGACGCCGGGCGTGCCTCCTGGCTGACCCTGGTCGCCTACGTACGCGCCACGGTGCTGGTGGCCTTCATCGACGCGGTGGGCATCGGGATCGCGCTCGTGCTGTTCGACGTGCCGTTCGCCTTCCCGCTGGCCGCGCTGGTCTTCCTCGGCGCGTTCATTCCGATCGTGGGCGCCACGCTGTCCGGGGCGGTGGCGGTCCTGGTCGCCCTCGTCGACGGCGGCTGGGTCACCGCCCTGATCATCCTCGGTGCGGTGATCGTGGTGCAGCAGGTGGAGGGCAACATCCTCCAGCCGTGGATCATGGGCCGGGCGGTGGCCCTGCACCCGCTGCCCGTGGTGCTGGCGGTGACCGCCGGAGTGGTGCTGGAGGGCATCGTCGGCGCGCTGGTCGCGGTGCCGCTGATCGCGGTGCTCAACACGGCGGTGCGCCGTCTGAACCGACCACGGCCGTCCCCGCCACCACCGGTGCCGGAGGCCGTGGTGGTCAGCTCCACCCCGGTCTGACCGCGCCGACGGTCAGGGTTCGTCGTCCGGGCTACGCGTGAAGACGAAGGTGGCGATGTCGAGTGCGACCGGGCGGCCGGCCTCGTCCCGGAGCACCGCCAGCACCTCGCCGTTCTCGACGCCGCTGACCCCGCGCCACCGGTCGGGGCCCTCGGGGGCGTAGCGGCTGATCCGCTCGCCGCGCAGCGTGCCGACCAGCTCCCCGGTGGCCTGGTCCCAGCCGAGGTCGAGCGGGGTGCCCATCCACCACCAGCGGCCGGTCAACGGTGCCAGGTCGGCCGGGGGCGGTGCGTCGACCGGCGACCACGGCCGGGCCGGTACCGGCTCGGCGTCGAGGACGTGGGTGAGGATCTGGTGGCCCAGCGGCCCGATGCCGCCGGTGCGGAAGCCGTACGAGTTGGCGAAGCCGACGATGCCGGTGCGACTGGGGCGGTGCACGGCCAGCGCGGCCACGTAGCCGGGCATCGAGCCGCCGTGCCCGACGTGGACCCGTTCGCCGTCGCGGGTGAGCTGGATCCCGAGGCCGTATCCCCCGCGCCAGGAGTCCAGGTCGCTGAGGATCACCGGGGCGCACATCTCGTCGAGGGTGGCGGGGTTGAGCACGGCCGGGTCCGGATCGCCGAGGAAGGCCGCCCAGCGGGCGAGATCGGTGACGGTGGACCAGAGCTGCCCGGCCGGTGCCATCGCCCGGCTGTCGGTACGCGGCTCCTCCCGCAGCGTGTCGTACCAGGGGTGCACCACGTAGCCGCGGGCGAACGGCTCGGTGGCCGCGTAGGTGGTGCGGGTCAGGCCGAGCGGCCCGAGGATCCGCTCCTGCACCAGTTGGGGCCAGGGCGTCCTGGTGATCTTTTCGAGCGCACCGCCGAGCAGCCCGTACGCCAGGTTGGAGTAGTGCCAGACGCGGTGCGGCGGGTGCGCGACCTTCGCGGCGGAGAACGCGGACAGCAGCGTGCTCAGGTCTCCGCCCTCGCTGCGCTCCCACCACGGGCCGTCGGGTTCGCGTTGCAGGCCGCCGGCGTGCCCGAGCAGGTGCCGCAGCGTGATCTCGCCGGCCGCGGTCGCCTCGGGCAGGTGCCGCCGCAGTGGGTCGTCCAGCGCCAGCCGGCCGGCGTCACGTTCCTGCATGACCAACACGGCGGTCATCGTCTTGGTGATCGAGCCGATGCGGTACTGGAGGTCGGCGTCGGGTCGCGGCTGCGTACCGGCGGTGGCGAGGTGCACCAGCGCACCGTCGCGGACCACGCCGACGATCAGCGACGGGACGTGGCCGGCGGACTGCGCGTCGGCCACCAGGGCGTCGACCTGCCGGGCGGTTTCGGGACGCAGGGGCACGAAGTCTCCCTCGGTGGTGACGGGCGCGGGCCTACGATGATGACAGTTCGATGACACGTGCACTGACATGTCACGATCGTTACGTGGATGCCGTGCTGTGGATCGTTCTGGGTGTGGTACTGGCGGTCGCTGAGATCTTCACGGCGACCCTGTTTCTGATCATGTTTGCGGTCGGCGCGTTCGCCGCCGCGGGAGCCGCAGCCCTCGGTGCGCCGGTGGCCGTACAGGCGGTCGTTTTCGCGGTCGTCTCCGCGCTGACCGTTTTCGCCGCGCGACCGGTCATTCAACGGCACAAACAGACCAGCTCCGACAGCGGCGACACCACGTTCGGCGTCGAGGCGATCGAGGGCTCGACCGCCCTGGTGCTGGAGGCCGTGGACGCCGACCGGGGCATGGTGAAGATCGACGGCGAGGTGTGGAGTGCCCGCGCCTACGACGCCACCCAGGTTTTCGCACCCGGCGAACGGGTGCAGGTTATCCAGGTCAAGGGAGCGGTAGCCCTGGTCTGGCGGGACGTCACTACTCCCGGTGAGCTACCCGAAGCGGAAAGGTGAACGGATGGAGTTCGTAGTTCCCGCCCTATTGATAGCAGTCGCACTGATCGCGGTGGTCACCCTGGCCAAGTCGGTGCGGATCGTGCCGCAACAGCGCCAGGACGTCGTCGAGCGGCTCGGCCGGTACAAGCGCACGCTGAACCCTGGTCTGAACATTCTCGTGCCGTTCATCGACGCGGTGCGTACCAAGGTCGACATGCGTGAGCAGGTGGTCAGCTTCCCGCCGCAGCCGGTGATCACCTCGGACAACCTGGTCGTGTCGATTGACACCGTCCTCTACTTCAAGGTGGTGGACTCCGTCCGGGCCACCTACGAGATCTCCAACTTCCTCCAGGCGATCGAGCAGCTGACCGTCACCACGCTGCGTAACGTGATCGGTTCGCTGGACCTGGAGCGCGCCCTGACCAGCCGGGAGGAGATCAACCGACACCTCTCGGGCGTGCTGGACGAGACCACGGGCCGGTGGGGCATCAAGGTGACCCGGGTCGAGATCAAGGCGATCGAGCCGCCGCCGAGCATCCGCGACTCGATGGAGAAGCAGATGCGCGCCGAGCGGGACCGTCGGGCGGCGATCCTGAACGCCGAGGGCCACAAGCAGTCGCAGATCCTCTCCGCCGAGGGTGAGAAGCAGGCGGCGGTGCTGCGCGCCGACGGTGACCGGCAGGCCCGGATCCTGCAGGCCGAGGGTCAGGCGAAGGCGATCCGGACCGTGTTCGACGCCATCCACCAGGCCAACCCGAGCCAGAAGGTGCTCGCCTACCAGTACCTCCAGGCGCTGCCGCAGATCGCGAACGGCACGGCCAACAAGGTTTGGATCGTGCCGGCCGAGCTGACCAAGGCCCTGGAGGGCATGGGCGGCGCACTCGGCGGCCTGAGCCAGATGGTCGGCGACGCGCCGAGCCAGGAGGCGTCCGCGGACGCCAGCGCCGTCGAGCGGGAGGCCGCCGAGGCCGCGCAGGCCGCCGCGGCGGCGGCCGCGGAGATCCACGACGAGGTACGCGTGGCCGAGGCGCAGGCCACCGGCGGCAAGAGCCCGCAGGGGCTGCCGGCACCGGAGCCGGTCTCCCCGGCGAGCCTGCTCAAGGACACCTCGGACCAGCGCGAGCGCGGCTGACCGGGGCAGGTCGGCTGCCTGCGCGGTCGGGTGACACCACCGGCCCGGACCCGTTCCACGGGTCCGGGCCGGTCCGCTTGTTCCCGGGGACACCGACAAATACGAGAAAGTCTCATGAGGTGCCCCGGTGCCTGCCACCATCGGTCCTAGTGCGGGTGGTGACCAGGCATCGGGGCGCCTCGGCGTGTCCCGGCACCGCTCGTGGACGAGCGAGGTGACGGATGGAACCGCTCAAGCGCCTGTGGTCCGCCCCGGAGGTGCCCGGGGCACACGACCCGAATGGTCCGATCGGTACCCGGCGTACCGGCGGGGGGTTCGGCGTACTCCCCTTCATCGACGAGCCGGCACCGCCCGGACCCGCCACCAACGCCAGCTGGGCCTGGTCCTTGCGGCGGCTGGCCCGCGCCGCGGTCTGGCTGCTGCCGGCGTACGCGATCCTCTACGGCGCCGTGGCGATGGCCAGCGACGGCGGGGTGGGCAACGACCCGTACCCGGCCGACGGCCGGCCGCTCTATCTGGTCGGCTGGGTGGCGGCGGTCTGGCTGGGCCTGCTGGCCCTGCTCGGGCTGGCCGGCCTGCTCGCCGCCACCCGCAGCCGGCACGCCGCGGTCGCGGGGCTGCTGGTCAGCATCGCCGGCACGGTGCTCATGCTGCCGTTCGCCGGGTTCGCCGAGCAGACCCCGGTCTTCGGCACCACGGCCCGGTCGCTGGTGCTGGTCGGCGCCGCCTGCTACAGCGTGGGCTGGCTGCTCACCGGGTGGGCGGTGGCCCGCTCGGGGATGTTCAGCATCGGTGACGGGGTGATGCTGATGATCGCCAGTCCGCTGCTCGGCCTCGGCGGGGCGTTGATCGGTTCCCTGCAGACCTTCGGGGCGATCTTCGTGCTGATCGCCGGTATCGGCATCTGCTACCGCTCGGGTCGCCTGCTGCCCCGGGAGATCCTCCGCGACGCCACCAGCGCGAGCGTCGCCACCGCCGGTCCGGCCGGGCCGCTGGGACCGGGTGGCGCGGGTCCGCTCGGTACGGCCTGAGCGGAACAGCCAAGCCGGGCCGGTGTGGCCGTTGGTTTGGAGCGGCGGGGCGTGACGGCTGTTGGCTGTCCGGCCGAGCGCGGCGACGGCCTCGCCGCGCCCGTTTGCCGACGCGGTGGAACCGTTGTCGGCCCTGCGACCGGCCGTCCCGGCTGAGGCTGTCGTACCCGAACACGGCGATTGCTTCGCTGACCGGCGCAGAGGCGGCTGGCAGTTGGCGGTGAATTGCCTGACAACTGGCAAATTGTGGTGGCCGGAAGGTGGCTTTCGCGGCAATCCTGGGGACCATGGCCCCTCCTACGCCGCTGTCGCGGCTGTTCACCGTGCTGCTGGCCGGCGTGCTCGCCGGTCTGGTCCTGGCGGTCGCCGCGCTGCCGGGCAACCTGTTGCTCGGGTTCGCCGCGAAGGCGGCCGTCGGGAACTACGCCGCCCTGCCGGACGCGTTGCGGACCCCGGCCACCCCGCAGCGGTCGTACCTCTACGCCAACGACGGCAAGACGTTGATCACCACGTTCTACGACGTCAACCGGACCGACGTGGCGCTGACGGAGATCGCGCCGGTGATGCGCCAGGCGATCGTGGCCGCCGAGGACCGGCGCTTCTACGACCACGGCGGGGTCGACCTGCGCGGCATGCTGCGCGCCCTGGTCCGCAACGTCACCGAGGGCACCGAGCAGGGCGGCTCGACGCTGACCATGCAGTACGTGCGCAACGTGCTCAAGACCGACCCGAGCCGCACCGCGGAGGAGCGGGCCGCGGCCACCGAACAGACCGTGGGACGCAAGCTCCAGGAGATCCGGTACGCCAACGCGCTGGAACAGCGTCTCGGCAAGGACGAGATCCTCAACCGCTACCTCAACATCGCGTACTTCGGCTCCGGGGCGTACGGGGTGGCCGCCGCGAGCCAGCGCTACTTCTCCAAGGCACCGGCCGACCTCACCCTCGCCGAGGCGGCCCTGCTCGCCGGCCTGGTGCAGTCGCCGGAGGCGTACAGCCCGATCGACGGTGACACCGACGCGGCCCTGGCCCGGCGTGCGTACGTGCTGGACTCCATGGTCGAGACCGGTGCGATCACCGCCGAGCAGGCCGCCTCGGCCCGGGCCGAGAAGCTGACACTGGACCCGAGCGAGCAGGCCAACGGCTGCGCCGCCACCGCCGGTGGGCGCGACGGCTGGGGCTTCTTCTGTGACTACCTGCGCCGCTGGTGGGTCGCCCAGCCGGAGTTCGGCGACACCGTCGCCGAGCGGGAGCAGGCGCTGCGGCGCGGCGGCTACACCGTGGTCACCACGCTCGACCCGCAGGTCCAGGCCACCGCGCAGCGCCAGGCCACGGGCATCTACGGGTACGACAATCCGCGCGCCGTGCCGATCGCCGCGGTCGAACCCGGCACCGGCCGCGTCCTCGCGATGGCCGTCAACCGGCACTACAGCCTCGACGCCAACCCGGGCGGGCAGGCCAACTACCCGAACACCGTCAACCCGTTGATCTCCGGTGGTCCCGGGGTCGCCGGCTACCAGGCCGGTTCCACGTTCAAGCTGTTCACCATGCTCGCCGCGCTGGAGTCCGGCCGGCCCCTGGCCACCGGCTTCGACGCGCCCAGCCGGCTGACCACCCGCTACCCGGCCGACGGCGACGGCAGCTGCGACGGCCGCTGGTGCCCGGCGAACGCCAACCCGCAGTGGATGGACGGGTACCGGATGATGTGGGACGGTTTCGGCCGCTCGGTGAACACCTACTTCGTCTGGCTGGCCGAACAGGTCGGCCCGGAGAAGGTGGTCGAGATGGCCCAGCGGCTCGGCATCACCTTCCGCGCCGAGTCCGACGCGAACTTCGCCGAGAACGACGCGGCCGACTGGGGTGCGTTCACCCTCGGCGTGGCCGCGACCACCCCGCTGGACCTGGCCAACGCGTACGCCACCGTGGCGGCCGAGGGGACGTACTGTGCGCCGCTGCCGGTGGTGTCGGTGACCGCGCCGGACGGGCAGCGGCTGCCGGTCGGTGACCCGTCCTGCCGGCGGGTCCTCGACGCGGACGTGGCCCGCGCCGCGACCGACGCGGCGCGCTGCCCGGTCGGCCAGCAGTCCGCGTTCGGGCAGTGCAACGGTGGCACCGCCACCGCCGTGAACCGGATCCTCGACGGGCGTCCGGTGGCCGGCAAGACCGGCAGTTCCGACCGCGCCGCCACGGAGAGCTTCGTCGGGTTCACCCCGCAGGTCGCGGTCGCTGGTATCGCCGCCAACCCGGACGACCCGGCGGACCTGGTCGGCGCCGCCGTGCAGGCCCGGGTGATCGACGCGGTCGCCCGGATCATCGGCACGGCGGTCGAGGGCCAGCCGGCGCAGGCGTTCACCCCACCCAGCCGAGCCCTGGTCGGCGACCCCCGCCGCCCCGTCGAACGCGACCCGCGCACCGAGCCTCGCCGTACCCCTGACAACCCCCTGTCCGACTTCCGCCGCTGGCTCCAAAACCGCGGCTGACCCGCACCCGTAATCACCCTGTTGATCATGAAGTTAGCGGCGGTGTTGATCTCCAAAACTGCCGCTAACCTCATGATCAACGGGGTGGGTGGGCGAGGGAGGAGCGGGGTTAGCGGCGGCGGGGGCGGTAGGTGGTTACGACGCTGGGTAGGCCGCGGCGGATGATGCCGGCCCAGTCGGTGTCGCCGCGCAGCACCGCCGCGGCGGTCTTGCGGGCCTGGTCGGCCGTGAAGTGCGGGGGCATCATCAGCTCGGCGGGGTCGACCAGGGCGTTGATCACGGTGGGGCGGTCGGCGCGCAGCGCGCGGTCCCAGGCGTCGGCCACCTGATCCGGGTGGTCGACCAGGTCGCCGCGGAGGCCCAGCACCTCGGCCCAGTGGTGGTAGGCGATGTCGGGCAACTGCTGGCTGTCCGGGAACATCGGGGTGCCCTCGGTGGAGCGCTGCTCCCAGCTGACGAACGCCAGATCCCGGTTGTTGAGCACCAGCACCACGAAGCGTGGATCCGACCAGCCCTGCCAGTACTTCGCTACCGTGATCAGCTCATTGACCCCGTTCATCTGCATCGCGCCGTCGCCGATGAGGGCCACCAGCGGGCGGTCCGGGTGGGCGAACTTGGCCGCCAGGGCGTACGGCATGGCACCGCCCATGGACAGCAGGGTGCCCGACAGGCTGGCCAGCATCCCCGGGCGGACCTTGACGTGCCGGGCGTACCAGGCGGTGGTGGTGCCGCAGTCGACGGCGAGCATCACGTCGTCGGGCAGACGTTCACTGAGGCTGGCGAAGAGCAGTTGGGGGTTGACCGGGTCGGCGTCCTGCTCGGCCAGTCGCCGCTGCGACTGCCGCCACGCGGCGGTGGCCCCGGCGATCGTCTGCCGCCAGCGGGTCGGCCCCGGCCCCGGACCCAGTTCGGCCAGCAGGGCGCGCAGGGTGGGCGCGGCGTCGCCGGTCAGGTTCACCTCCGTCGGGTAGCGCAGCCCGAGCTGGGTGCCGTCGTGGTCGATCTGCACCGCCCGTGCCTGGCCGGGCGGCGGGTAGAACTCCGAGTACGGCATGTTGCTGCCGACGATGAGCAGCCGGTCGCACTGGTTCATCAGTTGCCAGCTGGGCCGGGTGCCGAGCAGGCCGATCGCGCCGGTGACCCACGGTTCGCGGTGGTCCACCACGGTGAACCCGAGCAGTGCCGTCGCCACCCCCGCACCGAGGCGGTGGGCGATCTCGCGTACCTCGTTCTCGGCGCCGAGCGCGCCCTGGCCGACCAGCATGGCCACCCGCTCACCGCTGCCGAGCACCTGCGCGGCCTGCCGGATGTCCGCCTCCGACGGCACGGTCGGGCCGCTGCTCGGCACGCTGCTGGTGTGGTAGAAGCCGTGCGCGTGCGGCGGGTCGGGCACCGCCGGCAGGTCCTGCACGTCGAGCGGCAGCACCAGGGCGGTGACGGTACGCCGGGCCAGCGCGGTCCGGCACGCCCGGTCCACCAGGTGCCGTACCTGGGACGGGTGGTCGAGCTGGACCAGGAACGCCGCCGCCACGTCCTTGTATAGGGCGAGCAGGTCCACCTCCTGGTAGTAGCCGCCGCCCTCGGCGGTGAGCGCGGTGTGCCCGACCAGGGCCACCACCGGCTGATGATCCAGCTTGGCGTCGTAGAGACCGTTGAGGGCGTGGATGGCGCCGGGCCCGCTGGTCACCAGCACCGCACCGAGCGGCCCGCCGCCGTACTTGACGTGCGCCGAGGCGGCGAACCCGGCGGTCTCCTCATGGCGTACCTGGACGAACTGCGCCCGCTCGTCGGTGCGTTGCAGCGCCGAGGTCATCCCGTTGATGCCGTCACCCGGGAAGCCGAAGTAGCGGCGTACGCCCCAGCAGGCGAGCCGCTGCACGATGTGGTCCGCGACGGTGGCCTCGCGCGGCAACGGCCACGGATCCGCCGGTACGTAGGTGTCGACGTGGTCTGCGCTCACCTGGATCGCCTTTCGGGCTGCTCAACCGAGTGGCCCGACATTCCCCGCACTCACGTCACGAAACACACCAAGCTGCGCATTGATCCGGTTGGCCAGGGACCTGCCGGTCAACTGCCGGTCAATCTCCTGGATGACCCCGAGGCGTGGGAATAGCGTCCCTGGTGGCCGCTGCGGGAGACGCTTTTCAACGGGACCCTTCCGCAGCGGGCCGTCCAACACCTGTTTGTTCCGATCGGTCAGCGACCGCGGTGCGGGCATCAGCCGGACCACCCTGAACCCCGAGATTGGCTGCGAAATGACCGGAATCGTCGTCAGGCCCGCCGAGGAACTCCGCTGGGTGATTCCCCGGAACATCTCCGCCAACCGGATCGTCGACCTCACCGAGGTGCGGCGGTACATCGACGGGATCGACTTCAGGCCGCTCAAGCACCGGCTCACTCAGGGGCGTGACGTGCTGGGCAGCGAATGGAGCCCGGCACGCGCGGACCACTACGAGCGGCTCTACAAGAACTGGCTGTACCTGCGTCGTAGGCACGAGGGTGAACTGCTGCCGCCACACATCGACATCGACAGGTTCTGGCACGGCCACATCCTCGACACACGCGCGTACTTCGCACACTGTGACCGGATCTTCGGTTACTACTTCCACCACTTTCCCTATTTCGGTACCCGCGGGCCGGCCGACCGTACGAACCTCGCGACCGCCTGGCAGCAGACGCAGGACAGGTACCACGCCGAGTTCGGCGAGTACATCTGCGACTTCGTGGAGTAGAGCGTCCCGGCCATCGCCACTGCTGACCACTCCGGTGGCCGGTCCGCCGTCCCGGCCGGCGGGCCACGGCTCGACAAGAGGAACGTCGTCCAGTAGAAAACATCACCGGACATCCGTTTCCCCGTCGAGAGGCTGACGGGTCCATCTCGGATCCGGTAGGCCATGAGTGGATGGGCATGGCCCGGTTTAGTCAGATGGTGACGGCCCACCGCCGGCGGCTCGGGTTGACCCAGGAGGATGTCGCGGCCGCCACCGGCCTGGCCGTACGCAGCATCCGGGATGTGGAGAGTGGGCGGGTGTCCCGCCCGCGCGCCTCGACGGTCCGGTTGCTCGCCGAAGCGTTCAACCTGTCCGCCGCCGACCGGGTCCTCTTCATCCGTGCCGCCGATCCCGACCTGGCCGGGCCGTCGGAGGAACGACCGCAGCAACTGCCAGTGGCGGTGCCGGGTTTCGTCGGTCGCTGCCGCGAACTGGAGATCCTCGACTCGTCTCGCCACGCGGAGTCGGCGAAGCAGACGACGGTGGCCATCTTCACGATCTCCGGCATGGCCGGCGTCGGCAAGACCGCGCTCGCCCTGCACTGGGCGCACCGGGCCGCCGGCTGGTTCCCCGAAGGTCAACTCTACGTCGATCTTCGTGGCTACGACGACGCCGACGTCGTCGATCCGAGCGACGCCCTCCGCGGCTTCCTCGAGGCGCTCGGTGTGCCGGCCACCGGGATACCGGCCAGCCTGGAGGCCCGGGTGGGACTGCACCGCAGCCTGCTGGCAGACCGTCGGATGCTCCTGGTGCTCGACAACGCGCGCGACTCGGCGCAGGTGCGCCCGCTGCTGCCCGGTGCCGGCGGCTGCGTGGTCGTGGTCACCAGCCGGGACGAGCTGTCCGGGCTCATCGCGGCGGAAGGGGCGCACCCGATCCGGCTGGATGTGCTGACCAGCACCGAGTCGATGAGTCTGCTCGCCAGTCGGCTCGGTGCCCGCCGGGTGGCCGCCGAGCCGGCCGCCGCAGCGGACATCATCGACTCGACCGGTCGACTGCCGCTCGCGCTGTCGATCGTGGCGGCGCGGGTGGCGCTGCATCCCGGCTTCCCACTCGACGCCTTCGCCGCCAGCCTGCGCCCCGACGAGGCGATGCTTGACGCGCTGGCGGACGGCGACGTACGAGCCGTCTTCTCCTGGTCCTACCTGGCGCTGAGCCGGCCGGCGGCCCGACTGTTCCGCCTGCTGGGGCTCCATCCCGGACCGGACCTGACCGCCGAGGCCGCGGCGGCGCTCGCCGGTGAGACCCCGACGACCGTCGCGCCGCCGTTGCGGGAGCTGACCCGGCTGCACCTGCTCACCGAACACCTACCCGGCCGGTACGCCTTCCACGACCTGATCCGGGCGTACGCGGCCGAACTGACGCGGACCGCGGGGGAGGCCGACGAGTCGCGGGAGGCGCGGCACCGCCTGTTCGACTACTACCTGCACAGTTCCTATCCGGCGGCGGTGCTGCTCCAGCCGCAGTGGCCGGCCATCGACCCGATCCCCCCGGTGCCGTCGAACGTCAGGTCCCCGTCGGAGAACCACGACGCGGCGCTGGGCTGGTTCGCGGCGGAGCATCAGGTGCTGCTGCGGGCGGTGCGCCAGGCCGCCGAGACCGGCTTCGAGGCGTACGCCTGGCAGTTGGCCTGGGCGTTGACCACGTTCTTCGCTCCGCGTGGTCTCTGGCAAGATCAGCGCACGGCCCAGCAGATCGCGCTCACCGCAGCGGAACGCGTCGACGACCTCGCCGGCCAGGCCGTCGCCAACCGGTTGCTGTCCCGCGCCGAGACCCGCCTCGGCGACCTGGACGTGGCGGAGAAGCGACTGCTGCGCGCCCTGGACCTGCACCGTCGACTCGACGACCCGACCGGCCAGGCGCTGACGCTGCACAACCACGCCGAGGTCTGCTACATGCGCGGGCGACCCGAGGAAGGGCTCCGCCACGGACAGGAAGCGCTGCGGCTCTACCGGTCGGCCGGCAACCGCGCCGGTGAGGCACGGGCCCTGAACGCGATCGGCTGGCTCTACGCCGCCACGGGAAACTTTCCACGGGCGATCGAGAGCTGCACGGAGGCACTCGCCCAGCAGCGTGCGAGCGGCGACCACAACGGCCAGGCGGCGACGTTGGACAGTCTGGGTTTCGCCCACGACCGGCTGGGCGAGCACGATCGGGCGGCTGGCTGCTACGAGGAGGCCATCACGCTGTTCCGGGAGTCCGCGGACCGCTACCACGAGGCCGAGACCCTTCAGCGGCTCGGTGAGGTACGCGAGGCGATGGGCGACATCACCCGGGCCGTCGACGCGTGGCGGCGGGCGGCGCAGATCCTCGACGATCTCGGTGATCCGGCGGCCGAGCATGCGCACCGCGTCCTGTCGCGGCTGTCACCACCCTGACCTCGCCCGGCGCGGGCGCGACGGTGCAACGGACGCGCTCGTGTTCCACGGCATCTCGGGGTGTCGGCGCCGCGCGACGGCGCATAGCTGCCCGGACGCTGCCGATCAGCGTCGTGCGCGGCAGGTCGCAACCGGCCTCGTGCGCGGCAGGTCGCAACCGGCCTCGTGCGCGGCAGGTCGCAACCGGCCTCGTGCGCGGCAGGTCGCAACCCGCGAGTGCGGCCGGGACGGCGACCACCGGTGGGTCGGCTGATGCGACGCCGGACGTCAGCGCTGCTTGACGAAGTCCAGGAAGGACCGCCAGGCGGTCGGGTCGACGGCGAGCACCGGAACGGTCGGGTCCTTGCTGTCGCGGACGGCGACCGCGCCGGGCAGTTGTCGGCCACCTCGACGCAGTCGCCGCCGCTGGTGCCACTGCGGGTGGACCTGAGCCACCGGGCGTTACTGAGGTCCATGTCGGCTCTCAACGTCCTTGATCAGGGCGATTCTCCAGGTGCCCTACCCAGGTGCCGTCGGGCAGCCGGGCGAGCAACAGCGGCCCGTCAAGGCCGACGTCCCCGCCCTTCCCCCGTGCGGGAACGGCCCCTTCCCGCGCCCGGGTCGTCCCGCGCCCGGGGGTGAACCGGGTCCCTGCCCGTGCTCTGGGTGCGTTTCTTGCTGCTCCAGCGACAAGAAACGCACCCAAACGGTCCCTGTGGAGGTTCGCCGTGCCGACTGCCCGGCACACGCCGCTGCGGCCGATGTGGTGCTGTCGGGCCTGCGGCCTGCCGTGGCCGTGCGCTCCCACCCGTTGCTACGGGCGGAGTACGACGGCAACTCCGTCGGCCTGTCGATCTACCTCGCCGGCCTGATGTCCGAGGCCATGCGCGACCTCTATCACCTCGATCCGCACGGAGGGCCGCATCCGAAGGTGCTGTTCGAGCGGTTTCTCGCCTGGGCGACCCGACGGGAGCCACCGACGGGAGTCACCGACGTGACATCCGCGGTCATGGTCACGGGCTGGCCGGACTCGCGGTGCGTAGCGAACGGACGACGAGGCGTTCGACATCGGCCCAGGTCGGTGCCGGGTGTCCGTGGTCGGGCACCGGCCGGCGCTGCGGTCCGAAGAAGTACTGGTGGGCGACGATGCCCCGGATGGCGGCGTGCACCTCGGGATGGTCGTCGACGAAGTGGGTGAGGGCGAGGTCCAGGCAGTGGTCACGCTTGTCGGCCCGCGCGCGGCAGAACCGGACGTGGTCGTGGGCGACGCCGCTGCGTCGGTGGAAGTCGTGGGCGGCGAGCCAGCGCAGGGTACGAGCCTGCACGCGCGGGCCACACTTGGAGATCAGCCACACCCGGCCGTCGAACAGGTGGACAAGGCGGGCGATGGTCTCGACGGCGCCGGGCACCTCGGGCGTGGCCAGCATGGTCGCCTCGTCCCCGCTGAAGAAGGCGGTGTCGCCGCCACCCGGGTGGGCGGGCCCGTCGATGATGACCCGGCCGATGTCGATGCCCAGTCGGGGAAGGTTGTCCGTCATGCCGCCCAGGATGCGACGCGCCCATCCGAATGAGAACTATTGTTCGAGGCCGGCTCTATAGTTTGAGACTATGATTGGGCGGGACCTGCTGGAAGCCGACGCGCTGCGCTCGTTCGCGGTCTTCGCCGAGCACCGCAACTTCACCGCCGCCGCCGAGGCGCTGCGCATCAGCCAGCCCGCCCTGCATGTGAAGGTCCGGAAGCTGGCCGCCGCGCTCGGCGTCGAACTGTACGAACGCGACGGCCGCCGGCTGACGCTGACGGCCGCCGGTGAGCGTCTTGCCGCGTACGCGCTGGACTCACGCCGACGGGCCGAGGAGTTTCTGCGGGAACTGCACCACGAGTCGACGCCGACGCTGACCATCGCGGCCGGGCGGGGCGCGCTGCGGTGGGTGATCGGCGAACCGATCCGGCGGGTCGGTCGGCAGGGGCGCCGGGTCCAGGTGATCACCGCTGACCGGGACGGGGCCCTCGCCGCCCTCACCAGCGGGCGGGCCGACCTGGCCGTGATCGCCCACGATCCGCCCGGCCGGCAGGTCGAGGCGACGCAGATCGCCGCCTACCGACAGGTGCTCGTGCTCGACGACCGGCACCCGCTCGCCGCGCGCCGGCAGGTCCGGCTCGGCGACCTGGACGGACTTGATCTCGTCGTACCCCCGGCGGGTCGTCCCCACCGCAGGGCGCTGGACCGCGCCCTGCTCGACGCCGGAGTGCGCTGGCAGGTCGCCGCCGAGGTCGACGGCTGGGACCTGCTGGTGCACCTGGCCGCGCTGGGTGTCGGCGCCACCGTGGTCAACGGCTGCGTCGGACTTCCGGACGGCCTCCGCGCGGTCCCGATCCACGGCCTGCCGCAGATCCGGTACTGGGCCGCCTGGCGGCCACCCCGACGGGCCGTGGTGCAGGACCTGCTCGACCAGTTCGGAACCGGCCCGTGACCGACCGCCTCACCTCGACCAGCAGATTCCTCGCGTACGTGCTGCGCCACCGCCCGTCCGCCGTCGGCATCGTTCTCGACGACGGTGGCTGGGTCGAGGTGGAGGTGCTGCTCGCGGCCCTCGCCCGACACGGCCGTCCGGTCACGTCGCAGATGCTGGCCCAACTGGTCGCCGGCACCGTCAAGCAGCGTTTCGAGCTGTGCGCCGGACGGATCCGCGCCGCTCAGGGCCACTCGATCGACGTCGACCTGCGTCTCGACGCCGCCGTGCCGCCGTCGGTGCTCTACCACGGCACGGTGGCCCGCCACCTGCCCGGCATCCGTGCCGAGGGGCTGCGACCACGCGGCCGTGTCCACGTCCACCTCTCGGTGGACCAGGAGACCGCCGTCATGGTCGGTGCGCGACGCGGTGACCCGGTCGTGCTGACCGTCGACGCGGCCGGCATGCACCGACACGGCTTCGTCTTCCAACGGGCCGCCAACGGCGTCTGGCTCACCGGCCACGTCCCGGCCGACTGGATCACCGGCGGCTGGTCGACGGCGGCCGGCTGACGCCCCGACGCGCCCCCGCTACGCCGACGACGCTTGACATGCAAGCAGCCGCTTGCATATAAAGGTCCCTGTGGACGCGGACCCTGACCTGTTCAAGGCGCTCGGTGATGCGACGCGACGCACGATCCTGGACGAGTTGATCGACCGGGACGGTCAGACGCTCTTCGAGATCTGCGGCCGACTGACCATGAAGCACAACCTGACCTCGTCGCGCCAGGCCATCTCGCAGCACCTCGCGGTGCTCGAACAGGCCGGCCTGGTACGCACCCGGCGACAGGGCCGGTACAAGTTCCACCACATCGACACCAGCCCACTGCGCGCGATCGTCGAGCGGTGGCCCATCGACCAAGAGGGACCGAACCCGTGATCCGTATCAACATCACCAGCGTGCTCGTCGACGACCAGGCCAAGGCGCTCGCCTTCTACACCGAGAAGCTGGGGTTCATCAAGAAGACCGACGTGCCCGCCGGTGAGGCGCGCTGGCTCACCGTCGTGTCACCCGCCGACCCGGACGGCGTCGAGCTGCTGCTGGAACCGGACGGCCACCCGGCGGTTGGTCCGTTCAAGCAGGCCCTGGTCGCCGACGGCATCCCGTTCACGTCGTTCGCCGTCAACGACGTGTACGCCGAGGTCGAGCGGCTCAAGGGACTCGGCGTCGAGTTCACCCAGGAGGCCACCGACCTGGGCCCGGTCGTCACCGCCGTCCTCGACGACACCTGCGGCAACCTGATCCAGATCGCCACCATGAAGTAGTCAATAACCGGTGGAGTCTGGTGACTGGCGACTCACTCGCTGCGGCTAACCATCGCCGGGAGTGAATGGCGTGGTTCGGTGGCCAGGCGGCGTTGCGCCTAGCGTGCGGAGTTCATTCCAGCGTCGGCCGACGTCATGCCAAATGCTCTGTTGGTCTGCGAAAAAGCCGTCGAGCGCCTCGCGGGTCATCTCGTCGGAGGGAGTGACGGTGAGGTAGTAGTCCATTTCGTCCCGCAAGCGGTTCAGGCGATAACGGGCTTCCTCCATCATCGCCAACCTCGACTGCCAACTGAAGATGCCCTCCAGCGCTCCGAGGACGGTCACCGTCGCGACCATGGGTAGGGCCAGGCTCTTGTCGACACCAGGAACGTCGATGCCGAGCGCAACAGTCGATGCGGCGGCCAAGGTGATGGAAACGATCCTCACTCGGTGTGAGGCCCGTAGGTACCGCTTCTTGCGGAGCTTGGCCCAGTCAATGTCGGCTGAGACCAGGTCGCGAAAGTGCACGATCGCCTCGCGCAGTGGCAGGTCGGTCTGTCGGCCGGTTAGTTCGTAAAGTCCGTCTTCGGAGCGGGTCACGTCCGGATCCGGACGCGCGGACCACCATCGCATCCATACAGGTTGAGTATTGATGTGTATCTGGTTCAAGGGTTTGTCATCCCTCGGACGCCATTGGCGTCACAGCCGGCGTAGGGCGGACACCTGCGAGGTCCGGCAACGGGGTCCGGCAGAATCGGCGGGTGCCCGTCCACCTGATCACCGAGCCCGGCGACGAGCGGATCGCCGACTACCGGGCGCTGACCGACGTCGAGCTGCGGACCCGCTGGGAGCCGCCGCACGGGCTGTTCATCGCCGAGGGTGAGCTGGTGCTGCGGCGGGCGCTGCGGGCCGGCTACCCGGCCCGGTCGTACCTGGTCGACGCCAAGCGGGTCGACCAGCTCGCCGACCTCGACACCGGTGACGCACCGGTGTACGCCGCCACCCCCGACGTGCTGCGCGCGGCCACCGGGTTCCACGTGCACCGGGGCGTGCTCGCCTCGTTCCGGCGCAAGCCCGTGCCGGCCGCCGCCGAGGTGCTGGCCACCGCCGACCGGGTGGTGATCCTCGAGGACGTCAACAACCACACGAACCTGGGGGCGATCTTCCGGGCGGTGGCGGGGCTGGGCGTCGACGCCGTGCTGCTCTCACCCACCTGCGCCGACCCGCTCTACCGGCGCAGCGTACGGGTCAGCATGGGTGAGGTCTTCGCCGTGCCGTACGCGAAACTGGAACCGTGGCCGACGGCGTTGGCCGAGGTACGGGCCGCCGGGTTCACCGTGCTGGCCATGACGCCGGCACCCGACGCGGTGCCCATCCAGCGGCTGGACGCAGACCAGCGGTCCCGGGCCGCGCTGCTGCTCGGCGCCGAGGGCGCCGGGCTGACCCGGGAGGCGATGGAGGCCAGCGACGTACGGGTGGTGATCCCGATGCGCCGCGGCGTCGACTCGCTCAACGTCGCCGCGGCCACCGCCGTCGCGTGCTGGGAACTGGGCCGCGACGATCCGGTGTGAGGCACTGTCGAGCTTCGCAGGTCACGGACGGTAGCGTGTCGCGGGTGTTCCCTACCGTCCGTGAGGTCCTCGCGCTGGACCCGGTCCGCCACGGCGCGCCGCGCCTGGTCGCCGGGGAGACCGGGCTGGACCGCCGGGTGCGCTGGGTGCACGTCGCCGAGGTACCGGACATCGCCACCCTGCTCGGCGGCGGCGAACTGGTGCTCACCACGGGCATCGGGCTCCCGGCCGACGACGCGGGGCTGCGGGCGTTCATCGGCGACCTGGCCGGGGTCGGTGTCTCCGGGCTGGTGGTCGAGCTGGGCCGCCGCTACCTCGACGGCGTACCCCGGGTGATGGTCGCCGCCGCCGAACGTCACGGTCTGCCGCTGGTGGAGCTGCGTCGGGCCACCCCGTTCGTACGGATCACCGAGGCGGTGCACGCCCTGATCGTGGATGCCCAGCTCACCGAGCTGCGGGCCACCGAGGAGATCCACCAGCGGTTCACCGAACTGTCGGTGGAGGGCGCCGATCCGGGGGAGGTGGTCCGGCAGGCCGCCGAGTTGTCCGGTTGCCCGCTGGTGCTGGAGAACCTGTCCCGCCAGGTGCTCGCGTACGACCCGGCGGGGGAGAGTGCCGAGCTGCTGCTGGACGGGTGGGAGCAGCACTCGCGACGGATCCGGCCCGAGGGCCGCACGGCGTACGACCCGGACAGCGGCTGGCTGGTCACCATGGTGGGTGCCCGCGGACAGGACTGGGGTCGGCTGCTGCTGCGCTGGCCGCCGGGCGGTGACCTGGCCGGCGGGCGGCCGCTGCCGGCGTCGGCCGGGGGGCGCTCCGTTCCGGTGCCGGCTCTCGGGCGCGCCGTGGCGACCCCGGCCGACGGTGGCGGGACGCCGTCCCTGACGCCGCCGACGCGGCTCACCATCCTGGTGGAACGGGCGGCGTCCACGCTGGCCCTCGGCCGGCTGATCCGGCGGGACGCCGAGGGACTGGAGCGGCAGATCCACCGGACCCTGCTCACCGCCCTGCTCGACCACTCCTGGCCGGTGGACGAGGTGGCGTTGCGGGCCAGGGCGCTCGGGGTGGTGCTGGAGCGGCGTCATCTCATCGGCGTGGTGGTCCGCTACCGCGCCGACGACGCGGCGGGGAACGGTCCGCCCGTGGAGACGGGGCACCCGGGCGAGGCACCGGACAACACCCCCGACGCCGGGCCCGCCCGGCTGCGTGACCTCGCCGAGGCTGTCGGGCAGGCGCTGCGCGAGGCGAAGCTGACCGGTCTGACCAGCGCCCTGGACGACCAGGCGGTGGGTGCCCTGCTCGCCCTGCCCGACCCGGGCGCGGAGGAACGGGCGCTGGCCGCCTTCGCCGCCGCGCTGCGCCGGTCCCGCCCCGACCTGCCCGGGCGGGCCGACCCGCCGGGGCGCTCCGGACCCGTCGGCCGTTCCGACGACGCGGTGGCGTCGAGTGTCGCCCGGCGGTCCGTCGCCGGGCTGCTGGTTGCCGCCGGATCCGGCGTGGGCAGCTTGCGGGAGGCCCGCCGGTCGCTCATCGAGGCCCGGCAGGTCGCCGACGCGGCCCGCCGGGACCGGCGCGACCTGGCGATCTTCCGGCTGCCGCACGTCGGGCTGGCCGGGCTGCTGCACCTGCTGCGCGACGAGCCCCGGGTGCAGACCTTCGTGGAACGGCAGCTCGGCGCGCTGCTGGCGTACGACGCGCAGCACCCCCGGGAGCAGTTGCTCGACACCCTACGGGCGTACCTGGAGCAGGGCCGCAACAAGTCCGCGGCGGCCATCGCCGCCCACCTGTCCCGTCCGGCGTTCTACGAGCGGCTCGCCCGGATCGGTCGGATCCTCGACGTCGACCTCGACTCGGTCGACGCCTGCCTCTCCCTCCACGTGGCACTGCTAGCCCTGGACGCCATCCGCACCCCCTGACCCCACCGTGTTGATCAAGAGGTTTGCGTCATCTCCGATCTCCCTGACGACCAGATCTTCTTGATCAACACAGTGAGGCGCGGGGTGGCGCGGGGGCTTAGGTGAGGGTCTGGAGGGTCTTCTGGTAGGTGGGGGGGATGTGGTGGCCGGCGGTGGCGGGGGTGAAGGTGTCGGAGGTGGCGGCGGTGGTCCACGCCGCGTCGGGCACGGCGGCGACCAGGGCGGTCACCACCGGGGTGTCGCGCCAGTCGGGCTGCTGGGCGAGCAGGCTCAGCGCCACCACCGACTCCTCCACCTCACCGACGCACTCGAACGGCTTGTGCCCGTCGATGCCGAGCAGCTCGCGGTAGCCGGGGATCTGCGCCGAGTCGGCGAGCAGGTCGCCGCCGAAGATGTGGGTGAGTCGCTCGCGGGACATGAACGGGGCCAGGGCCAGGAAGACGAACCGGCACTTGGGGCAGTCGCGGCACCACCGCTCGCTGGCGTCGCGGAGCTTGAACGCCGCGTTGCAGCTGGTCACCACGTCGTCGTAGCGGTCGATGGTGGCGAACAGCCGGGCGATGTGCAGCTCCGACAGCGGACGCAGCAGGGAGAAGTACGGCTCGGCCAGCCCGGCGTGCTCGGCGAGAGCGGCCCGCAGCAAGCCCTCGGCCTCGACGCCCTTGGACCACTGGTGGTTGATCTCGTGACCGTTCCAGATCAGGTTCGGGTCGGACGCCGAGCGCTCGTTGGACATCACCACCGGGCCCAGCCCGTGCAGCACCGCCGTGGCGACCGCGATCAGCGAGTTGATCGCGGTGACCGGAATGTGGCCGTTGCGGGCGCCGGCCGCGTTCAACTCGAACAGCACCGGGTCGATGCGTCGCCGGGCGGCCAGTGGGGTGAGTCCGGAGGCCGCGTTCACCGCGTTGATCACATGGTTCGGGTTGACCGAGAAGGGCACCGGGTCGAGGCCGGCCCGGCGCAACGCCTCCAGGCTGACGATCGAGTCCTTGCCGCCGCCCACCGCCGACAGCGGGCGTCGGTCGGAGTTGTCGTACTCGGCGGCCGGCTTCACCCGCCCGCCGGGCACGCGCGGGGTCAGCTCCAGCACGTGCGGCAGCTGGTTGCGGTACGCGTACTCGGCGAGGCCCTTGGTGTAGACGGCCGTGACGAACTCGACGGCGGCCGGCCCGAGCGGTGCCGGCAGCAGCAGTTGCCCCGGCGCGGCGGTCTTGTAGTAGCTGACGCCGGCCACCACGTGCAGCAGCTCCAGCACCCGGCCCAGGGCTGCCACGGCGGCGTCGGAGGGGGACTCCTCCGGCACCGGCAACGTGATCACCTCGGTGAACCGCTGCTCGCCATCGGGCCCGGTCAGGGCATAGTCGAACAACGCCTCACCGGTGGAGAGGTCGATCGAGTAGGACGGGAAGGTGAACGCGTCCATCCGCGCCAGCTGCGTGTTGAGCACACGCCATACTAGGCCCTGGTTCGTCCGGCCGTGCCCGGCTCGGCCGGACCACGCCCTGCCGCCGTCGTACCCGAGGAGAGCCTGTGCGCCTGTCTGACCTGCGCGGACGTAGCGTCGCCGTCTGGGGGGCCGGCCGGGAGGGGCGGGCCGCGGTGACCGCGATCGCCGCCCACGGCCCGGCCGACCTCGTCGCCGTCGACGACAGCGCGAACTTCCTGTCCCTGCCGTGGGACGGGCCGCTGGCGGAGGCCGCCCCGCTGATCACCGGCGAGGAGGGCTACGCCCGCCTGGCCGCCGCCGACGTGGTGGTCCGCTCGCCGGGCGTACCGCAGACGCATCCCTGGCTGATGGAGCTGCGGCGACAGGGGGCGACGGTCACCCAGGGCACCTCGCTCTGGATGGCCGACCATGCCGAGCGCACCATCGGGGTGACCGGCAGCAAGGGCAAGAGCACCACGTCGAGCCTGATCAGTCACCTGTTGACCGCGATGGACCGGCCGAACGTCTTCGGTGGCAACATCGGGGTACCGACGCTGGACCTGCCGGAGGCGGAGCTGTACGTGCTGGAGCTGTCCAGCTACCAGTGCAGCGACCTGACCGACTCGCCCCGGGTCGCGGTGGTCACCGCCCTGTTCCCCGAACACCTCGACGCGCACGGCGGCGAGCGGGAGTACTACCGGGACAAGCTCAACCTGCTCGCGTACGGGCCGCGCACCGTGGTGGTCAACGGCGCGGACCCACGGCTGGCGTTCGAGCTGGGCGACCGGGCGGCGGTGCGGGCCGGCACCCCCGAGTCGGTGAACGTCGCCGCCGGCCCGGACGGTACCCCCTGGTTCCACCGGGTCGACCAGCCCCTCTTCCCCCGGGCGGTGCTGCCCCTGGTCGGGCGGCACAACGAGGGGAACCTCTGCGTGGCCCTGGCGGTGCTCGACGCGCTCGGCATCGACCTGGTCGACCGCAAGGACGCCCTGGCCGTGGCGGTCGCCGAATTCCAGGGACTGGCCCACCGGCTGACCGAGATCGCCGACCCGTCCGGCCTGACCTTCGTCGACGACACCCTCGCGACCAGCCCCTACGCGGCCATCCACGCGATCGACGCGTACGACGGGCGACCGTTGACCGTGATCGTCGGTGGCAACGACCGGGGAGTGGACTACACGCCGCTGCGGGACCACCTCGCCGAGCGGGAGCTGACCGTGATCGGCATCCCGGACAGCGGCCCGCGGATCATCGAGGCGCTCGACGGGCTGCCGAAGGTACGCACCGAGCTGGTTGACGACCTCGCCGACGCGGTGCAGTTGGCCCGCCAGGTCACTCCGGCCGGCGGCGTCGTGCTGCTCTCACCCGCCGCGCCCAGCTACGGCCGCTTCCGCAACTTCGAGCACCGCTCCGAGGTCTTCGCCGAGGCCGTCCGCGCCACCGCTCCCGCCTGACCCCACCCCACCTGCCCTCGGTGATCATGAAGTCTTTGCCCTCGGATCGGACAAGATGGCGCAACAACTTCATGGTCAACCTAACTGGAGGGTGGGGACGGGTCGGCGAGCAGGTCCTCCACCGCGCTATTGCCGGTCGCTCTTATGTCGGACCGGCCAGTGTGGACGGACGGTCGGTGAGGGTGGCGTGCAGGGCGCGCATGGATCGGATGGCCGAGCGGATCTCCTGCAGGTAACGGCCCGTGGTCGGGGGCGGCTCCGGCAACCGGAGCACCTCGGGCAGGGTCGGATCGACGCCGACGGTGTCGATCCGGCAGCCGTAGGGCAGGGCCAGGGTGCGCAGCGCGTCGCAGTGCTGGAACGGTACGTAGATCGGCGCGGTGACCAGCAGTATCTCGTCGCCGGGGGCGAGCCGAGCGTGGCCGGCCCAGAAGCGCTGGGTGTCGGCGGTGTGCGCGCGACGGCGCGCGGGCTCGCTCGACGGCGCGGCCAGCACCCGCACCGGCGGCGTCCCGGCCGGGCGGTAGGTCCGTGAGGACCACGAGTGGTGCGGATGGCCGGCGTCGAGGCCGTCGTCGGCGTCCGGCACGCTCACTCCGAAGCTGCGCCGCACGGCCGCGTCCAGCGCGTCGACCTCGGTGTCGCACCCGGGCACGCCGGCCTCGGCGAGGGTGCGCCGCTCCGCCTCGGACAGCGGTCGGTAGCTGCCCAGCACCGCCAGCTCACCGGTGACCGCGACACCCGGCGGTCCGTGCGCTGGCCCGGGTCGGCGACGGGCACCGGCCGGCTCGCCGTGGCGCAGCAGGTGTGCCGCGTACGCCACCCGGCGCAGGCAGGCGTGCGCCAGCCCGCCGAGCACCACCAGGTGGGCGTACCGGGGGCGGGTGGGTCGCCGGGACACCACCAGCCCGAGGGCGGTCGCGGCCGCGTACACCTGCTCGGCGGTGGCGGGCTCCAGATCCGGTTCCCGTGCCTCGGGTCGTTCCCGGCCGGCCCGGAAGTCCCAGTGCCGGGCGGAGAACTCGTCCAGCCCGGCCAGCACCGTGCCGAGGTCACCGGTGGGCCACCGGCCGCCGAAGCGCGCCACCAGATCCCGCAGCGAGGCGCTGCCGACCCAGCCGGCGATCCCCGCCTCGATCGTGCCGGTGTCGTCGGTCCCCGCGGCGTGCGGCAGAGCGACCATCGGGTACGCCGTCGCGAGCGCGTCACCGACGCCCGGCCGCGCGCCGGCGACGTCCGGCGGGATGTGCGCGCCGCTCAGATCGGGCGATCCGGTGTGCCGGGTCGACGTGGTCGGACCGGCGGTGCCGGGCGGGGCGACGGGACGCTCGGGCACGTTCCGGATCTTATCCACCACCGGTGTGTTGGCGGGCCCTCGACGCCCGATCGGTGGCCCTCGGGCCTGGTTGGTGGGTCGTACCCTGGCGGCAGTCCCGCAACGGGAGGTGGTCGATGGCCCAACCGCTGCGCCGGCCGCACGCCGGCCCGCGCGCCCACGCGGTGGGCATCGCGCGGCTGATGGGGCACACCGATCCGGTCGCGCTGATCGGCATCGCCCTGTCGATCTCCCTCTCCGTGACCCTCGACCTGACCGGCGCGGCCACCGGCGTGGAGTCGTTGCTGGCCGGCCTGATGGGCATCACCATCTCGTTGCTGGTGGACTCGATGGCCCGGGCCGAGCGACGGTTCCAGCTGCGGGCGCTGCTGGCCGGTCCGCACTGGCTGGTACGGGCGGTCCCGGAGCTCGCCACCGCCGCCACCGAGGCGGTGGACCGCCATTCGGGCACCCGGGTCGCCGAGGAGACCCAGCGACGGTTCGAGCGGTTCCAGGCCGATCTCGGTCAGCTGCGCCAGGGACGCATCGTCCGACCGGGCAGCGACTACCAGGACATGCTCGGTGCCACCCGGGACTGCGTACGCGAGTTGGCGGCACTGACCAATGTGCTGCCCCGGCTGGCCTGGTGGAGCAGTGACATCGGCCGGCGGTACTGGTCGGAGAATCTCGCCGCGCTGGCCCGGGGCGTACGGATCACCCGGATCTTCACCTACGCCGAGTTCTCCGACGAGTTGGCGGAACTGGTGGCGACGCAGCGCCGGGCGGGTGTCCGGGTGGGTCTGCTGTCGACCGCCGCGGTCCCCGCCGACCTGCACGTCAACCTGATCCTCTGGGACGGCACGGCGTGCTGGACGGCCGGTATGAGCGCGCACGGCGAGATCAACGAGAATCGGTTCTCGGTGAACGCCGTCGACATCGCTCGCGCCGCCGAGACGTTCCACGCCTGCCTCACCCGCGCCACCTTCGACCCGTGAGCGGCCTCGAGGCCGGCGATTGACCGCCCAGGGCGTGCTGTTGGTGACCGGGGTGGTCTGGGCGGTGAGCCTGATCCGTCCGCTGCGGTGGCGGGCCTTCGTCGCCGCGCTGCCGCTGCCCATGACGGCGGCGCTGCTGGCCACCGGTCACCACGTCGACGGTGGGCAGCTCGTCGGCGTGGTGGGGCTCAACCTGTTCTTCGGCGTCGTGGCGCTGGCGCACCACCGGTTCCGCTGGCCGATCCTGCTGGCCGACCTGGCGGGTGTCGGCAGCTATCTCGCGCTCGCGGCGGCGCTGCGTCCCGTCGCGCTGCCGTTCGGACCGACGCTGGCCGGCACGGTGGCCCTCTGGCTGCTCACCATGCTGGTGCTGCTACCCCGCCGCCCGGGACCCGACCCGTCGGCGAATTCGGCCGATCCGGCCCCTGATCCATCGGTGGATCCCCCCGACCCGCCCCTCGAAGCCGCGGCGCCGTCCGATGACCCGCCCCGAGATCCGGCGGTGGTGACCGTTGCACCCGTGCGCTCCGCGCCGGCCGAAGACGGCGGGCGGGTGCCGGTGGTGGCGCGGTTGCTGCTGATCCTCGCCGGTGCGACGCTGACCGGGCTGCTCGGCCAGCTGCTGCGTGGCCTGGTGGTGACCTTCCCGTACGCCGGGGTGCTGGTGGCGGTCGAGGTGCGGCGCGAACTGCCGGTCTTCTGCCGGCATTTCGCCCGCAACAGCCTGGCGCTGGTCGGGTTCCTGGTCGGGGTTCGGCTGGGCCAGGACGTCTCGGCCGGGCTGGCGCTCGTCGCCGGCTGGGTGGGCTTCGGTCTGGCCGCGGCGGCGCTGCACCTACCGGGTTCACCTGCGCGAAAATGTGGCTCAGTCGCTGATCTGGCGACTGGAATCGCGGTCCTGCCCCAGGACGGCGACGAAAAGCGTTGACGTGTTGTCAGGCGTCCCGGGTCACCGCCGGACAGTCTGACACTTGTCCGGCAGCGACGGTGGTGAAAGCGTGCGGTAACGCGACCGAAGGGGCGACGATGACCGCCGACGACCTGCTGGCCCGGCACCGGGCCGTGCTTCCGTCCTGGATGACGCTCTACTACGCCGAGCCGATCGAACTCGTCAGTGGCCAGGGCCGTCGGGTCACCGACGCGCAGGGCCGCACCTACCTGGACTTCTTCGGTGGTGTGCTGACCAACTCGCTGGGCTACGACATCGCCGAAGTCCGGGAAGCGGTGCAGCGGCAACTCGCCACCGGGATCGTGCACACCTCGACGCTCTACCTGATTCGTCAGCAGGTCGAGCTGGCGGAGAAGGTGGCGCGGCTGTCCGGTATCCCGGACGCCCGGGTCTTCTTCACCAACTCCGGCAGCGAGGCCAACGAGGCGGCGCTGCTGTTCGCCACGAACCACCGGCGGTCCCACCAGATCCTCGCGGTCCGCAACAGCTACCACGGCCGCACGTACGCGACCATGGGCGCGACCGGTAACCGGACCTGGTCACCGACCTCGCTCAACCCCCTCCAGGTGGCCTGGTTGCACTCCGGCGAGCGACTGCGCGGCCTGCTGGCCCGGCTGCCGGAGGCCGATCGCGTCGACGCCGCGGTGGAGGACCTGCGTGAGGTGCTGGCCACCCAGACCAGCGGGGACGTGGCCTGCCTCATCGCCGAACCGATCCAGGGGGTGGGCGGCTTCGTGCACGGCCCGGACGGCCTCCTGGCCGGCTGGAAGAAGGTCCTCGACGAGCACGGCATCCTGCTCATCTCCGACGAGGTGCAGACCGGCTGGGGTCGTACCGGCGAGCACTTCTGGGGCTACCAGGCCCACGGCGTCACCCCGGACCTGCTCACCTTCGCCAAGGGCATCGGCAACGGGTTCGCGCTGGCCGGGGTGGTCGGCCGGGCCGAGGTGCTGAACTCGGTCGCCGGCATCAGCTTCTCCACCTTCGGCGGCAACCCGCTCTCCACCGCCGCCGGCAACGCGGTCCTGGACTATCTGCTCGAACACGACCTTCAGGCGAACGCCGCGCGCGTCGGCCGGATCCTCGGCGACGGTCTGCGCGAGGCGGTCGCCGACCTCGACCGGGTCGGTGAGGTACGCGGCAAGGGGCTGATGCTCGGCGTCGAGTTCGTCCGTCCCGGCACCGGCGAACCCGATGCGGCCCTGGCCACCCGGATCTTCGAGGAGTGCCGGGCCGGTGGCCTGCTCACCGGCAAGGGCGGGTTGTACGGCAACGTGGTCCGGATGGGGCCGCCCTTGACGCTGACCGAGGAGGAGGCCCGCGAGGGCCTGGCCATCCTGGTGGACGCGATCCGTGCCTGCGTGGCGGAGGTGACCGCATGAATCTCATCGGGCACTTCGTCGACGGCAAGCGCACCGGCGGCATCTCGACCCGGCGCGGCGACGTGTTCGACCCGGCCACCGGCCGCCGTACCGCGGAGGTCGAGCTGGCCGGTGTCGCGGACGTCGCGGCGGCGGTCGAGGCCGCCGAGCGTGCGGCGCGGACCTGGCGGGACGCGTCGTTGGCGAAGCGGACGGCGGTGCTGTTCGCCTTCCGCGAGCTGGTCCACGCCCGTCGTGACCAGCTGGCCGAGCTGATCACCGCCGAGCACGGCAAGGTGCTCGCCGACGCCGCCGGGGAGGTGCAGCGTGGCCTGGAGGTCATCGAGTACGCCTGCGGCATCCCCTCGGCGCTGCGCGGCGGCTTCAGCGAGAACGTCTCCACCGAGGTCGACTCGTACAGCCTGCGGCAGCCGCTCGGGGTGGTCGCGGTGATCAGCCCGTTCAACTTCCCGGTGATGGTGCCGCTGTGGTTCGTCCCGGTGGCGGTGGCCGCCGGCAACGCCGTGGTGCTCAAGCCCAGCGAGAAGGATCCCAGCGCGGCGCTGCTGCTGGCCGAGCTCTTCGCCGAGGCCGGCCTGCCCGACGGGGTGTTCAACGTGGTCAACGGCGACGCCGAGGCGGTCGACGCGTTGCTGGACCATCCGGCCGTGAAGGCGGTGTCGTTCGTCGGCTCCACCCCGGTCGCCCGGCACGTGTACCAGCGTGGCACGGCGGCCGGCAAGCGGGTGCAGGCGCTCGGTGGGGCGAAGAACCACATGGTGGTGCTGCCCGACGCCGATCTGGACCTGGCCGCGGACGCGGCGGTCAACGCCGGGTTCGGCTCGGCCGGGGAGCGGTGCATGGCGATCTCCGCGCTGGTGGCAGTGGAGCCGGTCGCCGACGACCTGGTGGCACGGATCGCCCGCCGGATGGCCGGGCTGCGCACCGGTGACGGTCGACGCGGCTGCGACATGGGGCCGCTGGTCACGGCCGCGCACGCGGCCCGGGTGCGTTCCTACGTGGCGGCGGGGGTGGCCGCCGGGGCGGTGCCGGTGGTCGACGGTCGGGACGTGACCGTCGACGGCGACCCGAACGGGTTCTGGCTCGGACCCACCCTGTTCGACCGGGTCACCCCGGAGATGTCCATCTACACCGACGAGATCTTCGGGCCGGTGCTGTCGGTGCTGCGGGTCGACTCGTACGACGAGGCGGTGGCCCTGGTCAACGCCAACCCGTACGGCAACGGCACCGCGATCTTCACCAATGACGGTGGTGCCGCCCGGCGCTACCAGCACGAGGTGGAGGTCGGCATGGTCGGTGTCAACGTGCCCATCCCGGTGCCGATGGCGTACTACTCGTTCGGTGGCTGGAAGTCGTCGCTCTTCGGTGACCTGCACGCCCACGGTGCCGACGGCGTCGCCTTCTTCACCCGGGGCAAGGTGGTCACCAGCCGGTGGCTGGACCCGCGCCACGGCGGGGTCAATCTCGGCTTCCCCACCCAGACCTGAGCAGGCGCAGCGTGCCCGCCCCGGCGAGGTAGGCCACCAGCGCGGCCACCGGCAGCCCGAGCGGTTCCGGTGCGGTCTTGGCGGTCGCGCCGTTGGCCGCCAGGGCGTACACGACCGCGGCGAATCCGGCGACGGTGAGCGCGCCGCGGGCGCCCGCCCACCGGGTCGGCGCCTTCAGGTGCCGGGGGCGGCCGGTGGAGGCCTCGATCGGGCCGAAGATGGCGACCAGGACGGCCAGCACCACCGCCAGCATCAGCACCCATGGCAGGCGCCAGGCCAGCCAGGCCGCCGAACCGGCCTCCGGGGTGGGCAGCACGCCGAGCCCGTGCAGCGCACCGACCAGGAGCACCGCCGCGCTCAGGTGCCACAGGAAGACCGTCAGCACGACCGAGTTCACGGCGATGACCGCCTGCCATGGTCGGCTGCGGTGCAGCCAGCGCTCGGCCCGTGCCCGCAGCAGCAGGATCAGCCCGAGCTGGGCGGTGGCGACGGCGAGCAGCGCCACGCTGGGCGGGGCGGCGTTGGCCAGCCGCTGGCCCGGCAGGTTGATCATGCTTACCGGGTACGGGCCGGGGCCGGTGAGCAGGATCGCCACGGCGAGTCCGCCGAGGAGCATGGCGCCGGCGGCCCGCCGCGACATCGGCAGGCACCGGGTGCGCAGGCCGGTCCGCCCGCCCGCCGGACCGACCGGTCGCCGGTCGTCGGGTCCGTCACCGGGGTCGCCGGCCCGCGGCCCCTCACCCTGGCTGGCGTCACCATCTCGGCGGGTCGGGCGGCAGGTCCCCCGGCGGGCGTCGTACCAGGCGAAGCCGAGCTGGTGCACGGCGAGCCAGCCGAACAGGTAGCCGGGCAGGGCGAGGCCGGCCGGTCCGAGCGCGCGGCCCAGGTCACCGGCGGCGACCAGCAGCGCCAGCGCCAGCGGCACCAGCAGCCCGAGGCGACGGTGCAGCGCGTACATGAGGGGGGTCAGCGGCACCACCGCCAGGTAGGCGGCGAGGAACCACAGCGGGATGGTGGCGAACCAGACGACCGGGCGGACCTCGGCCGGCCCGGCACCCCCCAACCGGGCCACCAGTGCGCCACCGGCGAGCACCAGCACCAGGGCGCTGGTCGGGCGCAGCAGGCGGGCGCTGCGGCCGAGCAGCCAACCGATCGCGTCGCCGCCACGACTGCGGTGCGCGGCCAGCGAGGCGGCGTTGGCGTACCCGCCGACCAGGAAGAAGACGGGCATGACCTGGACCGCCCAGGTCAGCGGGTAGGCCCAGGGCATCGCGGTCAGCGCGGAGTGGCCGTCGGGCCGGCCGTTGTCGTACTCGACCGCCGCGATGGCCCAGTGCCCGAGGACCACCAGGACGATGGCCAGCGCCCGGAGCAGGTCGAGGTATCGCTCCCGGTCCGCCGGCGTACGAGCGGCGAGACGGGCCAGGCGGCGCATGGTCCGAGCCTATGCCAGCTTCGGGGTGACCGGGCCGGTAACGGTCCTGCCGTCAGCGATGACGGATCGCGACCGATCGATGGCCGGGTGGGCGTGGTCAGGGTGTCGCCGGGAGCAGCCGGGCGTGCAGGGCGGCGGGATCGGTGACCTCGGGCAGGGTGCGGGCGGCGAGCCAGGCCGCGGCGGCGGCACCGTCCCCGGCGGTACGCAGCGGTGCCTGCGGCCAGCGTCGCCGCGCCTCCACGCGGACCGCGGCGGCCAGCGGGGTCTCGCCGGTCAGCAGGCCGCCACCGAGCACCAGGACGCTGACGTCCCCGCGGGGACGGATCCGGGCGACCGTGGTGGCCAGGTCGGCGGCGGCCTCGTTGACCAGGGCGGTGCCCGTCGGGTCGGCGGCGACGGCGGCGTCGACCACCAGCGGGGCGAGTCGGGCCAGTTCCACCGGCGGCCGGTGGGCGACGGCCTGCACGAGCGCGTCGACGGTGTCGCGGGGACGGGACGCCACCTGGCGGGAACCGGTCAGTTCGGCGAGGATCCGCCGACCGAGGTCGCCCGGGTCGTCGCCGGCGTCGAGGGCGGCGAGCAGCCGGCGTACCGCCTGCTGGCCGAGCCAGTAGCCGGATCCGGCGTCGCCGAGCAGCCAGCCGTGCCCGTCGGCGACGCCGTCCAGCCTCAGGTCGCGTATCCGGGCGGCGATCGCTCCGGTGCCGGCGACGAGGACGGTGCCCACCCGGTCGGCGGTTGCCGAGGCGTAGGCGACCAGGGCGTCACCGTGCACCGCGTACGGGCAGCGCAGCCCGGCGTCCCGCCACGCGTCGTCGAAGGCGGCGCGGGCGGCCGGGTCGGCGCGCAGCCGTCCGGCCCCGGCCAGCCCGATCGAGGCGGCTCGGATCCGGGTGGGGTCGACGTCGGCGAGTGCCTGTCGCAGGGCCGTCCGGAGTGCGCCGGCCGCCCGCGTGGCACCGTGGCTGGTGGGGTTGCCGCCGCCGGCCCGACCGGCCCCGAGCCGCTCGCCGTCGAGCGTCACCGCGACGGCCCGGGTGGTCGTACCACCGATGTCGAGGCCGACCACGACGGTGCCGGGCATCTGCCCACCTCCTCGGTCGAGCTTGCGTTCATGCTGGTCGCGGCGGCGGTAGCAGGCAAGGGAGGGGTACGGCCGCGGTCTGTGCGCCAGGTAACAGTTTGAAAACTTCGCCCACGGTCTTGACATGGAGGGGCCTTCAGTAAGAACTTTTACCACTAACAGTTAACAGTCTTTTTTGAAAGGCGTCCCATGGTTGATCACGAGGCGGACACCTCTGCGGGCACCGCGGTGGCCGACGCCGATGGGGTTGACCGGCGGGGCGCCCCGGGCGTCGCCTCCGACGGGATCCTGGCCCGGGTCCGCACCGGCGCCGACGAACTGACCGGCGCGCTGCGCCGGGTCGCCGAGCACGTGCTCAGCGACCCGGAGGCGGCGGCCCGGGCGACCATCGTTGAGCTGGCCGAACGCAGCGGCACCTCGCCGGCCACGGTCACCCGGTTCTGCCGGGCGATGGGCTTCGACGGCTACGCCGACCTGCGGCTGGGTATCGCCGCCGAGACGGGACGGGCCCGCTCAGCCGGCTGGACCGTGGACATCGGACGCGAGATCCAGCCCGGCGACCCGCTGGAACGGGTGCTGGAGCAGATCATCGCCGCCGACACCCGGGCCATGCACGACACCGCCGCGCTGCTCGACCTCACCGAGGTCGAGCGGGCCGCCGTGGCCATCGCCGGCGCCGAGCGGGTGAACATCTTCGGCGCCAGCGGCAGCGCCTTGGTCGGCGAGGAGATGCAGTTCAGCCTGCACCGCATCGGGGTGGCCGCGTGGGCCTGGAACGACGTGCACTCCGGGCTCGCCTCCGCCGCGCTGCTGCGACCCGGTGACGTCGCGCTGGGCATCTCGCACAGTGGACAGACCCGCGAGGCCATCGAGATGCTCGCCGAGGGCGGCAGCCGGGGGGCCACCACCATCGCGTTGACCGGATTCCGCCGGTCGCCGCTGGCCGAGCTGGCCGACATCGTGCTGCTCACCGCCAGCCAGGCCACCACCTTCCGGCCGGACGCGCTGTCCGCCCGGCACCCGCAACTGGTCGTCCTCGACCTGCTCTACATCGCCGTCGCCCAGCGCACCCACGACCGTGCCCACGCGGCCTTCCGGCGTACCGCCCAGGCCGTCGACGGGCACAAGGCCGCGAGGGGAGCCAACGCATGATCAGCGCCCAGGGGTACGCGCAGGCGGTCCGGCCGGTCCTCGACCGGATCGTCGACCGGGAGTCCGAGCCGCTGGGCCGGGCCGCCGACCTGATCGCCGCCAGCCTGCGCGACGGCGGGGTGCTCCAGGCGTTTGGCGCCGGGCACTCGGAGGCGTTCGCCGCCGAACTGGTCGCCCGGGCCGGCGGACTGGTCCCCACCAACCGGATCTCCCTGCACGACCTGGTGCTGCACGGTGACGCCCCGCGTGACGTGCTCGCCGACCCGAAGCTGGAACGCGATCCGGCCGTCGCGCACCAGCTCTACGCGATCGCCGCACCGCAGCCACGGGACGTGTTCGTGGTGGCGTCCCAGTCCGGCATCAACGGTTCGGTGGTCGAACTGGCCCTGCTGGCCACCGGGCGCGGTCACCCGTTGATCGCGGTCACCTCGGTCGAGCACACCGGGCGGGTCGCCCCACGGCACCCGTCCGGCCGGCGGCTCGTCGATCTCGCCGACGTCGTGCTGGACAACGGCGCGCCGTACGGCGACGCACTGCTGCCGCTCGAGGGCGGCGGCGCGGTCTGTGCGGTCTCCTCGGTCACCTCGGCGCTGCTGGCGCAGCTGCTGACCGCGGAGGTCGTACGACGGTTCCACCAGGCGGGGGAGGTACCCCCTATCTACCTCTCCGCCAACGTCCCCGGCGGGGACGAGCACAACCTCGCCCTCGAGTCGCGGTACGCCGGGCGCCTCCGGCGAACCGCCTGACCCGACACCACAAGGAGAGTCACACGATGTCCCTTTCCCCCGATCTCAACCGCCGGACCCTGCTGCGCCGCGCGGCGGCCGCGGGCCTCCTGGTGACCCCGGCCGCCGGTCTGCTCAGCGCCTGTGCCGGCAGCACGCCGAGCCAGAACAACGACAACGCCGGGGAGAAGAGCAACGACAACCCCTTCGGTGTGCAGGACGGCAGCGCCGTGAAGGTGGTCATCTTCAACGGTGGGCTGGGTGACGCCTGGGCGAAGGAGGACCAGGCGATCTTCAACGCGAAGCACCCCAACGTCACCGTGAACATGAGCTCCACCCAGAAGATCAAGACCGAAGAGCAGCCCAAGATGGCGACGCAGCCCAGCGACGTCGTGATGAACTCGGGCGCCGACATGATGGACATCAGCACCCTGGTCAACGAGGGTGCCATCGAGCCGCTGGACGACCTGCTCACGGCACCGGCCTGGGACAGCGAGGGCACGGTCGGCGACACCCTGCTGCCGGGCACCGTCGGCGACGGCACCTACCAGGGCAAGTTCTTCGTGGTGAACGTGGCCTACACGGTCTGGGGCAACTGGTACAACGACGCCCTGTTCAGCAAGGAGGGTTGGGCGCCGCCGAAGACCTTCGACGACTTCTTCGCCCTCGCGCCGAAGATCAAGGCCAAGGGCATGGCCCCGTACGTGTACGACGCCGTGCACGGCTACTACCCGCGCTGGGCGTTGATGGCGACCGTCTGGAAGTCCGCCGGCAAGCAGGCCGTCATCGACATCGACAACCTCAAGGAGAACGCCTGGCGGGCCGAGGGCATCCTGCCGGCCCTGGAGGCGTGGGAGAAGCTGGTCAAGGACAAGCTGCTGCTGCCGGGCAAGCTCGACCACACCCAGTCCCAGCAGGCGTGGCTCGACGGCAAGGCCGCCTTCATCCAGGTCGGTACCTGGCTGAAGAACGAGATGGCGGCCACCATCCCGCCGGGCTTCGAGATGAAGATCTCCGACTACTGGGGTCTGGGCGCCACCGACAAGGCACCCAACGACGTCTACGCCGGTGCCGGTGAGGGCATCGTGGTTCCGGCCAAGGCGCCGAACAAGGCGGCGGCCAAGGAGTTCCTGCGGGCGGTGCTCTCCAAGGCCGGTTCGGCGAAGTTCGCCGAGCTGACCAAGTCCCTGGCGTCGACCAAGGGCTCCGGCGACAACGTTCAGGACGCCGCCCTGGCCAGCGCCAACGAGCTGATGAAGAACGCCGGTTCGGACCTGATCTCGATCAAGCTCTGGAACTTCTACGCCGACCTGGACAAGGAGAGCCAGAACCTGTCCGCCGAGCTGATGGCCGGCCGGCTGACCGCCGCGCAGTTCGTCGACAAGATGCAGGCCGCCGCCGACAAGGTCGCCAAGGACTCGTCCATCACCAAGCAGACCCGCGACGCCTGATCCGAACGGAAAGAGTGAGTCCCATGCGGCACGGTGTTGGTCGTTTCGTCACGGGTTTCCTGGCCCTGCCGGTCGGGCTGTACCTCTTCTACGTGGTGTGGCCCTTCCTGCAGGCCGCCGGGTACTCGCTGACCGACTGGGGAGGCTACTCCGACAGGCAGCAGTTCGTCGGGCTGGACAACTACATCCGGCTCTTCTCCGACGAACTGATCAGGAAGGCGTTCTGGCACAACGTGTTCTTCCTGATCACCGTGCCGCTGTTCACCATCGCGCTGGCCCTGTTCCTCGCGTTCCTGCTCAACGTGGGCGGACGCGAGGACAGGGCCGGCATCCGGGGCGTCTTCGGCTCCGGGTTCTACAAGGTGATCTTCTTCTTCCCGCAGGTGCTCTCCCTGGTCGTCATCGCGGTGATGTGGCAGCAGATCTACCGCGCCGACGGGCAGGGTCTGATCAACGGCCTGCTGATCAAGATCGGGCTGGTCGACGGCGACGACCCGATCACCTTCATGCACGACCCGGAGCCCTTCCTCGGCGTACCGGCGGTGCTGTGGTGGCTGCTGCTGATCGCGGTCTGGAGCGGCGCCGGCTTCTACATGGTGCTGTTCTCCGCCGCCATGCAGTCGATCCCGAAGGACGTCTACGAGGCGGCCATCCTCGACGGTGCCGGCCGCTTCCACACCTTCTTCCGGATCACCCTGCCGCTGCTGCGGGACACCGTCTCGGTGGCCTGGGTCTACCTGGGCTTCATCGCGCTGGACATGTACGCCCTGGTCTTCGTCATGACGCCCAGCCAGGGCGGCCCGAACCACGCCAGTGAGATCTTCGCGTCGGTGCTGAACTTCACCGCCTTCCAGAAGGGCCAGTTCGGCTACGCCTGCGCGATGGGCGTGGCGCTGGCGATCTTCACGATCCTGCTGGCCGCTCTCCAGCTGAGGATCACCCGTCGTGAGCGGATCGAGTACTGAGGAGACCTGGACGATGAGCACGGTGACCCACACCCCGGGTGGCCTGGCCGGCCCCGACCAGACTCCACCACCGACCCGTACGCCGGCACCGCGCGCCGCCGTCGGCGGCGGCCGGGCCGGGGCACGATTCTTCAACGGCTTCTCCCACCTGTTCCTCGCCGTCTGGGCGATCATGGTGGTCTACCCGCTGCTGTGGGTGGTGATGTCGGCGCTCAAGACCGACGCGGAGGTCATCCGCAAGCCGCTGTCCCTGATCCCCGAGCGGTTGCAGTGGGACAACTTCGCCCGGGCCTGGACCGAGGGGCACATCGGGTCGTTCTTCTTCAACACCATCCTGGTGTTGACCGGCAGCGTCTTCCTCACCATGCTGCTCGGCTCGATGGCCGCCTACGTGCTCGCCCGCTACGACTTCCCCGGCAACCGGCTGATCTACTACATGTTCCTGTCGGGGTTGACCCTGCCGATCTACCTCGCCGCGGTGCCGCTGTTCAAGGGCGTCTACAACACCGGTGTGGTGCTGCCGTTCCTCGGCCCGAACAGCCACATCATGCTGATCCTGGTCTACGTGGCCTGGTCGCTGTCGTTCACCGTCTTCTTCATGCACTCGTTCTTCCGTACCCTGCCCAACGCGATCGCCGAGGCGGGCATGGTCGACGGCGCGTCGCACAGCCGACTGTTCTTCAGCGTGATGCTGCCGATGGCCAGGCCCGGCCTGATCAGCATCGGCATCTTCAACGTCCTGGGCCAGTGGAACCAGTGGTACCTGCCGACCCTGCTCATGCAGTCGGTGGCCGGCGAGCCGAAGAACCAGGTCATCTCCCAGGGCCTGATCGAGCTGTCGGTCAACCAGGGCTACCGTTCCGACTGGTCCGGCCTGTTCGCCGGGGTCACCATGGCGATGCTGCCGGTGCTCATCGTCTACATCGTCTTCCAGCGTCAGGTGCAGTCCGGCCTCACCGCCGGGGTCGGCAAGTAAGAGAGACCGACAGTAGGGCAGTGCAGGCGAGGCGGGTCCTGGCCGAGGATGGCAAGGCAGTCAGTCGAGGGTGTCGAGGCCCAGGTGGTCGTGGAGCGCGGATCGTCCGGCGGGGGTGAGGCGTACGGCGCGGCCGGAGCCGATCCGCGCCACCCACCCGTTGCTGAGAAAGGCCTCGCACAGTTTCGCCCCGGCCAGCCCGCCGAGGTGCTCCCGCCGTTCGGTCCAGTCGAGGCAGCCGCGGACCAGCGGCCGTCGGCCCGGTCGCGGCTGCGCCGGATCCCAGCCGAGCAGGTCGGTCAACCAGGTCCGGCCGGCCGGGGTGAGGGCGAAGCCGCCGCTGCGGTCCAGCAGCCCGCGCCCGGTCATCGCGTCGGTCACTGCCACGCCGAGCCGCCCGGCGAGGTGGTCGTAGCAGGTGCGACCCCGCCGTAGGGCCGTGCTGGCGGCAACCGCCCGCAGGCTGCCCGTCGGGGCCGGAGCCGGCTCGATCCGGGCCGACAGGTCTTCCAGCAGTTGCGCCACCGAGGCGTCGGCGAGCTGCACGTACCGGTGCCGGCCCTGACGCCGTTCGACGAGCAGACCGCCCTCGACGAGGCGATTCAGGTGCCCGGTCGCGGTGGAGGGTGCGACTTCCGCGTGCCTGGCGAGTTCGCTCGCGGTCCACGCCCGGCCGTCGAGCAGCGCGAGGCAGATCGCCGCCCGCGTCTCGTCGGCCAGCAGCGCCGCGAGCGCGGCGAGGTCGGTCGCACAGGTCACCCACCCATTGTCGGGCGCGACAGTTCGGCGCGTACCGAAGGATCGCGGTCGTAGCGTTCTCCGCATGCAGGAGATCCACGGTCGCGAGGCGGCCCTCGCCGTGTTGACCGACCCGAACTTCGTGGTACCGGCCGTGGCGTCCGCGTCGGCCGGGATCGGCTGGCTGCGGGCGACCGTCGGCCGGTTCAGCGAGGGCGCCGAACACGCACGACGCCGCGCGCTGTCCGTCGCGATCCTGGACGCGATCCCGCCGGACTCGCTGCGCCACGACGGCTCGGCGCATCCCGTGGCGGTGCTGGCCCGCCGACTGGGTGTGACCGAACCCGTGGTGGAGCTGGTCCGTGACGTGGCACAGGCGTACCAGCCGGGCACCGGCGACGACGCGCGGGCCTCTGCTGCGGTGGACCGGCTGGTCACCATCTTCGGCGGCGCTTTCGACGAGCCCACCGCGGCCCGCATCGGCGTGCTCGTGCAGGCGTGCGACGCCACGGTGGCCCTGATCGACCGGGCCCGGCACCGGCGCGTCGACGACGTGCTGCGCGACGATCCGCCCGTGCCGGCGACCAGGCGGCAGGCACTGGTCACCACCACCGTGGCCGGCGTGACCGTCCAGGCCGGCGAGGTGGTCGGGGTGCGTCTCGCCGGTGAGCTGGCGTTCGGCGCGGGACCCCGGCGTTGCCCCGGACGGGCCCACGCCCTCGCGCTGGTGGCGGGAGCACGCCCATGAACAGCTTCGCGGCACTGCACCGCGCCGGTGACCCGCTGATCCTGCCGAACGCGTGGGACGTCGCGTCGGCCCGGTTCCTGGTCGAGGCCGGCTTTGCCGCGCTCGGTACCACCAGTCTCGGCGTCGCGGCCAGCAACGGCCTGCCCGACGGCGTGGCCGCCACCGAAGGCGCGACGGTGGCACTCGTCCGCCGACTGGCGTCGTTGCCCGCGCACCTCACCGCCGACATCGAGACCGGTTCCGTCGCCGGGGCGGTGGCGGTGGCCGAGGCCGGCGCGGTGGGCGTCAACCTGGAGGACGGCATGGGCCCGGCACCGGAGCACGCGGCGCTGATCCGGGCGGTGAAACGGGAGGTGCCCGACCTGTTCGTCAACGCCCGCACCGACACGCACTGGCAGCGCCCGGGCGACCTTGCCGAAGCGGTCGCCCGGGTCCGACGCTACGCGGACGCCGGCGCGGACGGGGTGTTCGTCCCCGGTCTGGCCGAGCCGGCAGACATCGCGGCGGTCGTGGCGGCGGTCGACGTGCCCGTCAACATCCTGTTCCTGCCGGACCGGCACACCGTCACCGCCCTGGCCGAGCTGGGTGTGCGGCGGATCAGCACCGGCTCCCTGCTGTTCCGGGCGGCTCTGGCCGCCATCGTGGACACCGCGACAGCGGTCCGCGACGGGCGCCCCGTCCGCTCCGGCCTCCCGTCGTACGCTCGGGTGAACGCGGGAGCTGGTGAGAGCGTCGCCCGGGACGCCGATTCCGCTGCTGCCGAGGGTGCTCCTAGGCTGAGTTGATGATCGATGGCCGCCGCGCTCGCGCTGACCGTGGTGAGCGCGTGCTGCGTCTTCCTCAACCTGGCTACGGTGTGTCGCTGACGTGCTGCGTCCGTCGAGCCCGGCGTGCCTGGCAGGTCACGACAGCGGGGCGATCTCCGATTGTCGAGTCCTGTCGCCACGTCGCCGTCGGGACCTCACCATCGCCTGCTGGCCGCGCGGAGCATCGCTTCGGTCTCCGGATCGGGCATGATTTCCCGGACCTCCTGCGCACAGCGGCAACTGGCTGCGATCTTGGCGGCCCACCCCAGCGCCTCCTCGCGGGAGGCCACGTCGACGACCACGAACCCGCCGATGACCTCCTTGGTCTCCGGGTAGGGGCCATCGGTGACCAGCCCGTCCGGGGCCACGATGCTCGCCTGCTGGCGTTCGAGTCCCGTGCCGTACACGAACACTCCGGCGTTGACGGCCTCCTGGATCACCGCGTGCGCGGCCTTACCGACGTCGGGCATCTCCTCGGCCGGGATGTGGTCCATCGCGCCGTCGTTGAACGAGATCAGGTACCGGGCCATCCGATGACTCCCTTCTTCCGGCGGCCCCGCTGGCCGCCTGTCACCTGTTCTACGAACGACCCGCCCCGGATCCGACGACGCTGCGCCAGAAAGATTGTCGGCGGGCGGCCTGACTCAGGGCGTAGTGGGTGCGGGTGTGGTGGGACCGGCGGGTTGGAACAGTTCGATCAGGTTGTCGGCGGGGTCGGTGAGCAGGATCTGCCGTCCGCCCGGCCCGCTGACCACATCGCCGTGGAACGACACCCCGGTACGGCGCAGCCGGTCGACCTCGGCATCCAGGTCATCGACGACGAGGTGGATGCGGTTGCGTCCGGCGGTGGCGGAGTCGGTGGGAGTGGCGCGGGCGCCGGAGCTGGTTGGTCCGGACAGCAGCAGACGGAGTGGGCCGCGCACGACGTCGGCGAAGGCGGGTGCCGCGCTGGTGTTGAGGGTGAACCCGAGACGGGTGGTGTAGAAGTCGACGGCGGCTTGGACGTCGTCAACGAGGTATCGGACGCTCGCGTACCTCTCGGGTGCTGTCATGGCGGATCTCCTCTGTGGGTGGGGCGGCGGTGAGCAGGGGCAGCAGGTGTCGGACGCGGGTGTCGATGTCGGTGGCGGCACGTTGGAAGGCGGAGTAGTCGGCGGTGGTCGTGGGATCGGGGACGCTCCAGTGCACCCGCCGAGGCTCGTGCGCGAAGTCGGGACAGACCTCACGGGCCTTGTCGCACAAGGTGATGACGTAGTCGTACCGGTGGTGGCTGACCGAATCGAGGTGCCGGGGCCGCCGCCCGGTGACGTCGACACCGAAGCTGTCCCGCAGCACCCGTACGGCGTGGGGGTGCAGGTCCGGCTTGGGTCGGGTGCCGGCACTGAGGACCTTGACCCGGCCGCCCGTGTGATGGTGCAGCAGAGCCTCGGCGATCGGTGAGCGGGCGCTGTTGCCGGTGCACACGAACAGCACCCCGAGATCCGGTGAACACCTCAGGTCGACGGGGGAGCGGGTGGTTTCCCGGCGCAGCGCGGGGTGCAGGGCCGTTGCCGTGTCGGCGAGCGCCCGGTGGCAGGCGTCCAGGTCGAGGTGGTAGTAGCTGTCCCGGCCGTCGAAGCTGCTGCGCGAGGTGACGACCAGCCCTCCGTCGCGCAGCAGTCGTAGGTGGTAGGAGACCAGGTTCTGCGGCTCGCCCACCTTGGCCACGAGTTCCCGGACGCGGAAGTCGCCGACCGCGAGCTCGGTCAACAGCCGCCAGCGCACCGGATGGGCGGCCAGGTGCAGGAACGACGGGGTCGTAGGGCTCGACGAAGCCATACACAGACCTTACATCAAATGCATTTGATTGATCCCCGGTTTGTGGGCCGAAGCTCGTCGATCATCCGGGTGGGCGGCCGGGTACCGCAGTAGGTGGCCGAGCCGGGTCAGCTTCCAGGTGGCGGCGAGACGCCCGACTGTTCCGGCCAGAAGGGCCACTCCTCGAAGGAACGACAGCGCCCGTCCTCGGCGAAGCGCATGATCCACAGGTCGCGGTACTCCTGGCGGACGGGGTCGCCGTACCGGACCTCGATTCGCGCCACCGCGGTGTCGCCCTCGATCGCGACGACTTCGCTGGTCATCTGGAACACCTCGTCGGGGCCGTCCCGCTCGTCCTCCCACATCCGGGCTATGGCCGGCAAGCCGGTCACCGGCTCCCGGTACGGCCCCTGCCGGTAGCTCGCCTCAGCGGTGAAGATGCTGGCCAGTGCCTGTGTTCCCGGCGTCCGCCACGCGCGCTCGTACGCCGCGATCCAGGCGAGCAGATCGTCCCTGTCCATACCTGTCAGCTTGTCATCCGACGACGTGATCCACGCCGGTATCCGGACAGCGGTGGCCGCCGGCAGCACCGTGCGCACACTGATTCACCGCACCCGCTTCCGGAACGGGGCAAGGGTGGCCCGGATCAGCTCCGTCGCGCCCCAGTCCTCGTCGAACTGCGCCAGCACGGCGAGGTGCTGTCGCAGCTGGACGATCGGCATGCGGGACTGCCAGCCGCTGTCGAGGGTGGTCAGCTCCGCGTAGACCGCGAAGAACCGCTGTGCCTCGGGTGGGGGCGCGGTCGACCACACGTGGGCGAGATCGACCTCGGCCCACATGTAGGACACGGCGGGGTCGATCAGCGCGGGCTGCCCGTCCGTCGTGGCCAGGACGTTCTGTGCCCACAGGTCGCCGTGGGTCAGGCAGGCCGGCCGGGCCGGCAGCAGGTCGGGCAACCGGTGACACAGCCGCTCCAGCGCAGCCCGGTCTTCGGGGTCGAGCGCCGCGTCGACGCGGGGCTCCCCGAGCCAGCGAAGCAGCCGATGCTGTGCGAAGAACGCGAAGCCGTCGTCGTTCCAGGTGTTGATCTGCCGGCGGCGACCCAGCCAGTTGTCACGGTGCCAGCCGAAGCGGGGATGGGTGGTGCCCAGGTGCAGCCGGGCGAGCGCGTGCGCGCACTTCTCCCAGAAGGTCTCGCTGTGCGGCCTCGGCCGCAGCACCGACAGCACGAGCAGGTCCCGGTCCGCCAGGATTACCTCGGGGGTCGCCAGGCCGCCGAGGTCGCGCAGGGCGGCCAGGCCTTCGGCCTCCGCGACGAAGACGTCGTCGGCCGGAACATCGGCGAGTGCCTTGACGAACAGCGGCGGCGCGTCCCGGCGGGTGGCTATGCCGGCGAGGGCGGCGACCCCACCCGTCGCCGGCTCCACCGTGACGACATCACGCATCCCGACCCGGTGCAGACGCTCCAACAGGGACGTCGACTGCGTCATGATGGGCTCCTTCGTCCACGTCGTGTTCATGCCAGGTCTTGGTAGGTGCCTGCCCGGTCACGGCGCAGGCCCACCTCACCGGTGGGCGAAGACGAACCCGCCCTGCACTCCCGGCTCCGGACGGTGCGTCAGTTCGGCCTCGACGGTGAAGCCGGCGGCATCCAGCCACGCCGCGACCCGGTCCGGTGGCCGCCGGTACACGTGGACGTTCATCGGGAGGCCGCCGTAACCCTCTGTCTTGAGCCGGCTGCCGTCGCCGTTGTGGAATCCGAGCAGCACGACTCCGCCCGGTCGCAGCACCCGGTGGAACTCGGAGAGGACCGTGGGGATCTCGTCGTCGGGGACGTGGATCAGGGAGAACCAGGCGAGCAGGCCGGTCAGCGAACCGTCGGGCAGTTCGAGGCTCGTCATCGTGCCGACCTCGAAACGGAGGCCGGGATGGTCCCGCCGGGCCACGTCGATCATCGTGGGTGACAGGTCGATGCCGAACGCGTCCAGGCCGAGGCTGTCGAGGTGGGCGGTGATCCGGCCGGGGCCGCAGCCGACATCGGCGACCGGCCCGTTGCCCTGGGCGCGGACCAGTTCGGCGAAGAGCGCGAGGATGCCCCGTTGGAACGGCTCCCGAGCGAGAGCGTCGCGGAGCAGGTCGGCGTAGTTGACCGCCACCGTGTCGTAGGAGGTCCGGGTGTCGTCGAGCCAACCGGGAACAGGCATGCGCCGCACAATAGCCCCGACTCGCCACGGCCCGTCGTGCTGCGCGACCGGCTGCTGCCCACTACTCCAGGTATGCGGTCAGCCGGTCGGCGAGCTGCTTCGGGTGGCTGAGCGCGACCGAGTGGCCGCCGTCGATCTCGTCCGGGGTGAGGTGGAGCCGGTCGGCGGCCACCCGGCGCAGGAACTCCGCCGGGAAGAACCTGTCCTCGCGGGCGATGAGCACCTTGGTCGGCACGTCCGGCCAGGCGTCCAGCGGCCACGGCTCGTCCCACTCGACGCTGGCCTGGTTGCGGCTGTGCGTCGGCGCCTCCGCGACGATCTCGGCCGGCACCCCGTTGTAGAACTGCTGCTCCTCGCTGAGCCCTTCGGCACTCCGGTAACCGGTGGTGTCCCACCATTCCCCGGGACGCTCACCGGGCTTCGGGATCATCGGAGTGAGCAGGACGATCAGCCGCACCGGCAGCTTCTCGGCGATCAGCGGGGCGGTGAACGCACCGTACGACTGCCCCACCACCACGAGGTCGCCGCGGTCACCGATCGCGTTGACCACCGTCTCGCGGAACTGCGCGAACCCGGCCGCCGGGTCCTCGATCGGTAACTCCGGCACCACCACGTCGTGGCCGCGGCGCGCCAACTCAGGGACCAGGAGATGCCAGTCCCACGCGCTGCCACCGCCGCCGTGGATGAGAACGAAGGTTGCCATGCCCCGAAGCCTCACACACGGGTACGACAACCCGCGCGGTTCCGGTCGGCGTCGCCGCCGGGTGGTCGGTGCCGGTGTGTCGCAGGGGCCGGGCAGAATCGCGTCCGTGCTGGTGGCGGTGGTCTCGGACGAGCGGGGCGGGGGAGTTCTGCAAACCCTCGACCCGGCGGGCACGCCGCTGGGCGCGCCCGAGCCGGTCACCGACCTGCCGGCCGCGGTGGCCGCCCGGGAGCGGGTCGACCGGCCGCGCTGGGTCTGGGCCTCCGGTGCGGCGCTCTACCCGGCGCTGCTGCGCGCCGGGGTCCGGGTGCGACGCTGTCACGACGTGGAGCTGACCGAGGGGCTGCTGCTCGGGTACGCCGGCCGGTGGGGTGAGGCTCGCGGGCTGGCCGCGGCGTGGGCACGGCTGACCGGTGCGCCGGTGCCGGCCGACCCGCCGCCGCGGGCCGCCGCACCGCCCGGTGGCGGGCAGGCCGCGCTCTTCGACACCGTGCCCGGGCCGCCGGGTCCCGGCATCACGGCGCTGACCCGGGTGTACGCCGACCAGCTCGACCGGGTCGCGGCGACCGCCGACCCGGGACGGTTCCGGCTGCTGGTGGCCGCCGAGTCGGCCGGCGCGCTGGTCGCGGCCGAGATGGGGGCGGCCGGGCTGCCCTGGCGGGCCGACGTGCACGACGCGGTCCTGGCCGAGTTGCTGGGTGAGCCGTCCCCGGTGGGCGGGCCGCCGCGCCGGCTGGCGGAGCTGGCCGGGCGGATCGCCGACGCGTTCGGGGTCCGGCAGGTGCACGCGGACAGCCCGGCCGAGCTGCTGAAGGCGTTCGCGCGGGTCGGGGTGGAGCTGCCGAACACCAGGGCCTGGGTGTTGCGCGGGGTGGACCATCCGGCGGTGCCGCTGGTTCTGGAGTACAAGGAGCTGTACCGGATCTGGACGGCGCACGGCCGGGCGTGGCGGGACGCCTGGGTGCGCGACGGCCGGTTCCAGCCGGAGTACGTGCCCGGTGGGGTGGTGTCGGGGCGCTGGGCCACCCGGGGCGGCGGCGCGTTGCAGATCCCGAAGGTGATCCGCCGCGCGGTGGTGGCGGACCCGGGCTGGCGGTTCGTGGTGGCCGACGCCGGGCAGTTGGAGCCCCGGGTGTTGGCGGCCGTCTCCGGTGACGTCCGGCTCGCCGCCGCGGGGGCCACCGGTGACCTCTACGCCGCGTTGGCCCGGGACGCGTTCGACGGCGACCGGGGCCGCGCCAAACTGGCGCTGCTCGGCGCGATGTACGGGCAGACCGGCGGGTCGGCGATACCGGCCCTGGCGGTGCTGCGGCGGAGCTACCCCACCGCGTTCGGCTACGTCGAGGCGGCGGCGCGCACCGGCGAGGCGGGTGGTCTGGTGCGCTCCTGGCTGGGGCGGACCTGCCCGCCGGGCAACGGCGGATCCGGTGCCGACGACGACGGCGTGGTCGACGCCGACCTGGCCGGTGACGCCCAGTCCCCACGGGCCCGGGCGGCCCGCTCCCGGGGCCGGTTCACCCGCAACTTCGTCATCCAGGCCACCGCCGCCGAGTGGGCGTCCACCCTGCTCGCGGTCCTTCGCGGCGAGTTGGCCGGCACCCGGGCGGAGCTGGTCTTCTTTCAGCACGACGAGGTGATCGTGCACTGCCCGGCGCAGCAGGCGGAGGGGGTCGCCGAGGCGGTTCACCGGGCCGGACGGCGGGCCACCGCGCTGCTGTTCGGGGACACTCCGGTCCGTTTCCCGTTGGACCTGTCCGTCGTGGAGTGCTACGCCGACGCGCACTGAGTGCGCGCTGGCCGTCCGTACCGGCGGCAATTGTTCATCCGAATTTCCCGGCCCATTCGTTTGGGATAGGTAATCAATTCGCCTGTTTGACCAGGCGTCTCCCGCTGTTTTGGCGGACCCACCTCGTATGTCACCCTGGCTCGGCAAACGTGACCACTTTGATCGACAAGATGTCGGTTCCCGGGAGGCGGCATGGCCAGACGCGTTTATCTGCACATCGGTGCGCCCAAGACCGGAAGCACCTATGTGCAGAACGTGCTCTGGGAAAACAGCGGCGCGTTGCAGGACGCGGGCATCCTGTTGCCGGGTAGCGCGATGGCGCACGACCAGGCGATGGCCGACCTGCGTGAGGCGTACTGGCGGGACACCGACGCCTACTGGACCTGGGACCGGTTGGCCGAGCAGGCGCGCGACTGGCCCGGCGACGTGATCATCAGCAACGAAGGGCTCGGCGCGGCGACCGGTGCCCAGGCCGCCCGGGCGGTGGAGAGTCTGGAGGCCGCGGAGGTTCACGTCATCGCGGCCGGTCGTGACCTCTGGCGCACCTTCCCGTCCTTCTGGCAGCAGAGCGTCCGGGCGCGCAGCGGTTGGCGTTTCGAGGCGTTCATGCGCGCCGTGGAACAGGGCAAGGCCGAGGCGTTCTGGGACAATCACACGGCCCCGCGCATGCTGCGCCGGTGGGGTGACCTGGTCCCCGCGGAGCGGCGGTACCTGGTGACGGTTCCGCCGCCCGGTGCCCCACGGGACCTCCTGTGGCACCGGTTCGCCGGCATCATGGGAATTCCGGTGGGGCTGTGCGAGCTGGCGGAACCGACCTCGAACCCCTCGCTCGGCGCGGCCGAGATCGAACTGCTCCGTCGGGTCAACCTGGAGCTGGGCGACCGGTACCCGCTGCGGACGCCGTACCAGAAGGTGGTCCACCGGCACCTGGTCGACGCCGTGCTCAAGCAGCGCGAGGGGGCGACGTTCGGCGTCGGTCTGGACCGCGCCGAGTGGGTGCGCGAGCTGGCCGAGCAGCAGATCAAGGAACTTCAGGACTACCCCTGCCGGATCGTCGGCGACCTGGACGAACTGCGCCCGACCACGATGCGGCAGACGACCAGCCCCGATGAGCTGGACGAGGGACACCTGCTTCAGGTCGCCGTCGAGACGATCGTCGCGATGTTGGGTCACGCCGACTCCCTCACCCAGCGGCCGGAGAACGACCGCGACAACGTCAACGTGCTCACCCGGCTCCGGACCCGGGCGGCCGGTGGCGTCAAACGTCGGCTGCGACTGGCCACCCGCCGGGAGCCCTAGCCGGCCCGGCTCGTGGTACTGCTGCCCATCGAGCGCGACGGGTCGGAGCCGCGGGAGAAAGGTCGTGCGGCGCGCGAGCGTCGCGCGGTTCGGGATGAAAAGGGTTCATTGTGCGGGACAGGAGCGCGACCGTAGGTAAGCATCGGAGGCATGGTGACCACGGCGGCGCGTCGGATCGCCGGTTGGGTGACGCCGCCGGACGCCCGGCCGGTGCGGCTGTGGCCGCTGGCCGTGGTGGCGGTGCTGGTCACCGTCTCCGCCGGGGTCGGGGCGTTGCCGCGTTGGCCCGGGGTGGTGCACCTGGTCGGCCTGCCTCCGTTGGACCTCTACGGCGACCTGCGCCTGCTGCTCACCTGGGCGCCCTCCTGGCCGCTGTTCCTGGTTGGCCTCGCCGCCGCGCTGGCCCTCCGGGTCTGCGTCCTGGTGCTGATGCTGGGCGGGTTCACCCGGGCCCGGGTGCGCTTCGCCTTGATCTTCTACCTGGTCGCGCTTCCGCTGCTGCTGGTCGCCGCCGAGGCCGTGTACGCGGCCGCGGCGTTGCTCTACTCCCGGCTGTTCTGGCCGGCGCTGACCGTGGTGGCCGTGCTGGTCATGCTGGCTGGACCGGTGCCCTGGCAGGGTCGCGACCGGTTCCTCGGCGCGTGGGCGGGCGCTGCCCGCGCCGGGTTCCGGGCCCCGGCGATGCTGGGGTACGCGGTGGTCGTCGCCGCGATCGGGGCGCTGGCCACCGCGGCGCCCGCCGTGGCGGTGTGGCTGGTACCCGCCTCCGCGCTGGCCACCGCGGCGACGATCCGGGTGCTGAGCCGACCGGCACCGCGCCGGCCGCTGTGGCGGCTGGCCGGGGTGCTGGCGCTGGTGCTGCTCGCGGCGACGGTGTTCGTCACGACCCGGCCGGTGGAGCCGGGTGAGCCGGCAGAACCCAGGGCGGGGTCGATCCTGCTGATGTCCGGGATCAACTCCGCGTCCGGGCGGGGGACCATGTTCAGCAGCCGTACCGACCAGCTGGGCTACGACTGTGACCAGACCTTCTACTTCTCCTACGCCGGGCCGGGTGACGGGCAGCCGCGCGGCCGGGCGCTGTGCCCGATCGACACGGGCTCGCCCTATGGGCCGGCGGACACCCAGCGTCCCTTCGACGAGCAGGTGGAGGTGTTCGCTGAGCAGGTCCGGCAGTTGCCGCGGCCGCTGGTGGTGATGGGTCACTCGCATGGTGCCTGGGTTGCCTGGGCGGCGGTGACCCGCGACCTCGCGCCCGAGGTGGACGTCCTGGTGCTGGTCGGCCCGTTCCCGGAGAGCATCGTCGGCTATCCGCCACCGGGCCGGGACGGGCGGGGCCGGGTGGCCGGGGACCTGCTCCGGCTGCTGGTTCCCGTCGCCGACGCGGTGGACTTCGAGTTCGAGTCGGACGCACCGGCGGCGCGGGAACTGCTGGCCGAGGCGAACACCGTCGCCCGCCTGTTCGATCGCCAGCTACCGGCGCAGACCCGGGCGGTGAGTCTCACCTCCGCCACCGACCTGCCGCTGATGCCTGACGGGTGGCGGTTACCGGTCGAGCGCAACGTGTGCCCGCTGCGGGTGGCACACCCGTACCTACCCGACCGGCCGGCGTTCTACCGGGAGGTGAACCGGTTCCTCGACGGTGAGCCGCCGTTGGGCTGCCCGCCGTGGCGGGACTGGGGACGACCGCTCGCGTCGCCCTTCGGGGTCCCCGCCGCCAAGCGCTTCGACTGAGGTGGCGGCGGCCGACGGTGACGGCAGGCGACCGGGCGACGGCGTCGACCGGCGCTGTCCGACGGGGTTCCCTCCTCGGTCGACAGACGGTGAAAACGGAGCGGTCAGATCACCGCAAAACGTAGGCTAAGCCTCACAACAATCCGGGGGGCGGTATGGGCAGGCGGGATCGGGTCGTGGTGGTGACCGGTGCGTCGAGCGGCATCGGGCGGGCCTGCGCACTGCGCTTCGCCGAGGCCGGCGGGGCCCTGGTGCTCACCGCCCGCCGCGCCGACGCGCTGGAGGAACTGGCCACCGAGTGCCGGGGACGCGGGGCCGACGTGCTGGTGGCACCGGCCGACGTCACCGACGCCGAGGCGATGGACCGGGTCGCCGCGGAGGCGGTGGCGCGGTTCGGGCGCGTCGACGTCTGGGTCAACAACGCCGCGGTCAACATGTACGGGCGCACCGAGGAGGTGCCGGCACGGCTGTGGCACCGGGTGGTCGAGACGAACCTGTTCGGCGTGTACCACGGGACCCGGGCGGTGCTGCCGTGGTTCCGTGAGCAGGGCGGCGGCACCCTGATCAACGTTTCCTCGGTGCTCGGGCACACCGGCTTCCCGCAGCAGAGCGCGTACGTGGCCAGCAAGCACGGCATCCGGGCGCTGAGCGACTGCGTACGCCAGGAGTCGTTGGACGTGAAGGGCATCACGGTCTGCACGGTCCTGCCGGGCCCGGTGGACACCCCGCTGTTCCGGGTCGCGGCGAACTGGACCGGCCGCCAGGTGGTGCCGCCGGGGCGTCCGGTCTCCGCCGACCGGGTGGCCGCCCAGGTGGTGCGCTGCGTCGACCATCCGCGCCGGGAGGTTCCGGTCGGTGGCGCGAGCCGGTTCGGCGTCCTGGCCGCCCGGATCGTGCCCGGCATGGTGGAGCGCGCCGGCGCGCGGGTGTTGAGCCGGCAACACTTCACCGACCATCCGACCGCACCAAGCGAGGGTAATCTCTTCGAGCCGCCGGACTTCGGTGCCCGGGTCGACGACGGATGGCGTCCCGAGTCGACCCGCCGGTCGCGCTGGTCGCGGGCGCTGCTCGTGACCGGCCTGCTGGTCGGTGTGGCGACCGTGGTCTCGGCCGCACACGCCGGCACCACGGGACGGTCGACGGCGCGCCGGTACGTCCGATGACGGCGCTGACCCGACCCGGCGAGGTCCGCGACCTGGCGCGTGACCTGCGTCCCGTGCCGCCGGGCGTCGAGCTGCCCGGGCCCGAGGAGCACACCGTCACCGTGCCCGCTCCGGCTGCCTGGCGGTCGCGGGCCGGCGTCGACGGGTCGTCGACGTGGCGGGTGCGGGGCCTGCGGTGGGGTACCCGTTCGGTCCGTCCGCCGATCGTGCTGGTTCACGGCCTCGGGGTGGCCGCCCGGATGGTGGCACCGACGGCCCGGCGGCTGGCCACCGGCGGCCTCGTGTTCGCCCCGGACCTGCCCGGCTGCGGGCGCAGCGACAAGCCGAAGCCGGTACCGACGATCCCCGAGCTGGGTGAGGCGCTGGCCGCCTGGCTACGGGCGAGCGCCTCGGGCCCGGCGGTGCTGGTGGGTGTCTCCCTGGGCAGCCAGGTCGCCCTGGACGCGGCGCTGCGGGTCCCGACGGCGGTCGACTCGCTGGTGCTGGCGAGCCCGATCGTCGAGCCCGCCCGTCGGCGGTGGCGCAGCCAGCTGTGGCGGTGGCAGGTGGAGCAGGCCACCCAGTCCCTGCGGCTGCGGGCCATCCAGGCCGGCGACTACCGGCGGGCCGGAGTCGGACGGGTGATCCGCACCTTCTCGTACGTGCTGGCCGAACGTCCCGAGGAGAAGGTCGTCCGGCTGCGGATGCCGGTGCTGATCTGCCGGGGCACCCGCGATCCACTCGTCTCCGACGGTTGGGTCCGGAACCTGCGTGCCCGCTGCGACGGCGACCTGGTCACGCTGCCCGGTGTGGTGCACGCGATGAGCCACGACAACCCGGTGGAACTGTCCCGCGTGGTGCTGGGCTTCCTCGACCGGGTCGAGCGTCGACGGCGGGGGGAGTGACCCGTGGGGAATGAGCCGAACTTCCTGGCCAGCTTCGACTCGGCGTCGGCGATGCTGATGGCCACCGCCAGATACCTGCGTGGCGAACCGTTCCCGGCGCTCGGGCAGCCGACGGCGCTCAAGCCGCTGGTGAAGCTCACCGACGTGCTGCCGCGCCGGCTGCGGGAGCTGGCCTTCATCGGCTCGGGCATGACCGAGGCGGTGAGCCCCCGGCGGATGCGCCGCATCAACGTGGAGGAGGTCAACGAGTGGGTGGTGAGCGAGTACCCGCAGCGCTCCTACCCGGCGGTGCTGATCGGCTCCTCGTGCGGGGCCCTGGTGCACCTGTGCGCGGCGCTGGGAATGCCCTGGTTGCCGCAGACCTTCTTCATCCCGGTCCGGCAGTGGGTGCATCCGGACGACCCGACGACCGCGATGCGCAAGGGACTGCGGCCCGGCCGCGCGCTGTTGGCGGCGAACCCCGACATCCGACTGCACCACATGCACGACGCCAACCAGGACCGCTTGATGGTCCGGGCGTTGACGTACTTCCGGTACAAGCGGCAGGTGCTCGGGCCGGCGTACGAGCGGTTCCTGCGGTCGACGTTGGAGCCGGGCGGAACCATCATCATCTCCGACTGCCGGCGTCGGTGGCGGACCACCAGCCTGGGCAGCCGGCACGTCTTCCAGCACGGAGCCGTGGGCGGCGCCACCGAGCAGGAGTTCCACGCCGGCAGTGAGCGGGTCGCCGAGTACCTCGAACGGTACGACTCGCCGGTGCGCCGCTGGCACGGTCCGGAGCCGGACAGCGTCAGCCCCGAGGCGGAGTGGGGGTTCGCTCCCGCCCTGGGCGAGGACATCGAGCGGTTCGCCCGCGAGCACGGCTACCGGCTGCGGCGGTTGGTCTTCGACACCCCGGCCAAACCCTCGCCGATGGTGGCCGACCTGTACAGGTGGTGGTACCGGCAGCGGAGGATTCCGGCCAACCGGCTGTTCGTGGAGTCGTTCATCGTGCTGGCGCCGTGGTGGACACTGCGCACCGGCACGGTGCCGTTCTGGATGACGTTCAACATGGACCCGTCGCTGCGTGACGTGCAGCGGTACCTGGACGACCGGGAGCCCTTCGACGAGATCGACCTGGCGCTGTTCCAGCACGGGGTGGAGGCGGTGGGCGCGCCGTCGGCGGAGGACTGGCGGGCGGTCACCGCGCGGGCCCGCCGTCGCGGCCGGTACATCGGCCGGGACCTGGACACCTATCCGTATGAGATGTCCATCTTCGCCCGCTACGACGAGGCGTTGCGGGAGATCCCCGCGCGGTACCCGATTCCCGGTGCGCTGACCCTGGACGAGTTCGACGGGTTCCTGGCCGAGCACGGCGACTACCAGGGCGTGCGCTGGGAGCATCTGTCGGTGCGAGCCTGATAGATACCCAATTTACACCAAATGCCCCGCCACTCTCCTCCGACCGTGGTCGTTGCAAACGATGTGCGTAGGACGGGACGGTCGGGGTCACGCGGCCCCGACCGCTCCCACGCTGGAGGGAGCGCAGCTCTGAACCGGATCGCAGGAATGATCATCGCTGCGGGGGGCGGCCGCCGCATCGGCGGGCCGGAGGCCCTGCTGCACCAGGGCGGCAAGCCCCTGGTCGACCAGATGATCGACACGCTGACGGAGGCGGGCTGCGGACAGATCGTGGTCGTCCTGGGTGCCGCGGCCGACCAGGTCCGCGAGACCGCCGACCTCAGTCGCGCCACGGTGGTGGTCAACCGCGCCTGGGGTACGGGCGTCGGTTCGTCCATCCGCGCCGGCCTCGCCGGGATCGACGACGAGCGGGTGGAGGCGGCGGTGGTGGTGCCGGTCGACATGCCGGGGCTCACCGCCGCGGCGGTGAGCCGGGTCGCCGCCCTGCCCTTCCCCGACGTGCTGGTCTGCGCCACCTACAACGGGCTGCGCGGCTATCCGATGCTGTTCGGCCGCCGGCACTGGCCGGGCATCGCCACCCTGGCCAGCGCCGACGTCGGTGCCCGGCCCTACCTGCTGGCCCACAAGGACCAGATCGTCGACATCGCCTGCGACGCGGTGGCCGACGGCAGCCGGGTCGACACCCCCGAGCTGATGGCCCTCTACGGCCTGACCGTTCCCGAACAACGGGTCGGCGTCTGACGCGGGACTCCGCTTCGGGCCGGCCCACCGGTCGCGGGCGGGTCAGGTTGGGGCAGGCAGGTCGAACAGGTCGGCGGCGGTCTGCCAGCAGACCGTCCGGAGCCAGTCGTCGCCCAGGTCGAGCCGCGCCAGGCCGGTCAGTTGGTCGGCGTACGGGTAGGGAATGTTCGGGAAGTCGCTGCCCAGCAGCACCTTGCCAGCCAGACCCAGCTCGCGCAGCCGCGGCAACTCCTCGGCCGGGAAGGGCACGAACTGGTCGAAGAACGGGGTGAACGCCATGGTGGTGTCCAGCCGTACCCGCTCGTGGCGCTCGGCGAGATCCAGGAAGGCGGGGTAGTCCGGCGCGCCCATGTGGGCGACGATCGCGGGCAGCCGCGGATGCCGGGCCAGCAGCGCGGCGAACGGGTCCGGCCCGGTGTGCGCGGTACCCACCGGCGCGTGCCCGGCGTGCACGACCACCGGTACGCCGGCCTCGGTGAGCAGGCCCCAGGCCTGCTCCAGCGCCGGATCCGTGGGTGCGAAGCCACCAACCTGGAGGTGCACCTTGAACACCCGGGCACCCGCGTCGATCGCCTCGGCCACGTAACGCGGTGCCTCCGGCTCCGGGAAGAACGTGGCCGAGGGGAGGCATCCGGGGGTGTCGCGGGCGAACTCCAGCGTCCACTGGTTCAGTTGCTCGGCCATGCCGGGCCGGTGAGCGTACGCGAGCGCGCTGAACGTCCGTACACCGAGGCGGCGCAGGTGGGCGACGCGTTCCTCGTCGCTCCACCGGTACCGGATCGGCCACTCCAGCCCCACCAGCGGGCCGGCGGAGTCGAAGTACTCCCACACCCGACGCCGCAGCCTCGGCGGCAGGAAGTGCACGTGCACGTCGGCCAGGCCGGGCAGGCCGAGCTGCCGCCAGAACCGTGGCACGGCCTCGTCGGCCGTCACGATCGCCGGGTCGACGGCCTCGACGCTCATATGTCGAGGTTGAACTTCTGCAGCACCGAGGGAGCGACCAGCCCGACCGCGGCCAGCACCGACACGATGGTCAGCGCGGTGCGGACAAAGACGATCTCGGTCCGCCCGCCGGCCCGCAGCGCGATCCGGTCCGGCAGGCTGATCGGCGTCCACATCCGACGTTTGATCGGAATCGGCCAGAGGATCGGTACGCCGGCCCGGGTGATCATGTCACCGATGATATGCACGAAGCAGCCCACCCCGACGGCGAGACCGATCATCGGATACCCCCGGTCGCCGGGGAGGTTGGCGGCGGTGAAGACGGCCGCACCGGCCGAGACCAGGGTGACGATGAGCCAGCCCGCGCGCTCGGCCCACTCGTCGAACAGGCCGCGCAGGGCCAGGCCGATCATGAAGAACAGGATGCCGATCACCGCCCACTTGCCGTACCGGGCGCACAGCGTGGTGGTGCCCCAGCCCACCAGCACGGTGAACGGGATCGTGTGGGTCAGCGTACGGTGGCCGTTGTTGCGCCTCGGGTCGCGGCTGAGCTTGGTGGCGTAGTAGACGCCCAGCGAAACCTTCTCCACCACCTCGGCGATGAACAGCGAGAAGACGCCGAAGGTGCGGGCCACGGTCGCGCCGCCCTGGTTGCGGGTGACCTTGCCGGACAGGTCGAGGTCGGGCAGCAGCGCCCCACCGGCGCAGACGGCGGTCCCGACGGCCAACGCCAACGGTGACTGCTCGTAGTCGTAGAAGTGCTGCAGCGCCCAGGACCCGCTCAGCCATACCGCCGCGCCGGACAGCGCGTGCGATGGTCCCATCATCTCGGCTCGCCCTCCCCAGGGATCTTGAGCGCCAAAACTACGTCACTGTAGTTCGTGGCGACGCCGCAGGGGGACCGCCCGTGGCGTCCACTTAGGACGACGGCTGGAGCCGGTCGGTGAACCGGGCCGATCACCAGGGAGTATGGCAGCGTGTGGCGAACGGCTGGCACGATCTGTCGGCCATGGGACGGGTCGGATCGTCCGCTGCGGCGTCGATGTCACGTCCACCAGCGTTTGCGGGGCGCGCGGACGGTCACGTCGCCGAAGATCGCGCGGCAGTTCACCTCGACCACGGGTGCGCCCACGGCGACGGGGCCGCTCAGCTTGGACTGCTTGTTGCCGAAGACGGCGCTGCCGGTGAGCCGGACCTCGGTGCCCTCCGCCACGACGATCGTGACGTTGCCGAAGATCGCCTCCGCATCGACGCGGATCACCCGGCCGGGCAGCCGGGCCTCGTGCAGCTCGATCCGGCAGTCGCCGAACACCGCCCGGGCCTCGATGCGCTCCGGCACCGGCCACGCGCCCTTGCGTACCTCGTTGCCGAAGACGGCCAGGAGCTTCTCGGCGGCCGGGACGAGTGCCCCGGCCGCAGGCCGACCCGGCACGGCCGGCAGGTCCCTGGTCACCCTGGCCAGCTCGCCGCGGGTCTGCGCGGCGTGGGCCGCGCCGGCCCGTTCGGAGTACTCGTCCAGGGTGAGCCGACCCTCGGCGGTCGCCTTGCCGAGCAACTCCACGACCTCCTCCCGTTCCCGGTCGGAGACGCGCAGCCGGTCATCGTCCTCGTGCCGTTCCCACTCTGCCACGCGCCGAGCCTACTGATCCTCGGCACCGAACCGGCTCAGAAGGGGATCTTGGTCGAGGAGCGCCCGCAGCAGGGCACTCCTCGACCAAGATCCGAACGACTAGCAGGCGGCGCTGGCGGCGAGGAGGTTGCCGTCGGGGATGGCTATCGGCTGCCGGCGCGGGGGGATGTCGGCGGCGGGGCGCCGGGACTGCGGCGCGCCGGGTTCGCGGCGGGCGGCGGCGTAGGTGCCGGCGGTGCGGGCGGCGATGGTGGCCCAGCCGTACCGCTCGCCGACCATGCTGCGCGCCTGCCGGGCGACCCGGCGGGCGAAGACCTCGTCGCCGAGGAGCTGTCCGACGGCACCGGCCAGCGCCGACGGGTCGCTGTGCGGGAAGGTGACGCCGGTGACGCCCGGCTCGACGATCTCGGCCAGCCCACCGGTGCGGGCCACGGCGAGCGGGGCCCCGGCCGCGGCGGCCTCCAGGGCGACCATGCCGAAGGGTTCGTAGAGGCTCGGCACGACCGTCGCGTCGGTGGCGCCGAGCATCGCCGGCAACTGGGTGCTGTCGAGGAAACCGGCGAAGCGTACGGTGCCGGCGAGCCCGAGCTGCCGGGTCCGGTCCTCCAGCTCGCCCCGGTAGGGGCCGTCCCCGGCGATCAGCACCCGCAGCCCGGGGTGCCGGGCGCGGAGCTGCGGTACGGCGTCGACCAGGTGCTGGACGCCCTTCTCGTAGACCAGCCGCCCGGCGTAGCCGATCAGCGGGCCGGTGCCGGCGAAGCGGGCGCGGGCCGAGGCGACGGCGCGGGGCCGGGCCCGCCAGGCCCGGTCGTCGACCCCGTTGGGCACCACGTCGATGTGGCTCCCGGGCGTCTGGAACAGCGTGGTGATCTGCTCACGCATGTAGCCGGAGCAGGCGATGACGCGGGTCGAGGCGTTGCTGAGCCAGTGTTCGACGCCGTGGATGGTGCGGTTCATCTCCTCGGGTAGCCAGCCCTGGTGTCGGCCGGCTTCGGTGGCGTGGATGGTGCTGACGAGGGGGAGGTCGAGGTGGTCGCGCAGGGTGATGGCGGTGTGGGCGACGAGCCAGTCGTGGGCGTGGATGACGTCGTAGCCGCCGGTGGTGGTGGCGCGCAGCGCGGCCCGGGTCAGGGTGTGGTTGAACGCCATGGTCCAGGCGAGGAGTGAGCTGGTGGCGAGGGGGAAGGTGACGGGGTCTTCGGCGGCGCGGACGACGCGTACTCCGTCGACGTATTCCTCCAGGGGTGCGCCGTCGGCGTGGCGGGTGACGACGGTGACCTCGTGACCGGCGGCGGCCAGCGCGACGGAGAGGGCGTGCACGTGTCGGCCGAGACCGCCGACGAGGACGGGTGGGTACTCCCAGGACAGCATCAGCACCCGCTGCGAGCGTGCGGGGTTGATGTCGATCACGTCGGCGTTCGGTGACATACGCGCCCCCTTTGAGTTGTCTCCGCGCGCCCGTCGGCAGCCCCTGACGGGCGGCGTTCGCGTTGCGGCCGGATCGGGACCAATCCTGCTCGGAACTGGCTAACCAGCGGAGACATACCCGTTGCGGCGGTGTAAAGCGCTACCGGCGGACGCGCAGCAGCTCCGCCACCGACCATGCCTGGAAGGGACATCCGGTGGCGGTGTGCGGGGCCGTGCCGTCGGCGGTCTCGCTGACCGAGCCGAGGCCGTACTCGCCCAGGTGCGCCTCCAGACCGGTGAACAGATCATCGACCGGCAGGCCGGCGCGCCGGCTGGCGTCGGCGTACGGGCCGATCAGCCACGGCCAGACCGTGCCCTGGTGGTACGCGGTGTCCCGCTCGGCCGGCCCGCCCCGGTGCCGGCCGAGGAACCCGGGGCAGTCGGGGGAGAGGCTGCGCGGGCCGAGCGGGGTCAGCAGCCCGGCGCCGAGGTGACCCAGGGCCCGCCGGTCCGGCTCCATCGGCGCGAAGGGCAGCGACCACGCCAGCAGCTGGTTGGGACGCAACAGGTCGTCGTCGTGGAAGGCGGCACCACCGAGCGGGTACGCCGGGGCGGGCGCGTCGACCACGTCGTGCAGCCAGCCGGCCGGGGTGGGGAAGCGGTCCCGGAAGCCCTTGACCGCCCGCTGGTGCAGCCGGTGCAGCCCGTCGGCTTCCTGGCCGGCCAGTTCGGCCAGCTCGGCGACTCCGGCCACCCCGTTGATCCACAGGGAGTTGACCTCGACCGGCTTGCCGTGGCGGGGGGTCACCGGAACCCCGTACACCCGGGCGTCCATCCAGGTCAGCGCGGCACCGGGGGCGCCCTGGGTGAGCAGCCCGTCGGCCGCGTCGACCACGATGCCGTACCGGGTGCCGCCGACGTGGGCGTCGATCACCGCGCGCAGCGCCGGTAGCAGCTCGTCACCGAGGTCGGTGTCGCCGGTGACGGTGACGTGCCGGCTGACCGCGTGCAGGAACCACAGCGTGCCGTCGACGGTGTTGTACTCGACCCGCCCGGTGTCCGCGGTGTTGGCCAACATCCCCTCCGACAGCGTCGCCGCGTACGAGCGCAGCAGCTCCCGGCCCAGGTCGGCCCGGCCGGTACGCAGGAACAGCCCTTCGTAGGAGATCATCGTGTCCCGCGACCAGGCGCCGAACCACGGATAGCCGGCCACCACCTCCACCGGGTTGTCGCTGGTGCGCACGACGAACGCGTCGGCGGCCAGCGCCAGGCTCGCCTCGACGTCGTCGGCGGGCCGGGCCGCCGCCACCACCTGACGGTTGCGCCGCCGGGCCGCCGCGACCACCTCGGTGGCCGGCGGGGGTGCCGGTGCCGGATCATGCGCCCAGGCCAGCACCGCCAGGGTGTCCCCGGGGCGGTGCAGGGTGTCCCGGAACTGGCCCGCGTACCACAGGTCCTCCTCCGGGTGCAGGCCCCGCGCCGCCTCCTCGCGGTGGTACACGCCCCGCCACCAGTGGCCCTGCGGCGTCCAGCCCGGTCCGGACAGCCGGTACGCCCCCTCGATCACCGCGCCGCCGTCGACCGGGTCCATCCGCAGCGGCGGCCCGTCACCGCGCCGCTCGCCGTGCGCGTCGCGCCAGGTGCAGGCGGCGGCCAGCTCCAGCTCGACCGGGCCGCCACTGACCAGTCGGTGCACCACCGCCACGCAGGAGCGGCCGTGCCACATGGCTATCTCCCGCTCGATCACCACGTCGCCGACGCGCCACCGCCAGCGCGGTAGCCCGTCGGTCAGGTCGAAGCGTTCCAACAGCTCGAAGCCGCGCGGGTCGACGTCACCGGAGACCCACTCGTGCGCGCCCAGGCGCACCCGGGCGCCGGAGGGCAGCAGCACTGCCGGATCGAGGCTGACCAGTCCCACCTTGCGGGACGCCGGGGTATCTCCCGGGATCACCAGCAGCCCGTGGTAGCGGCGGGTGCGCAGGCCGGCGACGGTCCCCATGGCGTACCCGCCGAGGCCGTCGGGCACCAGCCACTCGCGGCTGGCGGCGCTGGTCAGCTCGCCGCAGACCTGCGAACCGTAGCGAATCTCGATCAACTTTCCTCCACGGCGGCGAGGTGTAACACGACACGACGACAATGGCCGCTGTGGTGGAGTACCCCGGCGGCGTCGAAGATGTTCAGGTGATCAGTGACGGTTCGCCCCCCGCTCCGGCCCCCGACGTCGAGCGGATCCGGCTCGCCCAGGCCGATGCCGGGGAGCAGGACTGGCGCGCATGGGGTCCCTATCTGTCCGAGCGGGCGTGGGGGACGGTGCGGGAGGACTACAGCGAGCACGGCACGGCGTGGGACTACTTTCCCCACGACCATGCGCGGTCCCGAGCCTACCGGTGGTCCGAGGACGGCATGGCGGGCGTGTGCGACGACCGGCAGACCTTCTGTTTCGCCCTCGCGCTGTGGAACGGACGCGATCCGATCATCAAGGAGCGGATGTTCGGCCTCGGCGGTGACGGTGGCAACCACGGCGAGGACGCCAAGGAGTACTGGTGGTACGAGGACTCCACCCCCACCCACTCCTGGATGCGGTGGCGTTACCACTACCCGCAGGCCGCCTTCCCGTACGACGAACTGGTCGCGGTCAACGGCCTGCGGGGCCGCGACGACACCGAGTACGAGCTGGTTGACACCGGCATCTTCGACGACGACCGGTACTGGGCGGTGACCGTCGACTACGCCAAGGCCGGACCGACCGACCTGTGCATCGTGGTGACGGTGGCCAACCGGGGTGCGGAGGCCGAGCGGCTGCACGTGCTGCCGCACCTGTGGTTCCGCAACACCTGGGCGTGGGGGCTGCCCGGCGGCGACCGGGTGCCCCGCATCGTCGGTGCCGGGCGGCGGCTGGTCGGTGAGCACTGGGTGCTGGGACAGGTGGTGCTCGAAGGCGACGGCGACCCGACCCCGTTGCTCTGCGACAACGACACCAACGCCGAGCGGCTGTGGGGGCTGAAGAGCCGCACGCCGTACCCGAAGGACGGCATCAACGACCACGTGGTCGACGGCGCGGCCACGGTCAATCCCCGGTTGGAGGGCACCAAGGGCGCGCTGCACTACGTGCTGGACGTGCCGGCCGGCGGGGAGCGGCGGATCCGGCTGCGGTTGACCCGTACCGCCCCACCTCCGGGTGGCGGCACGCCGCCCCCGGCCGATCTGGGCGACGGCTTCGAGGCGGTGGTGTGGGCGCGGCGCGCCGAGGCGAACCGGTTCTTCGACGCGGTCATCCCGGCGCGGGCGAGCGCCGACGAGGCGTTGATCGCCCGGCAGGCCATCGCCGGGCTGATGTGGGGCAAGCAGTTCTACCACTTCGACGTCAAGCGGTGGCTGGAGGGCGATCCGGGTTCCACACCGCCGGCCGGGCGGCGGCACGGGCGCAACAGCGCGTGGTGGCACATGACCAGCTTCGACGTGATCTCGATGCCGGATCCGTGGGAGTACCCGTGGTACGCCGCCTGGGACCTGGCCTTCCACTGCGTGAGCATCGCCCGGGTCGATCCCGGTTTCGCCAAGGAGCAGCTGCTGCTCCTGCTGCGCGAGTGGTACCTGCACCCCAACGGGCAGGTCCCGGCGTACGAGTGGGCCTTCGGTGACGTCAACCCGCCGGTGCACGCCTGGGCGGCGTTGAAGGTGTTCGAGATCGACGGCAGCCGGGACCACGACTTCCTGGCCCGGATGATGCACAAGCTGCTGATGAACTTCACCTGGTGGGTCAACCGCAAGGACACCGGCGGCAACAACGTCTTCGAGGGCGGGTTCCTCGGGCTGGACAACGTCGGTCCGTTCGACCGTTCGGCGGCGCTGCCGGTGGCCGGGGTGCTGGAGCAGTCCGACGGCACCGGCTGGATGGCGATGTACGCGCTCAACCTGCTCGACATCGCCATCGTGCTGGCCGAGCACGACCGCACCTGGGTGGACACGGCCACGAAGTTCTTCGAGCACTTCGCCTACATCGCCGCGGCGGCGTACGACCAGGGGCTGTGGGACGACGAGGACGCCTTCTTCTACGACGTGCTGCGGCTGGCCGACGGTACGAAGGTGCCGTTGAAGGTGCGCTCGGTGGTGGGGCTGCTGCCGCTGGCCGCGGTGACCCGGCTGACCGCGCGTACCCTGCACCGGCTGCCGGAGCTGGGTGCCCGGCTGCGCTGGTTCCTGACCCACCGGCCCGAGTACGCCTCGGTGGTGGGCGCGCGGCGGCTCGGCCCGGACGGGCGGCAGCAGCGGCTGTTGTCGATGTGCGGCCCGGAGCAGGTGGTGCGGCTGCTGGCCCGGATGCTGGACACCGACGAGTTCCTCTCCGAGTACGGGCTGCGGACGCTCTCCCGCGCGCATCTGGACAAGCCGTTCGCGGTGACCCTGGGCGGGCAGGAGTTCTGTGTCGGCTACGAGCCGGCCGAGTCGACCAGCGGCCTCTTCGGCGGCAACTCCAACTGGCGGGGCCCGATCTGGATGCCGACGAACTTCCTACTGATCAGCGCGTTGCGTGACTACGCCGCGTTCTTCGGCGACGACCTTCAGGTGGAGTACCCGACCCGCTCGGGGGTGAAGAAGACCCTCGACGAGATCGCCGACGATCTGTCGGCCCGGCTGATCGCGTTGTTCACCCGCGACGGCTGGGGTCGCCGGCCGATCTACGGGGCGGCGCAGCTGTTCCAGACCCACCCGGACTGGCGTGACCTGATCGCGTTCCCGGAGTACTTCCACGGCGACAACGGCGCCGGTCTCGGGGCGTGGCACCAGACGGGGTGGACGGCTCTGGTGGCCGACCTCATCCTCACCCTGCGCCGCTGACCCGGCTCGCGCCTCCGCTCCGCTGCCGGTGCGTTCCCGCCGGGTCCACAGTGTCTGTCGGGGCGGATAGGTTCACCACCATGAGTGACTTCGTGATCCGCAGGTGGGATCTTGCGCACTACCCGGGCGATCAGGCACCACCCCACCGGCACGACCGGTCCACCGAGGGCTTCGTCGTCCTCCGGGGGCGTCTGGAGGTCCTGGTCGGCGCCGAACGTCGGATCCTGGAACAGGGCGAGCACGTGGTGATTCCGCCCGGCACCACCCACACCTTCGCCACGGTCGACCCGGAGGGCGCCGACGTCATCGCGATCATGTCTCCGGAGGTGGATCAACTCGTCGCAGCCCTGCACGAGGCGTCCACCGACGAGGAGCGGGCCACCGTCTGGGGGCGGTACCACTCGACGGTTGTCGGTTCACCCGATCACTGATCCTGCTTCAGTCGCCAATCCGTCGGGACGGGATGACCCTGCGTGAGCTGGGACTAGCATCGGCGACGTGTCCGGAGCAGACGAACCAGGCACCGAGCGGGACGGCGACCTGATCGTCACCACCGCCTGGCAGCTGGCCGAGGCAGAGGGGTGGGCGGCCGTGACCACCCGCCGGCTGGCCGAACGCGCCGACGTCGACCTCGGTGCCCTCTACCAGCTTTTCGCCGACCGGGACGCGGTGGTCGCCGCGGTCGCGGTGCGGGGCTTCGCCGACCTGGCCGCCGCGCTGACCGCGGCGCGCACCGCGGTCGACCGCCCGGCCGAGGTCTGGCCGGCGGTGATGGCGGCGTACCTGGATTTCGCGTACGACCATCCCGAGGTCTACGACGCGATGTTCGCGCACACGCCGGAGCTGACCCTCGGTGCCGAGGAGGTTCCCGAGACGGTCGCGGCGACCTTCGGTGAGCTGCGCGCCGCGCTGACCCCGCTGGCCGCCGGCCGGGACGCCGACACCCTCGCCGAGCTGGGCTGGAGCCTGCTGCACGGCATGGTCATGCTCACCCGGGGCGGACGCCTGCGCCCCGAGGCGCAGGACCAACGCGAACACCTCCTCGGCGAGACCCTCCTCAACCCCCACTGACCCCATCCAACCGGCGGGGTTGCGGGGGGTGGGGTGGGGGCGTAGGTTCGCGGGCACGCCGTCGAGTGGAGAGGAGGTCAGAACAATGTCCGATGTTCTGCGCCCCGCCCGCGGCCCGGCGTCCACGCGGATCTGACCCGGGGCGTCGCTGTCCCGGAGGTCTGCCATGGCCGATCTGGTCATCCGTCCGCTCGTCGCGGGCGAGGAAAAAGTGTTCGACTCGATGCCCGAGCCGTTGCCGCAGTTGCGGCAGTTCAGCTACGCCGACGGAATCGCCGGTGGCGGCTACCGGCCGGAGCACACCTGGGTCGCCCTGCGTGGGGACCGGGTGGTCGGCCGCGCCGCGTGGCTGCTGCCGCCCGGCTCGGTCGGTGAACCGTGGTTGGAGCGGTTCGATCTCGACGACGACCCGGAGGTCGGTGCCGCGTTGCTGCTCGCCGCGCACGAGGCGCTCGGCGGGCCGAAGATGTACTACGCGGCCCTGCCGGCGTACTGGCGTCGGCAGCCTGAGGTGCGGGCGGTGGCCGAGGCGCCGATGGCGGCGGCCCGGCTGGCGGGCCTGGTCGAGCGTGGGGAGCGGTTCAGGTTCAGCTGGGCGGGTGGGCCGGTGCCGGCGTCGTCCGGCCGGTTCTCGTTCCGTCCGGCCGTCAACCTCGCCGAGGTCGACGATCTGGTGGCCCGGGTCGTCGAGCCCGACGTGCTGACCGGCGTCGAGACCGCGCGGGTGGTCGCCGGGGTGGACCTGGCCCGCGATCCGCTGGCCTGGTTGGCCGACACGCCGCTGGGGAACTGGCGCGTCGCGCTCGCCGGTGACGAGCCGGTGGGCCTGGCGGGGCCGACGGCGGTCGCCTGCTACCCGATGATCGCCTATCTCGGTCTGCTCGACGAGACGGTCCGGGGTGAGCTGCTGGCCGACGCGGTCGGGACGTTGGCCGCCGACGGGGCGTACGAGGTGGTCGCCGACGTGGACGCGCACCGGGTGGCGGTGATGGCCGACCTGGAACGGACCGGCTTCCGGCGGATCCGCTCCCGGGTGGTCTTCGAGCCGGCTTGATCCCGACGGTCGTCCGCATCCCGACGCTTCGGCGGGATGCGGACGGCCCGCCGGCCGCGCCGGCAAATCCCGTCGCCGGCCGGGCGGATGGTCGCCTACAGTCCGCGGCGTGACGTCTGAGGTAACCATCGAGTCGGGCCGGGTGCTGGTCTTCGACGCCGACGACACCCTCTGGGAGAACAACGTCGTCTTCGAGCGGGTGATCGACGACTTCCTGGCGTGGCTGGACCACCCCACGCTCGACCGGGCGGAGCTGCGAGCCGTGCTCGACGACATCGAGCGGGCCAACGCCGTCGCCCACGGGTACGGCAGCAAGGTCTTCCTGCGCAGTCTGCGGGAGTGCCTGGAACGGTTGCGTCAGCGCCCGGCGACCGAGGCGGAGCGTCGTGAGATCGACGAGCTGGCGGTGGCACTGGTGACCCACCAGGTCGAGCTGATGCCGGGGGTCGCCGACGCGTTGGACGAGTTGGCCGGGCGGCACGAACTGTTCCTGCTCACCAAGGGCGAGCGCGAGGAGCAGCAGCGCAAGCTGGACGCCTGCGGGCTGTTGCACCACTTCACCGCCGCCCACATCGTCCCGGAGAAGGACGTCGAGACCTACCGCTGGCTGGCCCGGGAACACGCCCTGGACCCGGGGCGCGCGTGGATGATCGGCAACTCACCCCGCTCGGACATCCTGCCGGCCCGGGCCGCCGGCTGGTACGCCGTGTTCATCCCGAACGCCAACACCTGGGTGCTGGAACACGAGGAACTGGACCGGGCGGATCCGGGCGTGCTGCACTTGAGCGCCTTCCCGGACCTGCTGCGCCACTTCTGACGACATCACCGGTCACGGGTGTCTCCGAGGTTGATCAGCGTCGGGCGTGGGTCCGGTGTTACGGAACTCTGCCGGGTTTGGACGTTGCTGGAAATACTGCGGTTCGTGCCGGTCCGGCGCTTGTCGGCTCCCGGTGGGACTGCCTAGCCTCGGCTCCGGCGCCGCGGCTCGCCGGGGTGGGCCGCGGCGTCGACGTCCGGCGGTGGGGCACCGTGGAGCTGAGTGCAGGCGGGCCGGCTGCCGTGCTGGGGCTGGCCGACCCGCGGTGCCAGCACTGAGCGGGCCCGCTGCCCACATCCGGACGGGGTCAGGGCCGGAGCGTGCGGGTCCGGTCCTGACCCGGCCAGGTCCTTCCGGTCCGACCGACCGCAGGGGTCGGACCGGCCTCCGTCAGGTGATCTCGCCGCGCACGATGGCGACGGCCACCCGGCAGAACTCGTCCATGTCGGGTGCGAAGCCGGCCGCGATGTCGGGGTGCAACCCGGCCCGGGTCTCGTCCAGCAGCCGCTGGCAGACCTGCTCCACGGGCTCACCGGCGTAGCTGTCGCGAACCCGGTCGGCGGCCACCTGGAGCGCAGAGGTCAGCTGCTCCTCCAGCGGCCCGCGCAGCTTCTCCTGCACCGGGTCGCGGGGGTCCAGCGTGACATGTGGCTCCGACATCGGCGCTCCCTTCGTCGGCGGCTGCGGTACCCCACCGCTGCCGTCGGTCAAACCCCGTCCGGTACCGCGGAGACGCGTACCTGGTACGAGAAGTCCTCGGCCGGCTGTTCCCGGTAGGACAGCCGGCGGATCTGCTTGTCGTCGTCGTACAGGGCGACGTCGACCAGCACGCCGAGGTGGGCCAGGCCGATGCTGGAAACCCGCTTCTTGTCCTGGAGCACCGCGCACACTCCGCCGAGCAGGGTGCTGGCGTCGGAGGTGCGGTGCCCGGGCGGGCAGCGCAGGGTCAGGTCGATCTCGATCGGGCCGGACAGCGGCGTCCAGCCGGTCTGCTGTGCGGCCGCGCAGGCGGCCTGGAGCAGGGCGCGTACCCGCGTCGCCTGCCGATGCCCGGCGGCGAAGATGGACAGCGCTTCGGTCTTGACCGGTGGCAGGCCGCTCACCTCGAACGTCAGGGTGAGAGCGCGGGTGTCCTGCACCACGGCGGCACCTCCTCGTTGGGGACGATCCTGCCCAACCGGCATGCCGGTGAGGGGCTGTTCCCGCGAGAACCAACCGATCGGGCGGGTCGGGGTCGGCCGGTGGCGTATCGACGGCGACGGCGTACGCGCTGACGGCGAAGCGTGTTAAACGCTAGTCCACCTGACGGTCGCCCGGAAGCACCGGCCGGTCAGTCCCCCGGTGGAAAGGCGCAGAACTCGTTGCCCTCCGGGTCGGCCAGTACCCACCAGGACACCGCGTCGTCCGGCTCCCGCAGCAGCACCGCCCCGGCCCTGATCAGCGCGGTCGGCTCGGGATCGGCCAGGTCGACGTCCCAGTGCATCCGGTTCTTGACGCTCTTGCGCTCCGGCACCGGGTCGAAGACCCAGTACTCCCAGGGAAAACCGGCCGCTCCGGTGATCGAGGCGTGACCCTCGTCGCTGCCCTCGACCTCGCCGCCGACGACGCCGGCCCACCAGCTGGCCTGGGCGGCCGGGTCGGCGGAGTCCACCACCAGCTCGAAGGGCCCGGGCCGGGTCTCGTCCCCGGGGGCGAACGCGCAGAACAGGTTGCCGTCGGGGTCGGCCAGCACCCACCAGCTGATCTCCGAGTCCGGCTCGCGGACCAGCCGCGCGCCGGCGTCGAGCAGCGCCGCCGGGCTCGCCTCGGCCAGCCGCAGGTCGAGATGTACGCGAGTCTTGACGGTACGCGGCTCGGGCACCCGGTTGACCCAGATCGACTCGGCGCCGGAGCCGGCACGCGGGTCGACCCGGGCGTCGCCGTCGCCGGTGTCGACGAGGCTCCCGTCGAGCACCCGGGCCCAGAATCCGCCGAGGGCGTGCGCGTCCGTGGCGTCGAGGCAGAGGTCCTTGAAGCGTGCGATCATGCGCCCGATCATGCCGGCTGGCACCGACAGCCGCCTCCGGAACGACGCGGGCCCGCGCGGCGGGGGCTTCGCCACCCCGGTCGCGGCCGGCGGCACTCGTCGCTCCCGCTGGCCGACGACCACCCCTCCAGGGTGGCCCCTGTCGAGCTGACTCGTCTGCGCTGTCACCGGAGGATCTCGCGCCGTGCGTCGGCGGCCGTGATCCGTTCACGCCCTCAGCTCGACAGCGGGTATTCCCCTTCGGGCGATCTGCCGGAGCCCGGTTCGGAGGCCGCCCGTCGACCCGCCGTCGTCGGCCGCCGCGCGTCCCGGCCAGGGTCAGCGTGACGTGAGCCACACGGTTGGGTGTTTAGGGCGTCCCACCCCGGGCAGGTTTCGCGGCTCCACAGGTCGGGCAGTGTTGCAGCCACGAAACGCCGGGGTGCGAAGCAGCAGGTCAAACGCCCTGGCCGTCTCGCCGTGCGCCGGGGCACGGAACCCTTCCCCGGCTGTTGGCCGAGAACGAGGGGAGGGGTCATGAGCGAGCGGAGTGATCCGGTCAGCGGTCGGCGTCGACCCCGCGTACGTGTGGCGGCCACGGCCGCGGCGCTGACGTTGGTGGCGCCGATGGCGGCCTGTGCCTCCGGCGGAGACGGCGGCGTTCCCACGATCAACCTGTACTACCCGCCGGAGCAGAACCTGCAGCAGGTGGTCGACCGGTGCAACACCGAGGCCGACGGGCGGTACCGCATCGTCAACCGGGTGCTGCCGCGGGAGGCCGACGAGCAGCGGGTGCAGATGGTCCGGCGGCTCGCCGCCGAGGACAACGGCATGGACGTGCTCGGTCTCGACGTGACCTGGACGCAGGAGTTCGCCAGCGCGAACTGGATCCTGGAGTGGACCGGTCAGGACCGTGCCGAGGTGGAGCAGGGCACCCTCGAAGGCCCGTTGGATACCGCCCGGTACGAGGACAAGCTCTACGCCGCGCCGAAGAACACCAACGTCCAGTTGCTGTGGTACCGCAAGGACCTGGTGCCCGAGCCGCCCGCCACCTGGGACGAGATGATCTCGATGGCGCAGCGGCTGCGGGAACAGGGCCAGCCGTACCAGGTGCTCACCATGGGCGCCCAGTACGAGGGGCTCGTGGTGCTCTACAACACCCTCGTCGCCAGCGCCGGCGGCAACATCCTCAACGACGACGGCACCGAGGCCGTGGTGGACGACGGCGCGGTGCGGGCGCTGGAGGTGCTGCGGAACTTCGCCACCTCCGGGGTGGCCTCGCCGTCGTTCAGCAACGCCACCGAGGATCCGGTGCGGCTGGAGTTCCAGGGCGGCAACGGCGCGTTCCAGGTGAACTGGCCGTTCGTCTATCCGGCGATGCAGGAGGCCAACCCGCAGCTGGCCGAGCAGGTCGCCTGGGCCCGGGTGCCCGGTGTCGAGGGCGGTACGCCGGGTCGGGTCACCATCGGCGGCATCAACCTCGCCGTCAGCCGGTACTCCGAGCACCCGGAGGAGTCCTTCGAGGTGGCCAGGTGCCTGCGCAACGCGGAGAACCAGAAGTTCTCCGCGATCAACGACGGGGTGCCGCCGACCATCGAGAGCGTCTACGACGACCCGGAGATGGACGAGGCGTACCCGATGAAGGAGACCATCCTCGAACAGCTGCGGGAGCCGGCGGTGCGGCCGTTGACCCCCGCGTACCAGAGCATCTCCACCGTGACCTCGGCGATCCTGTCGCCCCCGGCGGCGATCGACCCGCAGGCGACCGCCGACGAGCTGCGCGACGCCGTCGCCGCCGCCCTGGAGTCGAGGGGAGTCCTCCCGTGAGTGTGAATGCCACCCCGGCCGGCGCGGACGTGGCCGCCGACGGTACCGACACCGGCGGCGGCCGGCACGCCGCAGTGCCCGCCCAGCGGGCCAACCGGCGTCGCAAGGCGCCGCTGAGCGAGAACAAGCGGGCCGAGCGCCGGCTCGGCTGGCTGCTCTGCGCCCCGGCGGCGCTGGTCATGCTGGCGGTGACCGCCTATCCGATCCTGTACTCGGTGTGGCTGTCGTTGCAGCGCTACGACCTGCGGTTCCCCGCCGAGCGGGAGTTCATCGGGTTGCAGAACTACGTCACCGTGCTGACCAACGAGTTCTGGTGGACGGCGTTCGGGGTGACCATGCTGATCACGGTGGTCACCGTGGCGGTGGAGCTGGTGCTCGGCATGGGTCTCGCGCTGATCATGCACCGGACGCTGGTCGGGCGGGGGATCGTCCGAACCTCGGCGCTGATCCCGTACGGCATCGTCACGGTCGTGGCCGCCTTCTCCTGGCGGTACGCCTGGACACCCGGCACCGGATACCTGGCCAACCTCTTCTCCGACGGGGCGCCGCTGACCGAGCGGGCCAGCTCCCTGGCGATCATCATGCTGGCGGAGATCTGGAAGACCACGCCGTTCATGGCGCTGCTGCTGATGGCCGGTCTCGCGCTGGTGCCGGAGGACCTGCTCAAGGCGGCCTCGACCGACGGCGCGACCGCCTGGCAGCGGTTCACCAAGGTGATGCTGCCGGTGATGAAGCCGGCGATCCTGGTGGCGCTGCTGTTCCGCACCCTGGACGCGTTCCGGGTCTTCGACAACATCTACGTGCTGACGGCCGGCGCCAACGACACCTCGTCGGTCTCGATGATCGCCTACAACAACCTGATCCGGGGTCTGAACCTCGGCATCGGCTCGACGATGTCGGTGCTGATCTTCATCACCGTGGCGATCATCGCGTTCATCTTCGTGAAGCTGTTCGGTACCGCTGCCCCGGGCAGCGACGACGGGGAGAGGCGCTGACATGGCTGACACCACCACTCGGGCCAAGGTTCGCTGGGGCCTGCTGGACGTCGCCGTGGTCGTCTTCGCGCTGACCCCGGTGCTGTGGATCATGTCGTTGTCGTTCAAGACCCCAGCCACCCTCACCGACGGGAAGTTCATCCCGAGGGAGTGGACACTGGAGAACTACCGGTCGATCTTCTCCACCGACCAGTTCGTCCGTGCGTTGATCAACTCGATCGGCATCGCCCTGATCGCCACCACGATCGCCGTGGTGCTCGGCGCGATGGCCGCGTACGCGATCTCGCGGCTGGACTTCCCCGGCAAGCGGGTGCTGATCGGCGTCTCCCTGCTGATCGCGATGTTCCCGCAGGTGTCACTGGTCTCGCCGCTGTTCGAGATCGAGCGGCAGCTGGGCCTCTTCGACACCTGGCCGGGCCTGATCCTGCCGTACATCACCTTCGCGCTGCCGTTGGCGATCTACACGCTGTCGGCGTTCTTCAAGCAGATCCCGTGGGACCTGGAGAAGGCCGCCAAGATGGACGGCGCCACCCAGGGGCAGGCATTCCGGCGGGTGATCGCCCCGCTGGCCGCGCCGGGACTGTTCACCACGGCCATCCTGGTCTTCATCTTCTGCTGGAACGACTTCCTGTTCGCCATCTCGCTGACCTCCACCGAGCGCTCGCGCACGGTGCCGGTGGCGTTGTCGTTCTTCACCGGTGCCTCGCAGTTCGAGGACCCGACCGGCGCGATCTGCGCCGCCGCCGTGGTGATCACCGTACCGATCATCCTGTTCGTCCTCTTCTTCCAGCGCCGCATCGTCTCCGGCCTGACCTCCGGCGCCGTCAAGGGATAGGTGAGTACTCGTGGCTGACATCGTGCTCGACAAGGTGAGCAAGAAGTTCCCGGACGGCACCACGGCGGTGCGGGACGTCGACCTGGAGATCGCCGACGGCGAGTTCGTCATCCTGGTCGGCCCGTCCGGGTGCGGCAAGTCCACCACGCTCAACATGATCGCCGGGCTGGAGGACATCAGCTCCGGTGAGCTGCGCATCGGCGGGCAGCGGGTCAACGACAAGGCACCCCGCGACCGGGACATCGCGATGGTCTTCCAGTCGTACGCGCTGTACCCGAACATGACCGTCCGGGAGAACATGGCGTTCCCGCTGCGGCTGGCCAAGCTCGACAAGGAGACGATCACCCGGAAGGTGGAGGAGGCGGCGAAGGTCCTGGAACTGACGTCGCTGCTGGACCGCAAGCCGGCCAACCTCTCCGGTGGGCAGCGGCAGCGGGTGGCGATGGGCCGGGCGATCGTCCGGCAGCCCAAGGCGTTCCTGATGGACGAGCCGCTGTCCAACCTCGACGCCAAGCTGCGGGTGCAGATGCGTACGGTGGTGTCCCGCCTGCAGAAGCAGCTCGGCACCACCACCGTCTACGTCACCCACGACCAGACCGAGGCGATGACCCTCGGCGACCGCGTGGTGATCATGCGGGGTGGCGCGATCCAGCAGGTCGGGCCGCCGCAGGAGCTGTACGACCACCCGAACAACCTCTTCGTCGCCGGGTTCATCGGCTCGCCGTCGATGAACTTCCTGACCGCCACCGTCGAGGAGGGGAGGCTGCGTACCGCCCTGGGTGACGTGCCGGTCGGCGACCGGATCCGCCGCGAGCTGGAGGGCGCCGACGCTCCTCGCGAGCTGATCCTCGGCATCCGTCCGGAGCACTTCGAGGACGCCGAACTGATCGACGAGGAGACCCGTCGCCGGGGGATGGAGTTCACCGCGCCGGTGGACATCGTCGAGTCGATGGGCTCGGACAAGTACGTCTACCTGAGCGTCGAGGGCGAGCGGGCCACCTCCGCAGAGTTGGAGGAGCTGGCCGCCGACGCCGGGGCGGCAGACTTCAGCGGTGCCGGGTCGAACCTGGTCACCCGGCTGTCGGCGGAGTCGACGGTCACCGAGGGGGAGGACCGGCGGGTCTGGTTCAACCTGGAGAAGATCCACCTGTTCGACCCGTCGAACGGCCGCAACCTGACCCTGCACGAGGGCCGCGCCGCCGGAGCGCTCGCCGACTGACCGGGGGTGCGGTGACTACTGGGTACATCTGTTGTCGTTCGGGCCACAACAGATGTACCCAGTAGCGCGTGCGGGATTCAGTGGGAGTGGCGAGGCACCGCGCTGCCACTGCCGCCGACGAGGAAGTCCAGGTCCGCGCCCTTGTCGGCCTGCTGGACGTGCTCGCTGTACAGGCGTACCCATCCCCGGTCGGCCGCCGGCTTCGGCGGCTGCCAGGCGGACCGGCGTCGGGCGAGTTCCGCCTCGTCGACGAGCAGGTCCAGGCGTCGCGTCGGGACGTCCACGCGGATCGGGTCGCCGGTGCGTACCAGCGCGAGGGGACCGCCCACCGACGCCTCCGGAGCCACGTGCAGGACGCACGTGCCGTACCCGGTACCGCTCATCCGGGCGTCGGAGATCCGCACCATGTCCGTGACGCCCTGGGCGAGCAACCGTCGGGGCATGGGCACGTTGCCCACCTCCGGAAAGCCCGGGTAGCCGCGTGGTCCGGCGTTGCGCACCACGATGACGGTGTCGGGCGTGACCTCGAGGTCCGGGTCGTCGGCGGCGACGGCGTAGTCCTCGATCTGGTCGAAGACGAGCGCCGGCCCGGTGTGCGTGAGCAGGTGGGCCGAGGCGGCGGAGACCTTCAGCACCGCCCCGGACGGCGCGAGCGACCCACGCAGCACCACGGTGCCCGATCCCGCGGGTTGGAAGGGCTCGGCCACGGTGCCGATGACCTGCCGATTCCAGCACTGGACCCCGTTGATGTTGTCGGCCACGCTTTTTCCGCTGACCGTGATCTGTTCCAGGTGCAGCAGCGGGGCGATCTCCTTCATCACCGCCGGCACACCGCCCGCGTAGGCGAAGTCCTCCATCAGGTACGTCCCGGACGGCATCAGGTTGACGAGCATGGGCACGTCGGCGGCGAGCGTGTCGAAATCCTCCAGCGACAGGGGGACACCGACGCGTCCGGCAATCGCGAGCAGATGGACGACGGCATTGGTGGAGCCACCGATCGCGGCGTTGACCCGGATGGCGTTCTCGAACGCGTGGCGAGTCAGCACGGTGGACAGTCGCTGGTCCTGTTCGACCATGGCGACGATCCGGCGTCCGGCGGCGTGCGCGAGGGCGTACCGCCGCGAGTCGACCGCCGGCACGGCGGCGGCACCCGGCAGTTGGGCGCCCAACGCCTCGGTCACGCAGGCCATCGTGGAGGCGGTACCCATGGTCATGCAGTGACCCCTGCTGCGGGACATGCAGACTTCCGCCTCCGAGCAGTCCAGCGCGGTCATCCGGCCGGCGCGCAGTTCCTCGGTGAAGCGCCAGACGTCGGTGCCCGACCCGATGTCCCGGCCGCGGAACTTGCCGTTGAGCATCGGGCCGCCGGTGATCATCAGGGTCGGGAGGTCGACGCTGGCCGCACCCATCAGCAGGCCGGGGGTGGTCTTGTCGCAGCCGGAGAGCAGCACCACGCCGTCGAGCGGGTTGGCCCGGATCAGCTCCTCCGCCTCCATCGCCAGCAGGTTGCGGTAGAGCATGGTGGTCGGCCGCATGAGCGGTTCGCCGAGGCTCATCGCCGGGAACTCCAGGGGCAGGCCACCGCTCTCCCACACCCCCCGCTTCACCGACTCGGCAAGTTCGCTCAGGTGGGCGTTGCACGGGGTGAGTTCCGACCAGGTCGTGGCGATGCCGATCACCGGTCGCCCGTCGAAGACATCGTCGGCGAATCCCTGGTTGCGCATCCAGGACCGATGGATGAACCCGTTGCGCCCGTCGGCACCGAACCACTGCCCGCTGCGCAGCGGCCGATTCGTCATCGACATCAGCACACCCTCCTGTCAATCGTGGCTATCCGGCCCCCGGTGCCAGCCGCCCGTCGATGCGTCGGGGAATGGCGGTGTACCCGTCCCGCAGCTCCTCGGGGAGGAGCCATTCCGGGGCGTTCTGCCAGGCCAGCGGACGAAGGAACCGTCGGATCGAGGTGGCGCCCACCGAGGTGTGCAGGGCGTTCGTCGACGGCCAGGGGCCACCGTGGTGCTGGGCCCACGACACCCGGACACCGGTGGGATAGCCGTCGAAGACGATGCGACCCGAGCGGTTGGCGAGCACGTCGACCAGCTTGCGTACGACGTCGGTGTCGTCTCCCGGTGCGCTGTGGATGGACCCGGTCAGCGACGGCGGTACGGTCGCCAGCGCGGCGTCGAGGTCGGCGACGTCGCGGTACCGGACCACGACCATCAGCGGGCCGAAGCATTCGTCGGTGATCTCGGCGGTCAGGCCCGGCAGCTCGACTTCCAGCAGCGTCGGCGCGACCGTGAAGCCGGCACCCGCGTCGATCCGGGGGCGCGCCGAAAGACGGGCACCGGCCCGTTCGAACGCCTTGGCCTGGTTCTCGTACCCGTCGCGGATGCGCTGGTTCAGCAGGACCATGCCGCCGCCGGCGGCAACCTGTTCCCGGAGCGTGTCGACCAGCTGGTCGCCGCCGGGATCCGCCGGGACGAACGCCAGCCCGGGTTTGGTGCACAACTGACCACCCGAACCCGTGAAGGAGGCGAACAACCCTTCGGCGATCTGGTCTGGTCGGCCGGCCGCCGCCCCCGGTAGGACGACGATCGGGTTCACGCTGCTCAACTCGGCGTAGAGCGGAACGGGATCGGGTCGTTCATCGATGGCCGCCTGGATGGCGCGGGCGGCGCCGACGGAGCCCGTCAGGGCGACCGCCCGGATCGCCGGGTGGCGGACCAGCCAACGGCCGGCCTGCTCCCCGTAGACGGCCGCGATCACACCGTCGGGCCCGCCGAGGTCGCGGATGGCCGACTCGATCGCGTCGGCGGAGGCGCGCGACGTCAGCGGATGGGACGGGTGTGCCTTCACGACCGTGGGACAGCCGGCGGCGAGGGCCGAGGCGGTGTCGCCGCCGGCGACGGAGAAGGCGAACGGGAAGTTGCTGGCGCCGAAGACGGCCACCGGTCCGAGGGGTACGAGCATCCGCCGCAGGTCCGGGCCGCGCCCGAGCGGTGTGTCGGCGGCGTGGTCGATGGCCGCCTCCAGGTATCCACCGTCGCGCAGCACCTCCCCGAACAGCCGGAACTGGACCGCCGCGCGGGTGAGTTCGGTGTCGAGTCGGGCGTGGCCCAGTCCGGTCTCCGACTCCGCGACCGCGACGAGGTCCGCGCGACGGGACTCCAGCGAGGTGGCGATCGCGTCGAGCAGCTCCGCCCGGCCGAGCCTGCCCAGGTCCGACAGCCACTGTGCCGCCCGGGACGCCTGGCCGGCGACCGTCGCCACGCCGGACTCGTCGGTCTCGGTGAGATCCGTCGTACGGTGTCGGCCGTCGCGCGGATCGGTTGTGGTGACCTTCAAAGCAGTCCTCTCCTAGCCAGGTTGCCCATGAGCTCGCGGACGCCGAACTGCCAGGGCTCGCACCGCTCCGCGTGCCGCACCCGGTTGACCAGGGTGCCGAGCGCCGGACAGCTGATCCGCACCACGTCGTCGATCTTGTGGGTGAAGCCCTCACCGGGGTGATCCCGGTCCTCGGTGGGCGCGAACATGGTGCCGAGCATCAGGGCGGCACCGTCGGGATAGTGGTGGTGCGGGCCGATCAACTGCCGTACCAGCGTCTCCGGGTCGCGGGACATCCGGGCCATCTCCGAGGTCGCCTCCAGGCGGAAGCCGTCCACCCCGTCGACCCGCAGTCCCACCTCCAGTTCGCGCACCCGGGCGAGGGTGAACCGCTGGTCGAACAGCCGGATCAGCGGACCGAGGGCGCAGGAGGCGTTGTTGTCCTTCGCCAGGGGAAGCAGCAGCGCCGACCGACCTTCGACGTCCCGCAGGTTCACGTCGTTGCCCAGGGTGGCGCCGACGATCCGGCCGGTGGACTGGACGATGAGCGCGACCTCGGGCTCCGGGTTGTTCCATGTCGACGCGGCGAGCACGCCGACCGGGACGGCGGTGCCGACGGCGGAGAGGATCTGACCCTTGGTGAATATCTCGGCGTCCGGTCCGATCCCCACCTCCAGGTACTGACTCCAGATGCCCTCCGCGAGCAGCAGTGTCTTGAGCCGCTCCGCCTCCGCCGAACCGGGCACCAGGCAGTGCAGGTCGGCACCGATGTCGGCGAGCATCCGGCTACGGATGTCCGCCGCGAGCGTCTGGTCTCCCCGGGCCCGCTCCTCGATGACGCGCTCGATCATCGAGACGGGAAAGGTCACCCCGGCGGCCTTGAGGGCCTGCAGGTCGACCGGGGCGAGCAGCCAGGGCCGGGTCCGGTCACGGCTCGCGGTGCCCGTGTTGGCCAGGATCTCGCCGAAGTCGCCGACCCGCGGTCCGTCCAGCCCGGCCACCGTCGCGGCGGGTTCGGGCAACTCGCAGATGTCCCGGACGGTGGGGAACCGGTGGCTGACGTCGATGACGTCGCCGTCGCGGATGATCACGGGCGAGGGGCCGTCGACGGACGGGTCCCAGATCCGGCCGATGAGGACGCTGTGCTCGACGTCGTCCGGCAACGCCTCGGTGGCGGTGCCGAACCAGGGCTCCTTGCTCATCGTCGCTCCCTGAGGGGTAGGAGTCGTCGAGCCGGAATCTGCAACGATCGTAGCGCTATGTGCAACGGTGTCAAGCGGCGGTTGCACTTCGGGCGCAAGGCATTGCATATGATGCAATCGGCGACCGTCGGGGTTGCCGCGTAGAGGGAGACACCCGCCTTGTCGCAATCGATTCGTCGCGCGGTCGACCTGATCCGTCGTGCTGCCGAGCACCCGCTGTCACTCACCGAGGCGGCGGAGGTCCTGGGCGTCCACAAGTCCACCGCCCTGCGGATCCTCCAGACGCTCGAATCGGCCCGCTTCGTCCGCCGGACCGGTGCCGGAAGCTACGTGCTCGGCAGCGGCATCATCGAGCTGTCGGAACTGGCACTCGGCTCGATGGACCTGCGCCAGTTCGCCGCCGCGCCGCTGCGTTCGCTTCAGCGGGAGACCGGGCACACCGTCCACCTGGCGCAGTTGACCGGTGACGAGATCGTCTATATCGACAAGGTCGACAGCCCGGCCTTCGACGCCGTCAAGCTGCCGTCGCGGATCGGGCGGGCGGTCTCGATCCACGCGAGCGCCGTCGGCAAGGTCATTCTGGCGTACCTGCCCGCCGAGGAACGTGACCGTCTCCTCTCCCACGTCGTCTTCGAGCGGTTCACCCCCACCACGTACGCCGACCGGGAGTCCCTCGAAGCCGAACTCGACCGCATCCGGGCACAGGGCTGGGCGGTCGACAACGGCGAGCACGACACGTACGTGATGTGCGTGGCGGCGCCGATCAGGGACTCACGGGGGCGGGTCATCGCCGCCGTCTCGATCACGGCGATCGAGGTCATCGCAAGCCTCGACGAGCTGAAGGGCAGCCTGCCACTCCTGCTCGAAACCGCGAATCAGATCTCCCGCGAGCTCGGCCACACCGCCGACACCGGTTGACCGGACCCGCCGTACCCTCAGCCGGGCGGGAGCGGGTCGAGCCGGACGAAGACGGTCTCGGGGTGGCCGTACTTCTCCAGGAAGCGCTGCCGCACGGACGCCAGATCCGGGTCGCCGTCGGTGACCACCTCCACCCGGTGCACGGTCCCCGGGCACTGGCGGAGTTCCACCGTGACCGAGCCGTTCTGCGCGCGGGCAAGATGGGCGACCACCCGCGCGTCGGTCAGGTAGTGCCGGTCGCCCAGGTCGAGGAACCGGCAGGAGTACCGCCGTCGACCCTCGTCGTCGGTCACGGTGACACCGGTGTGCCAGTAATCGGCGAGCGGCGTACCCCCGTCCCACAGTTCGTCGGCGCGCTCGGTGACGAAGCTCCCGAGCGGCGACACCGTGGAAACCTCCAGTTGCGAGTGATCGCCGGAGAGCTTGCCCAACGGTAGGAACGACGCCAGCAACCTGTCGTCCCACTGGTACATCTGCACCGAGGCGGAAGCGGTGTAGAGCCGGATCTCGAAGCGTGCGCGGGAGGTCTCGTCCAGGCCCTGCCGGAAGGCTTCGAGGGTCTGGAGATTGCGGCGCGCCTCCTGGCTCACGTCACGGCGCCCGGCCAGCTCGGTGGTCCGCAGCGCCGCCGCCACCGAGTCGGGGTGCATCAGCAGGACCTCCACCCGGCCGCCACGGCGGATCAGGCCCGCCGCCGCCGTGAAGAAGCGCTGGCTGTACGGAGGGGAGAACAACCGGGAGAACGTGTGCAGGATGCGCGCCGACGCGGTGGCGGTCATCACCCGGTCGGTGTACCAGGAAAAATCGAGATGGCGGTGTTCGCGGACGCGGCCCTGCTGGGACCGCCGGACGATCGGCGTGAGCGCGAAGATCACGACCAATGCCCCGACGAACTCGGCGCCCAGCTCCATCGCCAAGGTCCGGCCGTACTCGGCGGCGCCGCGCGCCAGCAGGAGCATCACCCCCGACAGCGCGGCAAAGACCAGGATGACCGGCAGCGTCCGCGTCCGCATGCCATGCGCCAGGCGCACCCAGGCCGACCGCACCAGTCGCTCCATCGACGATCGCCGTGCCATGCCCGAAGCGTACGAGGCGGGGTCACCTATCGGGAGCGGGCCGGCACCCAGTCGGTGAACCGCCGGTGCAGGTCGGTGGGCGGCTGTCCGCCGTCCGGCCCGGCGAGCTGCTCGGCGGCCTCCTCACGCAAGGTCACGAGATAGACCATCAGGCCGGGCATGTTGTCGCGGTACTCGGCGAGCAGACGCAGCTTCGCCGGGGAACAGGGCCAGGCGACTCCGCAGGCCCGGCAGCGCCAGGTGGGACGGGACGCGACGTGCTCGACCGTCCCGCCGTTCACCCGGGCCCCCGCGCGGAGCAGGGTGGGCACCGCCGCGCGGCGTAGGGGACCGGTGCCACGTTCACCGGGCGTACGCCTCGCGGCATCACGAACAACTGCCGCTTCTCCGTCGCGTCGCCGTGCCGGTCGAGCTGATAACAGTCCACCCAGGTCCAGCCGCACGGCGGGTGCCGGTCGGTCAGCTCGCGGATCACCCGCACCAGGATCGGCCTGCGGAACTGCGGAGAGGCCTCCCGGTCCAGCAGGTACACGCCGGGGGAGAGCCGAGGCGTACCGTCCTGCCGCGTCATCGGACATGGGGACGGTCGCGCCGGGCCGACCAGCGGGACGCGGACACGGCGTTCGTGGGCTTCGCGTTAGTGGGCTTCGGAACAGGCACGGCGGGGCCTCCTCAGTCGACACGGAGTGTGGGAGGGCCGCCCGAGAGTGCTCGCCCGTCGGGCGGCCCGTGCTGGTCCCGCCGACGGGTCGTGCCACGCCCGCGGTTCCGCTGGTGACACTCTGCTATGGAGGTCGCTACTCTCGGAAGGTGCTTCCGGCGTCCGGGCTGAGCTGGCGAAACGGCCGCTGATTCGGCGGCGACGTGGGTAGTCGATCTTAGATTTGAGGAGCCCTGAATGCCTGACGTACCGAACGCGCTAGGCACGTTCATCGCTGGCGAGATCCGTCGAGCCCGTGGGGCGGCCGGCATGACGCAAGAGGCGTTCGGTCGCGGCGCCGGTTTCAGCGCGTCCCACGTCAGCGCAGTAGAGGGCGGCACCCGGGCGCTGACGTTGGACTTCATCCGCGGTGCTGACCGTGTGCTGAGTACCGGCGGGCTGTTCGAGCGCCTGGCCGTCGAGTTGGGTACGCCATCCTGGTTCCTGCCCTGGCTCGACGCTGAGCGCAATGCGACGCAGCTCAGATGCTTTCAGCCCTGCCTTGTACCCGGCTTGCTGCAGACGGAGGACTACGCTCGGGCCGTCATCCGGTGCGATGACACGCTCAGTGAAGATGAGGTCGACAAGCGGCTCGCCGGTCGGATCGAGCGGCAGACAGTCATCACCCAGGAGCACGCCCCGCAGTTCGTCGCAGTCGTCGCCGAGGCCGTGCTTCGTCGAGCGGCCGAGGAGTTTCGCGACGTCATGGCAGGGCAGGTGAAGCACCTGATCGCGCTTGCCGAGGTTCCCAATATCGGCGTGCACATCCTGCCGGACGAGATCAGCATGCATGTGGGGCTGACCGGGCCGTTCAGTCTCGCACGCTGTCCCGATCACCGGTGGGTGGGCGAGATGGAGAACCAGCTTGGCGGGGTAGTGGTCGACAGTGACGATGATGTGGATACTCTGCTTGAGAGGTGGGAGACGGTTCGTAGCGACGCGCTTCCCCGCCGCCAGTCGATCGCGCTAATGAAGGAAGTTGTGGACTCGTGGATCTGATGGGCGCCACGTGGCGCAAGTCAACCCGCAGCGGCTCCGGCGGCGGCAACTGCGTCGAGGTCGCGGACAACCTTCCTGGCGTTGTCGGCGTCCGCGACTCGAAGAACCCGACCGGCCCGGCGCTGACCTTCGCTCCGTCCGCGTGGCGTGCCTTCGTCGCCCGGGTCGCCGATCGGGCCTGACCCGCACACACGAAAGCGCCCGCCCAGCACTGAGCAGACGCTTTCTGTTGTCCTGGCCGTCCGGCGTACGCGTTTGCGATGCCGGAATCCGCAAGCTGTGCTCCGTAAATGGGTGAATTGGGCTATCCACCGTAGGGATAGATCAACTGCACTGACTGGCACAGTCATTGACTGACGCATAATGACAAGGACGGAGCGCAACGGCTGGTAGGCCAGGCGTGACGTATCCGCGGCGAAGCCCCGTCGCGGAAGAAGTCCCTGAAGCTGATCGGGAAGCGGCGAACCAATGGACCTGCACGACGCGCGGTGGCGCAAGGCCACCCGTAGTGGCACCAGCGGCGGAAACTGCGTCGAGGTCGCCGACAACCTTCCCGGCGTCGTCGGCGTCCGTGACAGCAAAGACCCGACCGGCGCGGTGCTGACCTTCGCCCCGTCCGCGTGGCGCGCGTTCGTCGCCCAGGTCGCCGATCGAGGCTAGAGCTGATCAAGGAAGTGGGGATGTCATGGACCTTAGTAACGCCCGGTGGCGCAGAAGCACCCACAGCGGCGCCAGCGGCGGTAACTGCGTCGAGGTCGCCGACAACATGCCCAGCGTTGTCGGCGTACGCGACTCGAAGAACCGGACCGGCCCGGCGCTGACCTTCGCTCCATCCGCGTGGCGTGCCTTCGTCGCCCACGTCGCCGATCGGGCCTGAGCCGCACAGACGAAAGCGCCCGCTCAGTACTGGGCAGGTGTCGGCGACGTGCCAGTAGCGGCCAGGCGCTATCTGCTGTCGGTGGCCGTCCGGCGCACAGCTTCTAGGATGCCGAATCCGCACATCGCGCTCGGTGAAAGGGCGTGTCTGCTCACTGTCCGGGCTTCATCACGAGCCTGAGCGGTCTCCCCGTCGCGGTGACCGGCCTTGTCGTCGCGCTGGGGATCAACGAGAGCGTCGGTCCAGCGTCAGTACGCGTACCCCGGAGTCCAGAACCGAGGTGTCAACGTGGGTGAACAGCGTGGGCTGGAACGGACCGGCGAACATCGGGATCCATGAGCCGATCACGGACGGGTGCTGCTTGATGATGAGCCCCGATCGATCTCGGGCAGCAGGCTGTGGGCCAACGTGCCGCCGCCCACCAGCCAGATGTCCAACTCGCTGCCGTCCTGCTTGAGCCTGCGGACCCGATTGAGGGCGTCGGTGCTGACCACTTCGACGGTGTTGTCCGGAGTCTCCCGCAGGGTGGTGGAGAAGACCAGGTGGCGAAGACGCGGGTAGGCGTCGTCCAGCCCGGCGTCCAGGCCGACCTGCTAGGACGCCCGACGCGCCCTTTCCTGCCGTGCACCACGGCGTTGCGATTCTTGCAAACCGACGGAACACGCCCCGATGAGCCGATTAGAACAGCCGACCTGCCCCACCCGATCAAGTCAACGTCCACGATACGAGGCGAGTGGCACATCGGTTCCCCGGGTTGATGCCTGGCGCCTGTAGTGAAGCAGGATCTTTCCGGCTTATCGCCGATATGCTGTCGGAGTGCCGTCCTCGCCTCCCGAGAAGGGGGTCATCTGGGAAGAACTCTTCTTCGACCTGGCCTTCGTGTTCGCGCTGATCCAGTTCTCCCACATGCTGCACGAGGACCACAGTTGGGCAGGAATTGGCCAGGTGATGCTCCTGTTCGTAATCACTTTCTGGGCCTGGGTTGGCACCACGATCTATACCGACCAACGTGATGTCGGCAACGCGCTGGACCGGGCTGGAGTCTTCGCCCTCGGGCTCGGCAGTCTGCTACTGGCCCTGACGGTGTCCGACGCCTTTGGGGACGAGGGCCTGCTGTTCGTCGGTGTCTACCTTGCGATGCGGGTACTGCTGGCGGCACTGGCCTTGCGCACCCCAGGCGGCTGGCGGTCCCCGGTCTTCCGCCCCTACGGGTCGGGTCTGGTGGCCGGTCCGCTGCAACTGGCGGGTGGCCTGCTGCACGGTACGGCGCGAATAGTGCTCTGGTCGATCGCAATTCTCGTCGATCTGATCGGCACCAGGCTCACCCGACGGACGCTCGACAAGGTCCGGGTCCGGCCGCTGCACTACACACACCGCTATGGACTGCTGATCATCCTCATGCTCGGCGAGTCGGTGATCCAGCTCGGAATGGTAGCCGTGGACGAGCCGCTGACCCTTGCCCGATTGGCCGCCATTTGCCTCTCCTACTCTCTGATCTGCGCACTCTGGTGGGCGTACTTCATCTACGGTGTCCGGGCCTTCCGGCAAGCGGTGGCCCGGAGCGCGCAGCAGGCAGACATCCGCCGCACCGTCATGATCTACGGGCACCTGCTGTTCAGCTTCGCGATCATCACGGTCGCGGTCGGCTTGTCCGAGGTAGTGACAGAGCCCCTCGATAGGCTTCCGGCCGCCGAGGGGACCGTGCTTTTCGGTGGCGCCGCGCTCTTCCTCGGCACCTTTGCCTACACCCACTGGCGGATCTATCGACAAATCGCGCGACGACGGATCAGCGCAAGCGTGCTCTGCCTGGCCCTGCTGCCGCTGGCGCCCCTGGTGCCGGCCCTGGCCGCCCTGGCGATGCTGTTCGCGGTGGTTGCCGGCGTGAGCGCGCTGGAAGGAATCATTTCCCACCGCCACCCGCTGATCGGCGAACGCGCGATGGAGGGCGAGATACGTGGCGACCCGGGTCACGCGGACGAGGGACCTGTGGTGCGCGAATGACGCCATCCGACCCAAACGACGCCGCAGCGGGACACGGAGTTTTCAAGGCTCAGTTCCAGGTCGGCGCAATTTAGGACCACCGCCAGGACGACATCGCTGCGTCCACCAAACCGAGCCGGCCCCACAGTCATTGCTGCAGGCGATGACAATCCACAGGTCCCAAGCGTTTCTCCCGGCTCAGGACGTCGATCAGCTCGGCCTCTCGGCCGGCGCTCAGGCCGGCGCGCCGGTCGCGGTGTAGTCCGGCCTCCCGCTCCCAGGCGAGGGTGTCCGCCAGCAGGTCCGCGCGTGGCCGGTGGCGCAGCCCGGCAGCGCCGGCCGCCGCGCCGCTGCGCGCCGACCAGCCCGCCCAGCCCGGCTCGACCAGCTACATCGGCAGCGACTCCGGACCCATGTACTGGATCACGCCCTGGGCCACCAGCCAGTCGGCGTCGGCGTGGACCACCGGACCGGTGTGGCCGGCGACGGCGCGGCACAGGTCGACCCATTCACCGAAGGGCACCACCGGCCCGACCGCGTTGAACGTGCCGACGGTTCCGGCCGCTGCGCTGTCCAGCAGCCAGGCCGCCAGGTCGCGTACGTCGACGACCTGCGTCGGCAGGTCGGGGGTACGGGGTACCAGCATCGGCGCCTCGGGGGCGCGGGCGGCGCGGGCGACCCAGTAGCCGGAGCGGTCGGTGTGGTCGCCGGGGCCGCCGATCAGTCCCGCGCGAGCCACCAGCAACCGGTCTCCCACCTCGGTCGTGGAGAGCTGCTCGCAGGCCGCCTTCGCCTCGCCGTACTCTTCGCGGTCGACCACGTCCCGGGTCGTCGCCGGCAGGGTGGCCGCCGACTCGTCGGCGCCGGGTGTGTCGTGCGTGGCATAGGCGCTGACCGAGGACACGTAGCTCCAGTGCCGGGTCCGTTCGCCCAGCGCGCGCAGCGCTTCCCGGACGAAGCCCGGCTGCCACGACACCTCGATGACGGCGTCCCAGTCGCGGTCGCGCAGCGCGTCGTACGCCGTGGGATCAGCGCGGTCGGCGGCGACGAGTGCCGCACCCCGTGGCACCGCGCCGCTCTTCCCACGGGCCAGGCAGGTGACGTTGTGCCCTCGATCGACGGCCTGCCGGGCCACTTCGCGCCCCAGCCACGCCGTCCCGCCCAGCACCAGTGTCTCCATGGCGCTCAGCCAAGCAGCCGGGACACGACGCCGCCAAGGATCTCTGCCGTGGGCAGAACGCCGGGCCGGACTACATCACCGTCTGGTGATCTTCGTGCCGGAGCGACCGCGGTGGCTCCGGCGGCCCGGCACCCGGCCCTGGTGATTGCCGGCGGCCGCGACTGCCCGGTGCCGTTGGCTCACGCCGAGGCCCTGGTCGCCGGAATCCACCGCGCCGAGCTGCCGATCGGGTGAACCGGCCCTCAGGGTCATGGCCTCAGGTCTGCCAGGTCACCCGGGGTGGCAGAGCGACGAAGTCGGCGTACCGGCCGAGGGCCTGCTCGACCTGTTCGCGGCGGGTGGCGTCGAGGTCGACCAGGGGGTGCACGGTGAGGGTGACCCGGGTCTTGGCCAGGCTGCGCTTCCAGGTGCCGACGACCCGGCCGCCGACGACGACGGTGGCCTGGAAGACGCCGTTGCCTCCGGGGATGATGGCCTGCTTGTGTTCCGGGTCGAGCATCAGCGCGCGGTCCTTGTAGCCGAGCAGGTACTCGTCGAAGCCGGGCAGGGTCAACACGTCGTCCACCGCGGCGCGGGGTGCGTCGAGCAGCGGGGTGTGCAGCACCGCCTCGGCACCGTCGACCAGGACGGTGGTCAGGTCGGCACCGGCGGCGGCGATGCCGCGTTTGGCGTCGGCGGCGGTCAGGCCCGTCCAGCCGGCGAAATCCTGCCGGGTGGTGGGGCCGTGGCTGCGGAAGTAGCGCAGCGCCAGGGTGGCCAGGGCCTCGTCGCGGTCGAGCTGGTGCTGACCCGGTGCCCACTCGTCGAGCAGTGCGAAGGTCTGCTCCGTGCCGATGTTGGGGGCAATGCAGGTGACGCCGCGCTGAGCCGCGTACCACAGCAGGTGGTAGCCGCGTTGGCCAGCGCCGTCGATGCCGGCCGCGACCAGCGCGGCCACGCACTCGGTGCGGGTCAGTCGGCCGCCGCCGGCCAGGGTGCTGCCCAGCACGTCGGCCGCGCGATCCGCCTCCGCCTCGGACAGCCCGAGGAATTCGCGTCGACGGGCGGCGTCGGCGAGCGTGCGTACGCCGGTCAACTCAAGCATCCAGCGGGCGTCGCGGGCCGGCACCAGGTGGATGGTGCCGCGCATCGGCCAGGTCCGGAGGGCCTCGCGGCGCTCCAACGCGGCGTGCACGTCGGCCTGGGTGGCACCGGGCAGCCGTACCCCCAGCGACCACACGCCGCTGGCCAGATCCTGGGCCTGCATGGCACCGAACCACTCCACCACGTCGGCCACGCCGGCCGGTGGGCCGGCGGTGGGGTGGGGGCGCAGCAGGAGACTGGTCATCCGCAGCGCGAGGGCCTCGGCACCGCTCAGCGCCGTCGTACCGGGAACTGCCACGACGTCCGCCGCCTTCCGTCGGTGAACCCGTTCTCCACCGCCTGTGCGGTCGGACCGCCGGGCCGACGGACGAGCGCCAAGGTCGAGCCGGGTTCAGTGGTCGGCAGCAGCATAGGTGCGGGGACCGACAACGTGACTGCGGTGGGGTTGACCCGCGGCACCCCCTGATCGCGCTACGCCAACGCCGTTGGTGGCGGAGCGCGATCCCCCGTTCAGGTCGACCGGTGCGGGGGCGGCGTCGGAATCGCCGGCACCGGTGTCATCAGGATGACGTTTTCCCACCTGGTCGAGAACGGTGATCGGAGCAACTTGCGGATATCTTGAGCAAGCTGGCCGGCGGGCGGCTGCCGGTGCTCAGCCCCGGCGGGGCGGCGGCACCCGAACGGCGGCCATGCCCGCCGCGGTCGCGGCCTGAATGCCCAGGTCCGCGTCCTCGAAGACCAGGCAGGTACTCGGCGGCACGCCGAGCAGCTCGGCGGCGCGCAGGAACGGCTCGGGGTCGGGCTTCGGTCGGGCGTAGTCGCCGGCGCAGACCAGCACGTCGAAGCGGTCGAGGATGCCGAGCGCGTTCAGCGAGGCGGTGACGGCCTCCCGGGTGCTGCCGGAAACCACGGCGAACGGGATGCGTCCGTGCGCGTCGTCGATGTGCAGCAGGACCCCGGGGATCCCGGCGGCGGTGGGCAGCAGCTCCTGGAAGCGCGACTCCCGGTGGGCGACGACGGCCTCCACCGGCATGTCCAGGCCGTGTTGTTCATTGAGGGCGACGACGATGTCGGCGGTAGGTCGCCCGGCCCAGGCGTAGAAGAGGTCCTCGGGGAAGGCGCAGCCCCACCGGTCGAGGGTGTCCCGCCATGCGGCGTAGTGCTGGGGCATCGAGTCGACGATGGTGCCGTCGCAGTCGAACAGGTACGCCTGGAACTCGCCGGTCGGCAGGGGCAGCATCACCGGCCAAGGCTATCCGGCGGCGCGGGACGGCCGGTTCGCCGGTTCAGAGCCGCCGGTACATCACGAGCAGGTCGACGTAGCCGTCGGCGGGATGCCGGAAGCCTTCGGGGATCCGGCCGACCACCTCGAAGCCGAGTGACCGCCACAGCGCCACCGCCCGCGTGTTCACCGCCACCACCGCGTTGAACTGCATCGCCCGGTAGCCGTCGGTGCGGGCCTGGTCCAGCACGAACTCGCCGAGAGCCCGCCCGATCCCGCGCCCGGCCGCCGCCGGGGCGACCATGAAACTGGCATTGGCGATGTGCGCTCCGGGGCCGAGCTGGTTGGGGGTCAGCTTCGCCGAGCCGAGCACCGTGCCGTCCGGGTCGACGGCGACGACCGTCCGCCCGGGCGGGGGCACCAGCCACATCCGCCGGGCCTGTGCCTCGTCGACGTCGCGGGGCCAGGTGTACGTCTCACCCGCCGCGACGATCTCGCGCAGGAAGGGCCAGATGCCGGGCCAGTCGTCGGCGGTCGCGATCCTGATCTCCATCACCGACCAGCCTGCCAGCCCACCGCCGGTACCGGCCACCGGAAATCCCGCCGGTCGGCCGGCTCACAACAGGCCGGCGGCCATCGCGGTGGTGACCGCGGCGGTGCGGTCGGAGACGTCGAGCTTGTTGAAGGTACGCAGCAGGTGCGTCTTCACGGTCGCTTCGCTGATGTGCAGTTCGCGGCCGATCTCGGCGTTGGACAGGCCCCGGCCCACCAGTCGCAGCACCTCCACCTCCCGGTGCGACAGCGAGGGTCGTGCCGGCTGGCGGACCTGATGCAGCAGTCGGGTTGCCACCGACGGCGCGAGCACGGTGCCGCCGCTCGCGGCGGTGCGCACCGCGGTGATCAGGTCGGTCCGCGCGACGTCCTTGAGCAGGTAGCCGGCGGCGCCGGCCTCGACGGCCCGCAGGATGTCGGTGTCGGTCTCGTAGGTGGTGAGCACCACCACCCGGGTGGTCGGCGACTCGGCGAGGATCCGCGTGGTGGCGCTGACTCCGTCCCCGCCCGGTAGTCGCAGGTCCATGAGGACGACGTCGGGACGGCGGGCCCGGGCGGCGGCCACCGCCTCGGCCGCGTCGCCGGCCTCACCGACGATGGTGATGTCATCCGCGCCCGCCAGCATGCCCGCCACGCCGGCCCGGACCACCGGATGGTCGTCCACCAGCAGCACAGTGATCATCGGTAGGGCACCTCCACCCGGATCGTGGTCCCCCCGGCAGGCGCGGAGCGTACGACCACCGAGCCGTCCACCTGCTCGACCCGGGCCCGCAGCCCCGCCAGACCGTAGCCGTCGGTGGCGGCGTCGACGTCGAACCCGGTTCCGTCGTCGGCGATCTCCAACGCGATCCGCCGGTCGTCCCGGCGCAGCAGCACGGCCACCGCGCGGGCGTCGGCGTGTCGCCGGACGTTGGCCAACGCCTCCTGCGCCGCGCGCAGCAGCACCACCTCCAGGTCGGTGCCGGGAGCCGGGCCGGTGCCGGTGGCGACACAGTTAGTCGGCACCCCCGTCTGCTGGGTGAACCGCTCCGCCAGCCGATGCAGTGCCTGCTCCAGTCCGGAGCCGGTGAGCTGCGCGGGCGTCAACGCGGCGACCAGCGTACGCACGTCGACCAGGTTCTCCCGGGCCGTCTGCCGGGCCAGCGCCAGGTGCCGACGGGCCCGGTCGGGATCGCCGTCCAGGTCGGCCTCGGCGGCTTGGACGAGCATCACCACGCTGGACAGGCCCTGCGCGACGGTGTCGTGGATGTCGGCGGCGAGCCGCTGGCGTTCGGCGGTGATCCCCGCCTGATGGGACAGCTCGGCCAGTTCCGCCCGGGTCCGCTCCAACTGGGCGATCAGCTCGGCGCGGCGGGCGCTCTCGGTCACGGTGCGTTGCGACCAGACGCCCAGTACGCAGACGACGAACACGACCATCACCGCCACCAGCAGGGGCGCGACGAGATCGTGCAGATCAGGTAGCCGGATGGCCAGGACGATGATGTGCACCGAGTTGAACAGCACCACCGCGAGCACCGCCGGTACGGCCGGCAGCACCATGAACACCTGCGGACACAGGACGAACAACAGGAAAGACGCGTTGCCGTTGAGCAACACCGCAGGCACGTAGCACAGCGCCACCCCGGCGAGGTAGAGGTAACCCCGCCAGTCCTCGATGGATTCCCGCATCAGCCGTCGACCGAAGCCGACGTACCAGCCGGCCACGGCGAGGAACAGCGCGAGGCAGCCGACGCGGGCCATCGGTGACCACCACGCGTCGGCGGCCACCACGAGAGCGACCCCGGCACCCGCCAGCGCGAAGTAGATGTCCCAGAGGCGGAAACGTCCGCTCCACGAGTCCGTGGCGGCGTCGGTGCCGGGAACCGGGTCGGCCCTCCCGGCGATCACCGGCGTGGTCACCGGGAGCGTCGTCCCCGCCAGCGGAAGGTGGTCAGACACAGCACCATCCCTCCGACACACCAGGCGGCCAGCACGAGCCCGATCCGGCCGTGTTCCCAGGAGGGTACGACCTCCTGCGCGAGGATGCTGTCGGGCAGGAACACCGATCGGAAGCCCTGCGCCATCCACTTGAGCGGGAACAGGGACCCGACCGTGACCAGTGGCTCGGGCAGGTGCCCCACAGGGGTGTAGAAGACCCCGGAGATGAAGGCCAGCACCAGGTAGGGCAGGTTCATCACGGCACCGGCGCTGCGGGCCGAGCCGGCGAGGCTGCTCGCGGCGATGCCGGCCAGCGCGCACGCGGTGGCACCGAGCAGGAACACCCAACCGAAGGTGAGCCAGCGGACCGGATCGGTGGGCAGGGCCAGGCCGAAGCCGACCACGGCGATGCCGAGCAGCAGAACCGTCTCGCCGACGGTCACCACCAACGCCATCAGGATCTTGCCGATGAAGTACGCCGACGGTGGCATCGGCGCGCCGCGCAGCCGGCGCAGGGTGCCGTCGTCGCGGTCGGCGGCGATGCCGGTGCCCAGGTTGATGAAGGTCGTCGAGGCGACCCCGGCGGCGATCATGCTGGGTGCCAGGTACTGGGCGGAGGTCACGTCGCTGCCGGGGTAGACGCCGTCGAAGATCGAGCCCAGCAGCGCGAGGATGACGGCCGGCATGGCGAACGTGAACGCCACGGCGTCGCGTTCGCGGAAGAAGCCCTTCAGCTCGACCGTCGCGCGGTGCAGCCCGAGCCGGACCGGCGACGGGCGGCGCGGCGTGCCGCGCAGGACGGTGCTGGTCATGACGCGTCTCCGATCAGGTCGAGGTAGACGTCCTCCAGGCTCGGACGGCTGACGGTCAGTCCCGGCACGGTGCCGCCGTACCGGTGGGTCAGCGTCGTGATGAGCGCCGCCGGGTCGTCGGTCTCCTGCCGGCCGTCGGCCCACCGCACGACGGTGCGTGCGGTGGCCCGCCCGCCGAGGGCGGCCGGGGTGGCGTCGGCGACGATCCGTCCGCCGGTGATGACGGCCACCCGGTCGGCCAGCGCCTCGGCCTCCTGCAGGTAGTGCGTGGTCAGCAGGATCGTGCAGGCCTCGTCGTCGGCCAGCCGCCGGATCAGGTCCCAGAACCGCCGGCGGGCCCGCGGGTCGAAGCCGGTCGTCGGCTCGTCGAGGAAGAGCAGCTCGGGGCGGCCAACGATGCCGAGGGCGACGTCGAGGCGACGGCGTTGGCCGCCGGAGAGAGTACGGACCCGGGCGGCGGCCTTCGCGGTGAGGCCGACCAGCTCGATGACCTGGTCCGGGTCGCGGGGCCGGGGGTAGTAGCGGGCGAAGTGGTGCACCGCCTCTCGGACGGTCAACTCGGTCAGGTCGCCGCCGTCCTGGGTGACGATGCCGATGCGAGCGCGCCAGTCGAGGTCGACGTGGGAGGGATCGTGCCCCAGCACGCTCACCTCACCGTCGTCGCGGCCACGATGGCCCTCCAGGATCTCGATCGTGGTGGTCTTGCCCGCCCCGTTGGGGCCGAGCAGGGCCACCACCTCACCGGCCGCGACGTCAAGGTCGAGGCCGGCGACGGCGACGGTGTCGCCGTACGTCTTGCGCAGTCCGCGGACGCGGATGGCGGGGGTGTCGGTCATGTTCCGATCGTCGGCCCGCCGGTGTGGAGGCGGGACGACCGGTGGACGGAACCGCGCTGTCCGCCGACCGGTGGACACCTCCCGATGTTTGTCGAGGCAAGCATCGGGTAGTCGCCGGAGCTGACCCCGAGAAGGAAGGACACGCGATGGCGGCACAGGTCAAGGTTGCGGTGATCTACTACAGCGCGACCGGCATCACGTACCAGATGGCGCTGGCGGCCAGCGAGGCCGCCGGCGAGGCGGGTGCGGAGGTGCGGCTGCGCAAGGTACGTGAGCTGGCGCCGGAGGAGGCCATCCGCTCCAACTCGGGATGGGAGGCGCACCGGCTGGAGACCCAAGACGTGGAGGAGGCGCAGCTGGACGATCTCAGCTGGGCCGATGTGGTGATCTTCGGCTCGCCGACCCGCTACGGCCTGGTCGCCGCCCAGCTCAAGCAGTTCATCGACACCAGTGGTCCGCTGTGGGCGCAGGGGGCGCTGGCGAACAAGGTCTACTCCGGCTTCACCTCCACCGCCACCGAGCACGGCGGGCAGGAGTCGACCCTGCTGTCGCTGTTCCACGTCTTCTACCACTGGGGCGGGATCGTGGTCACCCCCGGGTACACGGAACCGAGCCAGTTCACCGCCGGCAACCCGTACGGCGCCTCGCACACCAGCAACAACGGCGAGACCGCACCCGACCACGTGGCGTTGGGGGCCACCGCGTTGACCGCCAAGCGGGCGGTGCAGATCGGTGCCGCGCTCAAGCAGGGCCTGGCCGGCTGAGCCGACGAGCGACGGAACCGGCGGTCCGGGCGGGGGCTCTCAGACCCGCCCGGACCGCCGGCCGTCCACAGCGCTACCCCGGATCGGAGCGGCTATGCCTGAACCGCCGGGGACAACTCACCGGCCGGTGCCGGCAGCAGGTCGCGCAGCAGGTCGGTCAGCACCGCCACCCCGTCCGGGCTCAGCACCGACTCGGGGTGGAACTGCACCCCGGCGAAGCTGCGCCCACGCAGCGCGTGCACCGCGCCGTCGGCCTCGTCGCGGGCCAGCTCGACCGTCCCGTACGGGCCGTCGCGGCGGTCGGTGCCGGCGTGGGCGGTGAAGGTCGAATAGAAGCCGACCCGGCGGGGCGTGTCGAAGAGGGTGACCGTGCGCTGCAGGCCCTGGTAGGGCGCGTCCCGGCGGTGCACCGGCAGACCGAGCAGGCCGGCGAGGAGCTGGTGGCCGAGGCAGACGGCGAGCGTCGGCTGCCCGGTGTCCAGCAGCTCGGTGAGCAGGGCCCGCAGCCTGGTCATCTTCTCCGTGTCCGCGGTCGGGTCACCCGGGCCCGGGCCGACCACCACCAGGTCGTACGCCCGCACCGGCAGCTCGGCGTGCCAGGGCCGGACGGTGACCGACAGCCCGAGCGCGCCCAACTGGTGGGCCAGCATCCCGGTGAACGTGTCCTCGCCGTCGACGATGAGGGCCCGACGGCCGGTCAGCGCCGGCAGCGCCAGGGCACCCGACGGCCGCTGGTCAAGCCAGAACCGGGCCAGCGGGGCGTTGCGGGCGGCGAGGGCGGCGCGTACCTGCGGATCGTCGGCCAGCCGCCGCGCCGGGTGCGGCCCGGCCGGTGCCTGCGGCCCGAGACCCAGTGCGGCCAGCACACCGGCCGCCTTCGCGTGGGTCTCCGCGACCTCCGCGGCCGGGGTGGAGTGGCGGACCAACGTCGCGCCGACCGGTACCCGAAGCTCTCCGGCAGGGGAGATCTCGGCGGTACGGATCAGGATCGGCGCGTCGAGGGTCTGCCGGCCGGACTCGTCGTGACCGAGCAGGGCCAGCACCCCGGAGTAGTAGCGACGTCCGGTGCGTTCGTGCCGGGCGATCACCCGACAGGCGTTCTCCATCGGGCTGCCGGTCACGGTCGGCGCGAACATGGTCTCCCGCAGCACCTCGCGTACGTCCTTGGACCCCCGTCCGGCCAGCAGGTACTCGGTGTGCGCCAGGTGCGACATCTCCTTCAGGTACGGCCCGACCACCTGGCCACCCCGCTCGGCGACGGTGGCCATCATCTTCAGCTCCTCGTCGAGGACCATGTACAGCTCCTCGGTCTCCTTGGTGTCGGCGAGGAAGCGCAGCAGGGCGGCGCGGTCGGCGGTGGCACCGGTGTGCCGGAAGGTGCCGCTGATCGGGTTCATCATCACCAGGCCGTCGTCGACGCTGACGTGCCGCTCCGGGCTGGCGCCGACCAGGGTGCGCGCCCCGGTGTGCACCACGAACGTCCAGTACGCCCCCCGCTCCCGGGTCAACAGCGAGCGCAGCGCGGCCAGCGCGGCGGTCAGCGGGGCGCCCTGCACCTGGGCGCGCAGGGTGCGGTGGATGACGAAGTTGGCCCCCTCACCGTTGCCGATCTCGTCGGTCAGCACCCGGGCCACGGTGGCGGCGTACTCGTCGTCGCCGATGTCGAAGGCGGCGCCGGTGGTGCGTACCGGAGCGGACGGCAGGGCCTCCAGCACGCCGGCCAGTGGCAGCCGGTGGCGGCGGTCGATCCGTAAGCACTCCAGCGGCACTTCGTCGTCGACACAGGCGAAGCCCCGCTCGACGACCTGCCGGTACGGCACCAGGGCCAGGGTCACCGGGCCGGGCTCGGTGGCGGGCAGCGGAATGTCGGCGAGCCGGTCGACGGTCGACACCGTGCCGGTGAACAGGTCGAGGTGGTCGGCGCCGTCGCGGCGGAGCAGGGCGAACGGGCCGGGGTCGGTGCCGGCGGCGAGCGCGGCGAGCAGTTCGGTCAGCGGTTGCACGGTTCTCCTCGGGCCGGGTGCCGCCGTCGGGGGCGGCCCGGGAGCCGGGACGTGACCGGCGGCCGCCTCGTCGGGCGGCCGCGTGGGGTGGAGCTACGCGCGGGGGAGGGCCGCCGGGTCGGCGGGCCACCAGCAGGTCAGTCGCGCGAGCATGCGATCACCCTACGCGTCCGACGGTCGATGCGGAAGCCGATCGGCGGACCCGGTGCGCGGTGACGCTGCGGCGCTGGGCTCAGCGGGTACGTTGACCCGCGATGAAGATTCTCGCGCTGGACCTGGGCACCTCGTCGGTGCGTGGGCTCGTGCTGGACGGCGATGCCCAACCGCTGCCGGGGGCGCTGGCCCGTCGCCGCATCGTGCTCGGCGTCGACGACGAGGGTGCCGGCACCCTCGACGCCCACCACTACCTCGCCTGCCTGATCGAGTGCCTGGACGAGCTGCACGGGCAGGGCCGGCTGGACGGGGTGCAGTTGGTGGCGATCAGTGGCCAGTGGCACTCGGTGGTGCCGCTGGGCGCCGACGGTGACCCGCTCGGCCCGGTCCTCACCTGGCTGGACACCCGGCCCGAGCCGCCCGCCACGGCCACCGGCCCGGCCGACCCCGACGCCTTCCACCAGCGCACCGGCACCTGGTGGCATCGCTGCTACTGGTCGGTGCGGTTGCCCTGGCTGCGGGCCCGCGCCGGTGCCCGGCCGCCGCGTTTCACCGGCCTGATCGAGTACGTGCTCGGCCGGCTGCTCGCCGATGCGCCGATGTCGATGTCGCAGGCGTCCGGCACCGGCCTGCTGGACCTGCACACCCTGGACTGGGACCCGGAGGCGTGCGCCCTGGCCGGCAGCGACGGTCGGGACCTTCCCGAACTGGCCCCACGGGACTGGCGCGGTCGGCTGCGCGCCGACTACGCCCGACGGTGGCCGGCCCTGGCCCGCGCGCAGTGGACGCCACCGCTCGGTGACGGCGCGGCCTCCAACGTCGGCTCCGGCTGTGTCGACCCCACCCGGGCGGCGGTGACCGTCGGCACGTCCTCGGCGGTGCGGCTGCTGCAGCGGATGTCGACGAACTCGGAGCTGACCGTCCTGCCGCACCGGCTGTGGCGCTACCGCGTCGACCACGACCACGTGGTGACCGGTGCCGCGTACTCATCCGGTGGGAACCTGTTCGCCTGGGCCGACCGGGAACTGCGGCTGCCGACCGGCCCGGCCCTGGAGCAGGCGCTGGCGGTGCTGCCGCCCGACGGTGGCCGACCGGCCAACGTCCGCTTCGGCGGCGACCGCCCGCCGGGCCGCCTGCCGGCCGGGCAGGGGGAGCTGCGCGGGTTGGGCTTCGGCACCACCGCCGTGGAGATACTGGCCGGACTCATGTACGGGGTGTGCGAGCAGGTCGTCGACGACCTGGTGGTGCTGGAGTCCACGGTCGGCCGGTCGGTGGAGGTGGTTCTCGGCGGCGGCGCGATGGCGGCCTCAGCCTGGTGGCGGCAGGCGTTCGCGGCGGTGCTGGCCCCCCGACCGGTTCGTTTCGGGCGGCACCCGGAGATCGGGGCGACCGGCGCGGCATTGGTGGCCACCGGCCGGATCGCCGACGCCGTCGTGGTGGCCGACATCGGCCGGACGGATGATCAAGCCTCGGCGGCCTCGGCATAGGCTGGCGGCCAGCAGTACTCTTCCTGAACCATTCATAAGGGCAGGACGTTGACACTGCTCCGGGGCCTGGTTGGATGGACGGCGCTCCCCGGACCGCGGTGGACGCGTGGGGGAGGAGGAGCGGGTGGGTGTAGGACCGGAGCAGGCGCGCGGGGTGTCGCAGCACCGCCGGCGCCGGTTCGACGTCCGGGTGGTACCCCACCGGCGCCGCTCCCCCCTGCGCCTGCAGGACTGGCGGATGCGCACCAAGCTGGCCACGGTGCTCGTCATTCCCTCCGTCGCCTTCCTGGTCCTGGCGGGGGTGCAGACCCAGAGCCTGGTCAGCCGGGCCGACACCCTGAGCGACTTCGCCGCCCAGGTCGCCATCGGCCGCGAGATCACCGCGCTGGCCCACCGCCTGCAGGAGGAGCGCGACCGGACCGCCGGCGAGCTGCCCGCCCTGCGTAACGCCGCCGACGAGGAGGAGAGCGAGGAGCGGCTGGCCGTGTTGCAGCCCTACCGGGACGCCTCCGACCGGGCCGCGGCGGAGTTGCGCGCGGCGGCCGAACCGCTGGCCGAGTCGGACGCCTCGTGGCGGGACGTCTACGTGGTGGCCTCCCAGGCGTACCAGCAGATCGACTACATCCGCAACACGATGACCACCGTGCTGCTCAGCGACGACACCATCCTCGGCAACTACCACCGTGCGGTCGACGCGTTGCTGAACCTGCTCGCCCAGCCTTCGCCGGGTGCCGAACGGCCGGAGCTGTCCGAGGCGGTGCTGCGGTACGTGCAGTTCGCCCGGGCCAAGGAGCTCTCCTCGCGGGTGCGGGCGGAGCTGTACTCGGCGGCCCGGGCCGGCAGCTACGACACCGACGACGCGGCCCAGCTACCCGACCTGCGGGCGCGGCAGCTGACGGCCCTCGGCGCGTTCCGCATCGCGGCGACGAACGCGCAGGTGGCCCGCTATGACGAGATGAGCCTGGACCCGGCGTTCGTCGCCGCGGCCCGGATGGAGGAGCAGGCGCTGGCGCAGGGCACGTCCGGGACGGAGGTGCCGGACGCGGAGCAGTTCTGGGAGGCCAGCGAGGCGCGTCACGAGCTGTTGCAGCGTTACGAGGCGGAGGTGCTGGCCGCCTCGGCACGTCAGGCCGACAACGCGAGTGAGACCCAGCTGCGCGAGACGCTGCTGGTGGTCGGCGTGATCATCACGGTTCTCATGGTGGCCGTGCTGATCTCGTTCCTGATCGGTCGGTCGTTGGCCCGGTCGATCCGGCTGCTGCGCTCGCAGGCGCTGCGGATCGCCCAGATCGAGCTGCCCGAGGCGCTGGCCCGACTGCGGTCGGTCTCCGGTGGCGTGCCGCCGATCGACGTTTCACCGGCGGTCGTGCGTTCACTGGACGAGATCGGTGAGCTGGCCGAGGCGTTCGTCGCGGTGCACCGCAGCGCCGTCGGGGTGGCGGTGGAGCAGGCGAACATGCGGCGCAACGTCAACGCGATGTTCGTCAACCTCGCCCGACGCAGCCAGGTGCTGGTGGAGCGGCAGTTGGAGCTGCTCGACGACCTGGAGCGTGAGGAGGGCGACCCCGAGCAGTTGGAGAACCTGTTCAAGCTGGACCACCTGGCCGCCAGGATGCGCCGTAACGACGAGAGCCTGCTGGTGCTGGCCGGAACCGAGTCGACCCGCCGGTGGAACCGGCCGATCGGGCTGAGCGCGGTGCTGCTGGCGGCCAGCGCCGAGATCGAGCAGTACCAGCGGGTGCGGCACGAGGCCGTGGCGGACCTGCACGTCGTCGGGCACGCGGTGGGTGAGCTGGTGCACCTGCTGGCCGAGTTGCTGGAGAACGCCACCGCCTTCTCCCGGCCGGACACCATCGTGCAGGTGATGGCTCGGGTGGAGGGGCCCGGCGCGGTGATCGAGATCGCCGACCAGGGGCTGGGCATGAGCGCCTCGGCGCTGGCCGAGGCGAACGCGGTGCTGGCCACGCCGCCGGCCGCGGACGTGGCGGCGGTCGAGCGGATGGGCTTGTTCGTGGTCAGTCACCTCGCCGCCCGGCACGGCATCGAGGTGCGGCTGCACGGCGGCGCCGGTGGGCTGGTGGCCCGGGTACGGCTGCCGCATCCGTTGCTGGCCCCGGCCCCGGCGCCGAGCCTCGACCCCCCACCGTCGCCGCGCGGGCTGCCCGCCGCGACGCCCCGGCCGGTACCACCGGCCAATCCCGGACCGGTGGACCTGCCGGTGGCCGGGCGGCGTCCCACCACGGTGCCGCGTCAGGCCCACCCGGTGCCGGTACGAGCGGAGGACGTGCTCGCCCCGGCGCCGGCGACCGGTGGTGGCGGCTGGTGGTCGCGGGAGGGGCCCTCGTCGGTGGTGCCGGCGGTCGGCGCCGGCGCACCGGCACCGCCGGCCGTGCCGGTGACCGCCGGCACGAACGAGCGCGGTCTACCGGTTCGGGTGCCCATGGCGCAGCTCAGTGCGGTGACCCAGCCGGCCCGTCCGGAGCAGCAGCCGGTGGCCCGGCACGAGCCGGACCCGGATGCCGTCGGCGGAATGTTGTCCAGGTTGTACAGCGGTGTACGGCGGGCAGAGGCTGAGGAGACCACCGAGATACCCGTGCCGCCGCCCGGGGCGTGGAATGAAGGAGGACGGTAGTGACGACGTTGTCGCAGGAAGCTCGCGACCTGAGCTGGCTGGTCAGCGCGTTCGCGGAGCGGGTGCCCGGGGTGGCGCACGCCGTGGTGGTCTCCTCCGACGGGCTGCTGGTGGCGATATCCGACCATCTGCCGCGTGACCACGCCGACAAGCTCGCCGCGGTGACCTCGGGTCTGATGAGCATCACCGCCGGTGCCGCCCAGATGTTCGACGGCGACGTGGTCAAGCAGACCGTGGTCGAGATGGGCCGCGGCTACTTCCTGGTGATGCAGGTACGCGACGGCTCGATCCTGGCCACCCTGGCGGCGGCGGACGCCGACATCGGCGTGGTGGGCTACGAGATGGCCCGACTGGCCAAGCAGGCGGGGGAGATGCTCACCCCGGCGCTGCGCGCCGAGCTTCAGCAGGCGCTACCGCGCTGACGTGCCCGGCCCGAGGGGGCCGGGCGCGCCGCGGGATGCGGCCCACCAGGCCACCGTGGCGGTGACGGCGACGACGCCGCTGAACACGAACGGTGCCTCGATGCCCGCGCGGGCCGCCAGCGCACCACCGACCAGCGCGCCCGCGGCCGTGCAGCCGTAGGTGACCAGGCGGGAGGCGGCGATGACCCGGCCGAGCAGCCCGCCGGGCACGAGCCGCTGGCGTACGGACAGCGCGGCGACGTTGAGCACGGCGAACGCCGCGCTGGTGGTGACCACCACGACCACCGCGACGGCGCGGTGCCCGACCACGGCCAGCAGGACCGGTACGCCGGCGGTGACGGCCATCGACCAGGTAAGCACGGTCCGGTGGTGGAATCGGGCGACCAGGCGGTCGGCGGTGAACGAACCGATCAGGCCGCCGGCCGCGCCGGTGGCCAGCAGCAGGCCGAAGCCGAACGCGCCGAGGCCGAGGGCGTCCCGGGCGTAGAGCACGAAGATCGCGAACCAGGCGGTGTCGGCGGCGGCCACGGCGGCGGTGACGAGCACCAACGTGCGCAGCATCGGCTGCCGGACCAGCCAGCGCAGGCCGGCCAGGATCCCGCCACGGTCGGTGCCCGGCGTCTCGTCGCCGCTGGACGCGGTGGCGCGGTGGGCCAGGGTCAGGGGCAGCGAGAGTACGAGCATCACCGCCAGTGCCAGGGCGGCGCCGTTGACGGCGAACGGGATGGCGGCGCCGAGGACGAACAGCAGCGCACCGACCGGTGGTCCGACGAACTCGTTGCCGACGATCTCGCCGGCCACGAGCCGACCGTTGGCCTTCTCCAGTTGGGCGTCGGGCACGAGCCTGGGAACGGCGGTCTGGGCGGCGGTGTCCCGGATGGTCTCGCCGACGCCGAGCAGGAAGGCGGCGGCGACGACGAGGCTGATGGTGGCCGATCCGAGGGCGACCGCGGCGGCCAGCGCGGCCAGGACGACGACGCGGCCGGTGTCGGCGGCGGCGAGCAGCGTCCGGGCGCTGCGGCGGTCGGCGAGGGCGCCGGCGAGCAGGCCGGAGACGAGCCACGGCAGGAACTGGGCGGCGGCGACGGCACCGACCGCCAGCGGGTCGTCGGTGAGCGCGGCGGCCAGCAGCGGGAAGGCGGCCACCCGGATGCCGTCGCCGAGGTTGGCCAGCGCGGCGGCGCTCCAGAAGGTCCAGAACGGCCGGCCCAGGCGGTTGCGGTCACGCATGCGGGGATCCTACGGCCTCGGCGGCGGCCCGGGGTCGGGCCGCCGCCGAGGTGGCCGTCAGACCGCGTTGTCCGAGATGACCTGGCGGTACCAGTGGGCGCTGCGCTTGAACACCCGGCGCTGGGTCGGGTAGTCGACGTAGATCAGGCCCCAGCGCTGTTCGTAGCCCTCGGCCCATTCGAAGTTGTCGAGCAGGGACCAGACGTGGAAGCTCTCCAGCGGCACCCCGTCGGCGATGGCCCGGTGGGCGGCGGCCAGGTGGTCGCGCAGGAACGTGACCCGGCCGTGGTCCTCGACGGTCCCCTCGGCGCTGAGCTCGTCGGGAGTGGGCAGGCCGTTCTCGGTGACGGTGAGCGGGATGGGCCCGTAGTCGCGGGTGACCCGGGTCAGGATGTCGTACATCCCGTCCGGGTAGATCTGCTGCCACTCCGCCTCGGAGGTGGGCCAGCGGCGGACGGTGCCGCCGGACGCGGTGACGTAGATCGGGGTGTAGTACTGCACGGCGAGCAGGTCGACCGGGCTGGAGATGATCTCCAGGTCGCCGTCGCGGATGCCGCGGACCATCCGACTGTCGGGGCCGAGGTCGGCCAGGACGTCCGCCGGGTAGCTGCCCGTCAACGCGGAGTCGAGGTAGAGGCGGTTCTCGTAGCCGTCGTAGAGTCGGGTGGCCTCGGCGGCGGCGGGGGAGTCGTCGGCCGGGTAGCAGGGGTGCAGGTTGAAGGCGGGGCCGATCCGGCCGGTGTCGCCGGTGGCGCGTAGGGCGCCGACGGCGAGGCCGTGGGCGAGTTGCAGGTGGTGCGCGACCAGGTACGCCGCGTCGGGGTCCCGCCGGCCGGGGGCGTGGTGGCCGGAGAGGTAGCCGTTCTGCACCACCGTCTTCGGCTCGTTGATGGTCAGCCAGACCGGCACCCGGTCACCCAGGGCGTCGAAGACGATGGCGGCGTAGTCGGCGAAGCGGTGGGCGACGTCGCGGGACTCCCAGCCACCGGCGTCCTGCAACGTCTGCGGCAGGTCCCAGTGGAACAGCGTGGCCATCGGGGCGATGCCGCGCTCGTGCAGGCCGTCGACGAGGCGGCGGTAGAAGTCGAGGCCGCGTTGGTTGGCGGCGCCGGTTCCGTCGGGCTGGATGCGCGGCCAGGAGATGGAGAACCGGTAGCTGCGCAGCCCCAGGTCACGCATCAGATCGAGGTCTTCGGCATAACGTTGGTAGTGATCCGCCGCGACGTCGCCGGTGTCGCCGTTGCGGGTGCGGCCGGGTGCGCGGCTGAACGTGTCCCAGACCGATTCGCCCCGGCCGTCCTCCTTGGTGGCGCCCTCGATCTGGTACGCCGAGGTCGCGGCGCCCCAGCCGAAGTCGGGCGGGAAGGACAGTCGAGCGGCCGGGTCCGACGCCGTGGCCGGGTGCTCTCCCGGATCGCCGGGCTGGCAGGCGGCGAGGCCGGTGGCCGTGGCCGCGACGGCGGTGGTGCCGAGAACGGCGCTGACCGGGGTGGCGGCGGCCGAGAGCGCCGCGCGGCGCAGCAGGTGCCGCCTGGTGAGTATCGACATGGGTTCTCCTCGTGGATGGGGATGACCGCCTGAGCCCGGGAGCGCTCCCAACAAAGGGTAAGGGGTGGGCGGTCCCCGCCGGGTCCGAGTCGTCGCGGGGGGTGGGGCGGACAGCCTCGGTGGCGGGAGTGACGTGGGGTGGGGAAGGCGCGGTGCCGGTCGGGCATCGGGTGCGGCGGGACCGGGTGCGCCGAGTTCCGCGGGCGGACCGGGCGGTGCGCGCCCGGGCGGTCGGCGGGGCGTCGCGGATGGCGGTCGGCGGGCGGGTCGACTGCCGTGCGGGGCGCGCGGGTGGTGCGCGTCTGACCCGTCGGCCTCTTTTCCCATCGTGAACGGGGGTTTAGTGTGGGGACGGGGGAGGGCAACCCCCGTCCCCACCGTGTTGCGGTACACGCACATTCGGATTGGCGTCCCAGTAGTGCGTGTCGCGCGGGAGCCGGGCCACGCGAGTGGCTTGAGGATCCACCTCCCTCCACTGTGGTGGGGTGACGGCTGACGGCGGTGTCCGGGCTGGCCCGCCGTCGGCCTGTGGTCTGTTCCCCGGAGCCGTGGGCACGACACCGGGCGATATTCCGGGTGGAACTCTGTCGATGGAAGCGCTCCCATCGACGTTGCTGCGACTGTAACGCCCGTCACGGCTTTGTGAAAGCCCCAAAACGAGATCGAAACAACTCAGTGTTTCCGGAAGTTTCCTAGCTGGTGTTGGGAGCGCTTCCATGGCACACTGTCGATCGACCGCGCGGAGCCAAGGTACGCGTGAGCGCGGGTCGCCGAGGGCTTCCGGCGTGTCCGGTACGGCGTCCTGCCAGCAGCGGGAACAGCAGCCGTCCTCCACTGCGCCCCGCTGCGCCGGCCCGACCGGGCCGCAGCGACCACCATCCACTGGCACCTCGGCGGACCCGGCGTCCACGAGGCGTCATCGCCGGGGCGGCACCGCCACCGGCCTGGTCCGAGGAGACACCGCGCAGATGAGAAACCTGGCTAGACGTCGGCGCCTGGCGTGGCTTGCCGCCGCGGCGCTGGCGATCGGTGGGGCCACCGTGCCCGCCGCCGCCGCACAGGCCGCCCCGGCCTGTGACGTGGTCTATACGACCAACGACTGGAGCAACGGCTTCACCGCCAGCGTCACCATCCGAAACACCGGCGACGCCATCAACGGCTGGACCCTGCGGTTCGCCTTCCCCGGCAACCAGCGGGTCACCCAGGGCTGGTCGGCCCGGTGGAGCCAGAGCGGCAACGAGGTCACCGCCGTCAACGAGTCGTACAACGGCAACCTCGCCGCCGGCGCCAGCACCACCATCGGCTTCAACGGCTCGTACTCCGGCAGCAACCCGAAGCCGACCTCGTTCTCGGTCAACGGGGTCACCTGCGGCGGCACCCAGCAGCAACCCCCGACGGTGAGCCTCTCGGTCCCCGCCGGCCCGTTCACGGCCCCCGCCGACGTGCCGCTGACCGCCACCGCCAGCTCCCCGTCCGGAACGATCAGCCGGGTTGAGTTCTACCGCAACGGTCTGCTGGTCAACACCGACACCACCGCCCCGTACTCCTACACCCTGCAGGCGCTGCCGGCCGGTGACTACACCGTGCAGGCCCGGGCGTACGACAGCAACGGCCTGTCGGCCATCGCCGAACGGTCGTTCACCGTCGCCGCCTCCACCTCACCGGCGCTGGTCGCCACGCCGACCGCGCTGACCGTGCCCGAGGGCGGCAGCTCGACGTTCAACCTCAGGTTGAGCCGGGCGCCCACCTCGAACGTCGCGGTGAGCCTGGCGCGCACCGGCGACACGGACATCACCGTCTCGCCGACCTCGACGACGCTGACCACGTCGAACTGGAGCAACGGCGTCACCGTGACCGTCCGGGCGGCCGAGGACGCCGACACGGTCGGGGGCACCGCCACCATCACCGCCTCGGCCACCGGTCACACGCCGGCGACCGTCACCGTCACCGAGATCGACAACGACGTGCCCGGCGGTGACGGGGAGTACGTGCAGCGGTTCCTCACCCAGTACAACAAGATCAAGAACTCGGGCTACTTCAGCCCGGAGGGCGTGCCGTACCACTCCATCGAGACGCTCATCGTCGAGGCGCCGGACCACGGCCACCAGACCACCTCCGAGGCGTTCAGCTTCTGGCTGTGGCTGGAGGCCTACTACGGTCGGGTGACCCAGAACTGGACTCCGTTCAACAACGCCTGGACGGTGATGGAGCGGTACATCATCCCGTCCACCGCCGACCAGCCGACCGCCGGTTCCGCCGGTGACGCCACCTACGCCGCCGAGCACGACCTGCCCAACCAGTACCCGTCGCAGTTGGACTCCAACGTGCCGGTGGGCCGGGACCCGCTGCGCTCGGAACTGCAGTCGACCTACAACACCGGCTCGATCTACGGCATGCACTGGCTGCTGGACGTGGACAACGTCTACGGCTTCGGCCGCTGCGGCGACGGCACCACCCGGCCGGCGTACATCAACACCTTCCAGCGGGGCACCCAGGAGTCGGTGTGGGAGACCGTGCCGCACCCGTCCTGCGACACCTTCCGCCACGGCGGCCAGTACGGCTACCTCGACCTGTTCATCAAGGAGTCGCAGGCCCCCGCCCGGCAGTGGAAGTACACCAATGCCCCGGACGCCGACGCCCGCGCCGTGCAGGCCGCGTACTGGGCGCTGACCTGGGCCAAGGAGCAGGGCAAGGCGGCCGACGTGTCGGCCACCGTGACCAAGGCCGCCCGGATGGGTGACTACCTGCGGTACGCCCTGTTCGACAAGTACTTCAAGCGGGTCGGCAACTGTGTCGGTGCCACCGCCTGCCCGGCCGGCAACAACCGCGAGTCCGCGCACTACCTGCTGTCCTGGTACTACGCCTGGGGCGGCGCGACCGAGACCAGCCAGAACTGGTCCTGGCGGATCGGCTCCAGCCACAGCCACTTCGGCTACCAGAACCCGTTCGCGGCCTGGGCGCTGACCAACGTCGACGAGCTCAAGCCGCGCTCGCCGACCGCGGCGGCGGACTGGACCAACAGCCTCAACCGGCAGTTGGAGCTCTACACCTGGTTGCAGTCGGCCGAGGGCGGCATCGCCGGTGGCGCGACCAACAGCTGGGGCGGGCACTACGGCCAGCCGCCGGCCGGCACGGCCACCTTCTACGGCATGTTCTACGACGAGGACCCGGTCTACAACGACCCGCCGTCGAACCAGTGGTTCGGCATGCAGGCCTGGTCGATGCAGCGCATCGCCGAGCTGTACCTGGTCAGCGGCAACGCCCGGGCCAAGGCGCTGCTGGACAAGTGGGTGCCGTGGGCCATCGCCAACACCACGTTGGGCGAGAACTGGTCCATCCCGTCGGACCTGAAGTGGACCGGCCAGCCCGCCAACTGGAACCCGAGCAACCCGCAGCCGAACAACAACCTGCACGTCGAGGTGACGGTCAAGGGCCAGGACGTCGGCGTCGCCGCCGCCTACGCCCGCACCCTCATCGCGTACGCGGCGAAGTCGGGCGACACGGCGGCGAAGAACACCGCCAAGGGGCTGCTGGACGCGCTGCACTCGCACAGCGACGCCCAGGGCGTCTCGACGGTGGAGAAGCGTGGCGACTACCGGCGCTTCGACGACGTCTACGACGCCTCCACCGGGCAGGGCCTGTACATCCCGCCGGGCTGGACCGGCCGGATGCCCAACGGCGACCAGATCGCTGCGGGCAAGAGCTTCGTCGACATCCGGTCGTTCTACAAGAACGACCCGGCGTGGCCGAAGGTGCAGGCGTACCTCGACGGTGGGCCGGAGCCCGAGTTCCGTTACCACCGCTTCTGGGCCCAGGCGGACGTCGCCATGGCCTACGCCGACTACGGGAAGTTGTTCCCCAACGGCTGAACGAACTCCTCCGGGTGGGCGGTGACCCACCCGGAGGCGCCGGCCGGGCCTCGGGGGTAGAGGCAGGTCCGGCTGACGGCCTGACACCCACGGTCAGGCCGGGGTGGGTCGGCCCTCTGGCCGACGCAGCGGAGCGGTCGGCCCACCCCACCAGCCCGACTCGTCGGGCACGCTGCGCACATCGCGAAAAAAAGTGACCGCCCCGGGATCACAACCCGGCCCGGGACGGAGTAACGTACATCACCGGAGAGGCCGCTCCCCCCGTGGCGGCCTCTCCCTTATTGTCCCGGCCCCGGCCGGCCGGGTTCCGGGCCGGCGTCGTCACCGGCCGTCACGACCGGCCCGGCTCCCGGGGTCACCGGGTGCCGCAGCCCCGGGTGTCCGGCCGGCAGCGACCGGCGGACCACGGCCCAGCTGACCGCCAACGCCGCCGCGACCAGCGGCCAGGTCAGCGCCACCCGGGCGGCGGTCAGAGCGAGCACGTGACCGCCGAGATACAGCGGTACGAACACCGCCAGCCGCAGCAGGTAGGTCGCCGTCCACACCCAGCTGGCCCGGCCGTACGCCCGCAGCAGCGCCGGATCACGTCGCCAGCGTCCGCGCTGCCCCAGCACGGTGCCGACGACCACCCCGAGCAGCGGCCACCGCACGATGATGCTGACCGCCCACGCCAGCGCGCTGGCGGCGTTGGCCAGCAGCTGTACGAGGAAGAAGTCCTCGGCGCGCCCGGTACGCACCACGACCAGCGCGGCGACGCAGACCGCGAGCAGCCCGAGCAGCACCGACCGGGGCCGGTCGCCGCGACGCAGCCGCCAGCCGGCCACCACCGTCCCGGCGACCAGGGCCGCCACCACGCCGACCGTGACCGACCGGCCGGCCACCAGCCAGCCCACCGCGAACGCCACCGGCGGCACGGTCGCGTCGACGGCACCCCGACGCCCGCCGAGCAGGTCGGCCAGTGACTCGGGCCGCCCGACCTCGGCGGCGTCCCGCTCCGACGTATCGGTCACGTCCCCTCCTTCACCTGGACCCAACCTATCCCCGCGCCACCGGCGGGCCACCGGTCGACCGGTGGGGGCGTGCCGCTAAGTTGTGCGGGTGCGTGTGACGCCCAGGGGTGGTACTGCGGTCTGGCTGGTCGTGCTGGCCCTGGTCCAGACGGCGGCGTTCATCGCCGTCTGGCAGTTCGCCTTGCACACCGAGGTCGGTCAGTGGATCGACACGGTGGCGCTGACCGGTAACCGGATCGGTCGCGACCACATCGAGGAACCGGTCGACCGGATCCTCAACGCCATGTCCGTGGTGTCGCTGCTGGCGGTCACCGTGATGATCGGATTCATCGCGCTGATCCGGGGCCGGGTCGCCCTCGCCGTCGCGGCCACCCTGCTGATCGCGGGTGCCAACGTCACCACTCAACTGCTCAAGTACGGGCTGAGCCGTCCCGACTACGGCATCGACCTGGAGCGGGCGTACGTCGGCAACAGCCTGCCCAGCGGACACACCACGGTCGCCGCGTCGGTGGCGGTGGCCCTGGTGCTCGTGCTGCCACCGAAGGTCCGGGCCCCGGCGGCCGTGATCGGCGCCGGCTACGCCGCGATCGCCGGGGTGGCGACCCTGTCGGCGGGTTGGCACCGCCCCAGCGACGCGGTCGCCGCGTTCCTGGTGGTGGGGATCTGGGCCGCGCTGGCCGGTCTGCTGCTGCTGGTCACCCAGCGCGAACAGGCGAAGGTGGCCGCCGGGGACGCGCACCGGCTCACCGCCCTGCTGCTGGGGGCGGGCGGCCTGCTGGCGATCGCCGGCTGCGTGCTGGCCCTGTGGTGGCTGGTGGGTCTGCGGACCACCCCACCGATGGACCTGTGGCGTCGTCCGCTGTTCGTCGGCTACGCGGGCAGTGCGGCCGGCATCGTCGGCTCCATGGCAGCGGTGATGGCGCTGGTGCTCACCGCCGTGCATCGTCTGGTGCCCCGGCACCAGGGGTGACCTGATGATCGTCGTGCGGCAGGCGTTCCACGACGAATGCGACCGCCTCGGCGCGGTGCTGCGGACCCTCGACGCGGCGGACCTCGACCGCCCGACCCGCTGCCCGCCGTGGACCGTGGCCGAGCTGCTGGCCCACGTACGCACCGGAGCCGGCCGCCTGGCCGACATGCTGACCGCCCCGCCGCCCGGCCCCGCCCAGGTCGACGCCGCCGGCTACTTCGGCGCGACCAAGTTCACGCCCCAGGTGGACGCCGACCGGATCGAGTCCGCGCGGTCCGAGTCCGCCCGGTCCGAGGCCGCCCGGTCCGAGGTCGCCCGGTCCGAGTCCGCCCGGTCCGAGGTCGCCCGGTCCGAGTCCGCCCGGTCCGAGGTCGCCCGGTCCGAGGTCGCCCGGTCCGAGGTCGCCCGGGGCGGCGTCGGGTCGCAGCCGGACCGGCCCGGTGTCGTGCTCGCCGCCGACTTCGACCGGGCGTGGCGGGCCACCCTCGCCGCCGTGGACGCCCACCCCGCCGACCGGGTCGTCCGCACCCGCCACGGCGACGCGATGACGGTGCGCGAGTTCCTGCGTACCCGGGTGGTGGAGGTCGGTGTGCACGGCCTCGACCTGGCCGAGGCACTGGACCGGCCGCCGTGGCTGACCTCGACCGCCGCCCGGGTGATCGCCGATCTGCTCACCGGCGGGCAGGTGCTGCCGCCGCAGCTCGGCTGGGACCGGCTGACCCTGATCGGCAAGGCCACCGGCCGCAGCCCACGCAGCCGCGCCGAGCAGGACGCCCTCGACCACGCCGGCATCCGGCTGCTCGCCTTCGGCAGCTGACCGGCCGCCGACCTGACGCGGAGCGTGGCGACGGCCGTCGGGCGCGACCCTCGGCGCCGAGGGCCCGGGACCACCGGTTCGACGACCGGCGGCCGGCGTCGCCGACGGATCAGGCGGCGGTGCGCGGTGCCGGCACGTGCGGGGCGGCGGTGCGCAGATGAGCCAGGACCACCGGGTCGATGCGACCGGGCGCCAACCGCTCCTCCAGGTTCTCCATCCCGGCCCAGGCGACCAGCGCGTCCTCGGGCTCGACCGGGTCGGCCGGGAACCCGAGCGCGGTCAGCAGACCCGCGACCTCGGTCGCCAGCGCGCCGGTCAGGTCGAGCAGGGTGGCCGGGTCGGGGCGGCTGAACAGCAGCGTGTGCACCGCGAGCAGCCGGTCGAGTTCGGTGATCGGGTCGGGGTGGTCGTCGACCCGCAGGTCGATCATGACGTCGCCGGTGCCGCCGTACCCGCCGCCGCGGCGCACCACCAGCAGCCCCGCGCTCTGCCGACCGCGCCGGTCACCACCGGCGACCTCGCCGGCCCGCAGCGCCGCGAGCATCCGCTGCGCGAACGGCAGGTCGGTGCCGGCCAGCCAGGCGTCGCGCAGCCGGTCGACGACCTGCGGGCCGGTGAGGATGTTCCCCTGGGCCGCCCAGCCGTCGCCGGCCTGCCCACCGGCCCAGCCCCGGCAGTGGGCCCCGGTCCAGGTGGCGCCGGGCCCGGTGGCGGCGACCACACCGAGCTGACGGTGGTCACGTTCCGGGTCGGCGGCCACCAGGCCGGCGACCACACCGGCGGCGGAGACGCCGGTACGCAGCAGAGCCAGCCCCTGCGGCCGGTAGGCGAGGTTCACGTGCGCCTGGGTGGCGATCGCGCCGACGTCGGCCTCGGCGCCCGGTACCAGGGCCCCGGCGGCCAGAAAACGGCTGGCCACGACGATGCCGTGCAGCCGGCCGTCGTCGGATCGGGCAACGAGGGAGAAGGTCACGTCGGGAAGGTTAGCGCTGGTTACGGTCCGTTGGCCGCCGCCGGACGACCTTGCCCGGCGACGTCGGGGCGGGCACCATCGACCGATGACGACGCGATGGGCAATGACGGTGCCGTTGGGCGGGATCCCGCTCGCCGACCACGCCGCGGTGTACGCGGCCCTCGCCGACGCCGGCTACACCGACGTGTGGTCCTCGGAGGTCAACGGGGCCGACGCGTTCACCCCGCTGGCGTTGGCCGCCGCCTGGGAACCCCGGTTGCGGCTGGGCACCGCGATCACCCCGGCGTTCACCCGCGGACCCGGCCTGCTGGCGATGAGCGCCGCCGCGCTCGCCGACGTGGCCCCCGGACGATTCGCCCTTGGCATCGGCGCGTCGTCGCCGGTGGTGGTCGCCGACTGGAACGCGGTCGAGTTCACCGAACCGTTCCGGCGTACCCGTGACGTGCTGCGCTTCCTGCGGGCGGCGCTGCGCGGGGAGACCGTCGACGGTGCCTTCGACACGTTCGCCGTACGCCGGTTCACCCTGGAACGGCCGCCGGCGGTGCCGCCGCCGCTGCTGCTGGCCGCACTGCGACCCGGCATGCTGCGACTGGCCGCGGCCGAGGCCGACGGCGTCATCCTCAACTGGCTCGCCGCCACCGACGTGCCCCGAGCGGTGGCCGAACTGGGACAGCCACGTCCGCAGTTCGAGGTGGTCGCCCGGATCTTCGTCTGCCCGACCGAGGACGCCGGGTACGCCCGCACCCTCGGCCGACGGATGATCACCAGCTACCTGACCGTGCCCGCGTACGCGGCGTTCCACCGCTGGCTCGGCCGGCAGGAGTCGCTGGCCGACATGTGGGCGGCGTGGGAGGCCGGCGACCGACGGGGCGCCCTGGCCGCCGTGCCCGACGAGGTGGTCGACGCCTTGATCCTGCACGGCTCACCGGAGCAGTGCCGGGCCCAGGTGCGCCGCTACGTCGACGCCGGGGTGAACGTGCCCGTGCTGGCGCTGCTGCCCACCCCGGAGGTGGCCGCCGCGGACGCGGCAGCCCTGGCCACGCTGGTCGCCCGGCTCGGGCTCGACGCCAAGGAGGCGGCGTGAACCTCACCGACCGGATAGCGGTGATCACCGGCGGGGCCGGGGGGATCGGTGCGGCGCTGGCCCGCCGGTTCGCCGCGGAGGGAGCCGCCGCGCTCGTGCTGGCCGACCTGGACGGCACCGCCGTCGAAGCGGTCGCCGACGCCGTCGGGCCGCTGGCCCACGCCGTGACGGTCGACGTCACCGACGAGGACCAGGTACGCGCCCTGGTCACCGACACCGAACGCCGCTACGGCCGGATCGACGTGTTCTGCGCCAACGCCGGGGTGACCACCGGCGGGGGACTGGAGATCGACAACGGCGGCTGGGAACGCTCCTGGCGGGTCAACGTGCTCGCCCACGTGTACGCCGCCCGGGCGGCGCTGCCGGCGATGCTCACCCGGGGCAGCGGCTACCTGCTGCACACCTGCTCGGCGGCAGGGGTGCTGACCGCCGTCGGCGACGCCGCGTACACCACCACCAAGCACGCCGCGGTGGGGTTCGCCGAGTGGCTGTCGGTGACCTACCGCGACCAGGGCATCCGGGTCAGCGCGCTGTGTCCGCAGGGGGTCGACACCCCGATGCTGGCCGAGGGACTGGCCGCCGGGCACCTGGGCGCCCGGGTCGTCGCGGCCTCGGGCGCGGTGCTCAGCCCGGACGACGTGGCCGCCGCCGCGGTCGCCGGGATGGCGGAGGAACGTTTCCTGATCTTGCCGCACCCGGAGGTGGCCGACTACGCCCGCCGCCGCGCCGAGGACCCCGACGGCTGGCAGTCCGGCCTGCGCAAACTGGTCCGCCGCCTGCACACCACCTGACCGACCCTTCGCCGATCATGCAGTTGGGGCGCCCGAAAAGCCCCTGACTCCCCACTTGTCAGGTGCCACAACTGCATGATCGCGGCGGGTCAGCGGTGCCAGCGCAGCGGGCCCGGGTGCACCGACCAGAGGAGGCGACGCCAGCGGGAGCGGGCGGCGCGCAGCGTCCCGGCGTAGCGGGTGGCCGCCTCGGCGGCGGCCTCGGCCTGTTCGGTGGTGGCCGTGCCGGGTGCGAAGCCGACCTGGTTGATCAGCGTGGCCAGGTCGTCGACGGCACGGCTGGCGGCGTCGGGTGCGCTGCCGTCGGGTCTGCCGCTCTCGGGTGCGGGGCCGGGTGCGCGTCCGGCGGTGCCGGCAGCGGCGGTGGCCGGGACGGCGGCGCCGGGCTCGACCGCAACGGCGGCGGTGGCGTCCCGGCGGCGCGCTTCGGCCAGGGCGTGGCGGGCCACGACGGCGACCTCGGTGGCGGACAGGTCGGCGGCGACGGGCCGCCCGGCCAGCCGCAACGTGTCGGTCAGCTCCCGCCAGGCGCCGGCGATGCGGTGACCGGGGTCGCCCCGGGTCAACCGGGCCCGGGTCTGCGCCCGACGCAGGCCGGCGAGGATCGCCAGCAACGCCACCAGCACGAGCAGCAGGCCACCCCCGGTGCCACCGACCAGCACCACCGTCGGTACGCCCCCGGCGTCGGCGGGGCCGTCAGGAGCCGCCTGCGCGGGCGGTGCGGCGGTCGGCTCCAGGCTCGGTTCCGGCTGCTCCGACGGGGGCGGGTCCTCCGGCTGCGGGCGGAAGTCCTCCTCCACCGGCCGAGGCTCCTCGTCCGGCCGGGGCAGCGGGTCGAACGACACCCAGCCGAGACCGTCGAAGAGCACCTCCGGCCAGGCGTACGCGTCGGCGGCCCGGACCGGACCGGACGCGGGGGCGGCGAACCCGACCACCACCCGGGTGGGTAGCCCGGCCAGCCGGCCCAGCACCGCGAACGACGCCGCGAACTGTTCGGAGGTGCCGCGTTGCCCGCCGCCGTTGCGCGGCCCGAACAGGAAGAACGCCAGGTTCGGATAGGCGTGGCCGCTGGGTGCGTCGGCGACCAGCCGGTAGTGCTCGGCCAGCCACTGCTCGATCGCCGCCGCCCGCGCGTACGGGGCGCCGTTCTCCTCGGCCAGCTGGGCGGCGAGCCGACGCAACTGCTCGGGTACCCCGTCGGCGACGTGCAGGACCCGGGCCACCTCGTCGCCGGCCGGGGTGTTCGCGGTGGCCAACAGGTTCATGTCGGGCCGTTCCCGCGCCGAGGTCACCGTGTAGCGCAGTCCCGGTGCGAGCCCGTCGGGGCGGATCAGCGTGCCGGTGCCCGGGTCGTACGCCACCCGGGCACCGCTGACCTCGCGGGGAGTGGGTACGGCGGGCAGCAGCCGTCCACTCAGGTCACCCACCGTGATGTCCTGCCGGACGGTCTCCACCGTGGCGTACGGGGCCGGGTCCGTGGCCGGCAGGATCCGCCCGGCGTTGCGGTAGGTCGCGCCGACCCGCCAGGTGACCCCGTCGTAGTCGCTGAGCACGGCCAGCCGGATCCGCACCCCGCCGGCCGCCGCAGTGTCCGACGGATCGGCCGGATCTGCCGGTGTCGTCGGACCGGAGGCGCCGGGCCGGTCGGTCGCCACCTGGAACAGCTGCTGCTCCGGGTTCAGCGCCCACCCGGAGATCCGGATCAGCGGGTTCTCGTCCAGCGTCTCCACCTGCGGCGGCTCCACGTAACGCCGTGGATCGACCGGCCGGGTGTCCACCAGGGCGGCCACCGCCGGGCCGAGCAGCCCCGCCAGACCCACCACCACCGCCGTACCGGCGGCCGAGGCCACGGCCAGCCGGGCCCGCACCCCGGACCGTACCGCCGGAGCCAGCCCGTCGACCGGATCCGCCTCCGGTGCCCGGGACGACACCGCCAGACCCAGTGCCGCCACCGCCACCAACGCCACGGTCGCGCCCACCGCCGGCTCCGCGTTCGGCCCGACCACGTACACCGCGCCGGCGTAGAGCAGCACCGGCGGCAGGTAGCCCAGCAGCACCCGCCCGGCCCGCAGCGCCACCTCCGCGCCCGCCAGGCCGGCCAGCCAGGCGGCGACCACCGGCAGCAGGATCGTGTCCGGGGTCGGCTCCACCGGGATCATCGCGGTCAGCAGCCGGGGAATGGCGTTGCCGGCGGCGTCGCGGGCCACCTCGACAAACCCGCCCGGCACCTGCGCGCCGGCGGCGGCCACCCGCAGGCAGACCGCCGTCCACACCAGCATGGCCAGCACCGACACCGGCGCGACCAGCCAGGACGCCAGCCGCCGGGCCGCCACGCTGACCAGCACCGACCCGATCGCCGAGCCGGCCACCAGCACGGTCAGCAGCGATCCCGCGTACACCCGGCCGAGCACCGCACCGGCCAGCGTGACCATCGCGACCAACGCCGCCGGCACCGGCACCGCCCGCAGCAGCCTCACCACCGGCGCACCCCGTCCCACTCGGCGGCGAAGGCGGCCCCGTCGGCGGCGTCGACCACGACCAGCCCCGCCGCGCCCGGCGGCGTCGGCTCGGCCGCGCCGAAGACCCCGACCACCACCGACGGGTACGCGCCGCGCAGCGCACCCACGTGCCCCAGGTCCTCGCGCCCACCCGGCCCGGTCAACACGACCAGCGTGTCGCCGACCCGGTCGCGGCGCAGCCGCGCCGTCGCGGCCTCCAGCGTGCCCTCACCGGCCAGCGACACCTCCGCCAACCGGTCCAGCGGTCCACTCGCACCAGCACCCGACCCACCGCCAACCGGAACGCCGTCCGGCGTGGCACCCGACCCGCCGTCCGGCGGCGCACCGCCCGAACCGGCGGACGGTTCCCCGGCGGCGACGAAGAGCAGCACCACCGGCAGATCCTCCCGGAACGCCGCGGTGACCACCGACGCCGCCGCCTCACAGGCCGACTCGAACGACTCCGCCACCCCGTCGACCCGGTCGGGATGCGCCACCGACCGGTTGTCCAGCAGCACCACGATCCGGGGCAGGCTGGTGTCCACGTTCTCCCGCACCATCAGCTCACCCACCCGGGCGCTGGTGCGCCAGTGCACGCGGCGCAACTCGTCACCGACCACGTACTCACGCAGCGAGTCGAAGGTGATCGAACCGTGCGGCACCGCGTCGACCCGCCCGTCGAGACTGCGTCCCGCGCCGGTGGGCACCGCGCGCAGCGGGTGCACCCGCGGGTGCACCCACACCGGCACGCTGCCGCCGTAGGAGCGGGCCAGCACCACCAGGCCGAGCGGATCGCGGCGGGTCACCCGAAGCGGCCCGACCGGCACCACGCCGCGCCGGCTCGTCGGCACGTCGTAGGTGACCGCCGTGTCCGCGCCCGGCCGCAGCCGCAGCACCGGCACCGGCACCGCCCGGTCACCGCACCGGTCGACGGCCAGCAGACTCGCCGCCCGCATCCGCCCCGCGTTGCGCACCGTCAACGTCATCGTCGCCGGTTCGCCCCGGGCCACCCGGTCCGGGTCCGCCCGCCGCGCCACCGCCAGCCGGGGCCGCCGGGCCGCGACGACCAGCGCCACCGCCACGGCGGTGCCCGCCGCCGCACCGAGCAGCGTCAACTCCGGGTACCCGAAGCGGAAACCGGCCACCAGCAGCAGCACGGCCGCGACGAGCAGACCGATGCCCCGGGCGGTGATCCCCACGTCAGTCCTCGCCGGTCAGTGGTGCGCCGGGGCCGGCTGGCCCGACGGCAGCGGCACCGGCACCGAGGCCACCGCCTGCCGCAGCACGTCCGCCGCGGTCACCCCGCGCACCTGGGCGTCGGGGGTGAGCAGCAGCCGGTGGGCGAAGACCGGCTCGGTGAGAGTCTTCAGGTCCTCCGGCATGATCCAACCGCGACCGTCGATCAGCGCGTAGGCGCACGCCGCCCGGGTCAGCGCGATCACCCCACGTGGACTCACCCCGACACGGACCTGCGGATGGGTGCGGGTGGCGGCCGCCAGCCGCACCGCGTACGCGTACAGCGGCTCGGCGATGTGCACCCGCCGGGCCATCCGGACCATCTCGCCGACGGTGGCGGTGTCGGTCACCGCCGCGAGCGCCTCGGGGGAGCGGACCGTCGCCCCGCGCAGCACCTCCACCTCCACCGACTCGTCCGGATACCCCACCGACAGCTTCACCAGGAACCGGTCCAGCTGCGCCTCCGGCAGCCGGTACGTGCCGTCCATCTCCACCGGGTTCTGCGTGGCCACCACCAGGAACGGCTGCGGCACCGGGTGGCGCACCCCGTCGACGGTGACCGTCCGTTCCTCCATCACCTCCAGCAGCGCCGACTGCGTCTTCGGCGACGCCCGGTTGATCTCGTCGGCGATGACGATGTTGGCGAACACCGGACCCGGATGGAACTCGAAGCCACGGGTGGCCTGGTTGAAGATGGTCACTCCGGACACGTCCGAGGGCAGCAGGTCCGGTGTGAACTGGATGCGCCGCCACTGCCCCTTCACCGTCGCCGCGATCGCCCGGGCCAGGGTCGTCTTGCCCACCCCGGGCACGTCCTCCAGCAGCACGTGCCCCTGCGCGAACAGCGCGGTCAACGCCAGCCGCACCACCTGCGGCTTGCCGAGCACCACCGTGTTGACGTTCTCGGCCAGCCGGGCGGCCAGGGCGGCGAAGCCCTGCACCTCCTGCTGGGTGAGCGGTTCCTGGCTGTTCACGGTGGTGCTCCTCGCCTGGGTGGATCAGCAGGTGGGCAGGACGTTGATGTCGTCCCCGCCCTCCAGGTTGAGCCAGGCCCAGGGGATGTAGTTACGTCCGCTGTACTCGACCTGCACCCACCAGGTGCTCTGCTTGTTGTCGTTGTAGATCCAGGAGTCGATGTTCGTGCCCCGCACCTTGCAGTACGCCTTCAGTCGGGTGCCCGGCTTCGCCCAGCCGACCTGCCGGTCGTTGTCCTGCTGGGGCACCGAGAAGATCTCGTTGCCGTTGCGGCCGTCGCGGTCCCGGTCGCAGTAGGTGCGCTGGTCGCCGTCGGGACCGTTGTTGCAGGTGGCGACGCCGTACAGGGCGTCGGTCTGCTGGGCCCGGGTGGCGGTTCCGCTGCCCGCGGCGTTGGTCGCCGTCACCGTGAACGTGTAGCTGGTGCCCGGCGACAACCCGCTCATCGTGATGCTCGAACACGGGCCGCTCTTGGCCGGCTGACCCGACCGGGACAACGTGCAGGTCGCCTGACCACCACCGGCGTCCACGGTGAACGTCACCGTCGCCGCCGTCGCGGTCGCCGACGAGCCGGTCACCGTCACCCGGGGCGCCGCCACCGTACGCGCCGTCGTCGTCGCCTCCGCACCCTCACCGGCCTCGTTGACCGCCCGGACCCGAACCGTGACGTTCTGCCCGTCACCCAGGCCGTTCACCGTCGCCTGGGTGTCGGTGACCTCACTGCGTCGGCCCCCCACGTCCACCACGTAACCGGTCACCGGCCGACCGTTGGCCACCGCCGGCGACCACTGCACCGCCACCGTCCCCGGCTGGTCGGCCACCGTGCTCGCCCGCAGCTCCAGCGGCTCACCGGGCACCGTGAACGGCACCACCGTGTTGCTCACCGGCGACGCCTCCGACGCCGCGCCCTTGTCGTTGACCGACACGACCGTGAACGCGTACTGCGTGCCGTACTCCAGCTCACCGGCCTTCACGACCAGCTCGGTGCCGGTCGCCTCACCGACCGGGGCGTTCGTGCCGGCCGAGGTGGCCGACACCGCGTACCGGGCGATCTTGTTGCCCTGACCGTTCGCCGCCGGCCAGCTCACCACCACCGTGCCGTCGGCCCGCGCCTCGGCGGTCACCTCGGTCGGCGCGTCCGGCACGTCGGCCGTCGGCGTCACCGGGTTGCTGGTCCGTGCCGGCCCGGCGCCCTTGGCGTTCACCGCGTGCACCGAGAACCGGTAGGTCTCACCGTTGGTCAGCTCCGTGACCTCCACCGACCGCTGGTTCGCGCCCACCTCCAGCCGCTGTCCGGCACCCTCCACCACGTACCGGATGATCTCCGCACCGTTGGCCGCCGCCGGCCGCCAGCTCACCCTGGCCTGCGCGTCGCCGGCCGCCGCCGTCACGTTGCGCGGCGCACCCGGCTTGCTCACCTGAGGCTTCTTCGGCGGCGGGGGAGGTGGCGGCAGAGGCTCCGGCGGCGGGTCACCGCCGAGGATGTCGTTGGCGTACTTGTCGACCTCCCGAACCTGGTGCGAGTCGTCGACCACCCGCGCGGTCGCCGCGTCCGGAGCGTTGATGAACAGGTAGTTCTCCCGCACCTCCAGCTCCAGCGGACCACGCCACCTGCCGCGGATCGTGTCGGTCAGCTGACCCGTAGCGTCGAACGCGTACACCGTGCCCGCCGCCTCGTCCGCGCAGTAGAACCGCCCGGCCCAGGCCACCGCCGGACCGAGCCGGTCACCCTCGCCCGGCACCGTGAACGAACGCACCTCGCCGCCGTCGCCGATCGCGTGCACCTGCCGCTGCCCGGGAACCGTCACCGGCACCACCGGTCCGCTGGTCCGCACCGGCAGGATGCCCGGCCCGGTCAACGTGGAGGCCAACGCCGTACGTCGCGTCGTACCACCAACGACCGTCACCAGCGCCCCGGCCGTGCGATCCAGCACCGCCACACCGTCGTCCAGCGTGGAGACCACCAGCTCGTGGCTCGCCTCGGCGACGTCGTACGACTCCACCCGTGGCGAGCCCACCGGCCCTTCCGCGGCCTCCGACGGCAGCACCGCCGGAGTGATCGCCGAGACCGTGCCCTCCGCCGGCACGGCGACCCACAGGCGGCCCGCGCCGTCGAACGCGCCACCGGTGATCCCCGGCGGATACCGCACCGGCTCACCCACCGGGGCCAGCGACCGCGGATCCAACTGCCGCACCACACCCTGCACCGCGTCCACCACGAACGCCGCATCCTCGTGCAGCGCCACACTCACACCCAGCCCGGGAGTGGTCGGCGTCGTCGCGGTGATCTGCAATGTGGCCAGATCCAACGCGCTGATCTGACCGGTGTTCAGATCCCGCAGCACCAGCAACCGGTCCGTCTGCGTCACCTGCATGGGATGCCGACGCGCCGACGGCACCTCCATGCGGGTGTCCACCCGCGCGGTCACCCCGTTGACCCGCGCCAACTCGCTGCGCGCCGCGCTCCACAACCACGAACTCGCGTCGTAGCTGGCCACCGCATTGTCCGCCGAGCCCAGACCGAGCACGGTCAGCCCCATCGCGGCCAGCAGCGCCAGAACCGTACCGACGGTGACCAGACCACCGCGTACCCGGGACCGGGAACGTGCGGTGCGGGTCGGAACGGCCTCGTCGATGCTCGCCACAGCCGGCAGCCTCCCGTGTCGTCTCGGCAGGTGGCGCCCCCGTACGGCGACCCCTCCCCGGAGAGACTGTCGGGAAACCTCGCGGCGGCTGCGGCGCTCCCAGCCGACGACCGGCGGCGTTGGAGAGTGGTCCGGATACCGGTGTTGTATCCGGACCACTCGCCGCCTTGCCGGATCGCCGCCCGGACTCCGCCTCGCTCGCCCCGGGGCTTCCCGACAGTCTCAAAGCCGGGAGCCATCATATGGTCAGGCTGCTGACCCCGGGAACCCGCACCGTCCGCCTGTGGATACCCACCGTGGCGTGTCGCCGGCGTGTCCCGCCACGACCGTCCGATCGGGACCCACCGTCGACGGTCGTGCCGGCCTACCGCGACGTGCAGACCTGGTCGGAGGTGGCGAACCGGTCGGTGTCGTAGACGGCGAGGACCGCGAAACAGTAGTTCACCCGGGTGCTCAACCCGTTGACCGTGTAACTGGTCTTCCCCGGGTCCACCGTGGCCATCATCCCGAGCGTCTGACCGGTCCGCCCACCGGCCACCATGAACGGCACCAGACCGTCGGACGGGTCCGTCCAGGTCAACGTGATGGTCGTGGTGTCGTCGCGCATCGTCAGGTTCGCCGGAGGCGGTCCCACCGCCCCCGGGGTGGACGCCGGTGCCGACGGAGGCGCGGACCGCCGGTCGAGGATCAACAGTCCCACCCCGACCACCGCGGCCAGGGCGACCAGGACCGCCACCACCGCCACCACGATCGCCACCCGGCTGCGGCCCGGCGCGGGCTCCGCCGCCGGCATCGCCAGGGGCCCCTGGTACGCCGGGACGAGTCCCTGGGGCTTGGGCTGCCCCCAGGCCGGTGGTGCGGCCTGCGGCGGGGCCGACGGCGGCGGCGCGCCGTGACCGCCGGCATACGGGTGGACCGGTGAACCCTGCGGAGGCGGGTGCGACCCCGGCGGCCGGACACCCTCACCCGGATTCGGCAGTCGCGGGTCGCGCTGCTGCAACCCGCCGCCCGGCTGGTAGGGGGAGGGCCCGGCCGGCGAGCCGTAGGGGGCGGGCCCTTGACCGTGGTAGGACGCTCCGCTGGTCGGTGCGTAACTGGCGGGTCCGCTGGTGGGCGCTCCGCTGGTGGGCGGTGCGTAGGCGGGTGGCCCGCTGGCCGGACCGGGCTGGGGCAGCGGCGCGGTCAGGTCGTACGGACCAGCCGTCGGACTGGCCGGTGAGGTCGCCGACGGCGGTGCGTAGGCCCCCGGCGGCGCGCTGCTTGGTGGTGCGCTGACGGATGATGCGCTGCTTGGTGGTGCGCTGATGTGCGATGCGTAGAGCGGTGGTCCGCTGATGGGTGGTCCGCTGATGGGCGGGGCGCTGATGGGCGGGGCGCTGACCGGTGATCCGCTGACCGAGGGTGCGTTGGCCGGCTGGGCCGGGTTCGATGGTGCGCTGACCGGCGGTGAGCTGATGGGCGGAGCGCTGCTTGGTGGCGTCGTGCCGACGGGGGATGCGTTCATCGGTGGTGCGCTGCTTGATGGTGCGCTGCCGTGGAGTCCGCTGACCCGTGGTGCGCTGGTGGGCGGAGCGTTGACCGGTGGTGCGCTGACCGGTGGTGCGCTGACCGGGTGGTCCGGGGTCGGTGGGCCGTTGACCGGCTGGGCGGGGTTCGGCTGCCCCTCGGCCGACGGTCCGGCGACGGCCGCTGGCAGGGCTGAGGGTGCGGCCACCGGTGACGGCGTGCCGGCCGCCGATGCCGATGGTTGCGGCGGGCGGCCGGCCCGCGCCGCTTCCTCTTCCAGGAGGGGCCCGATCTGCTGGACCTGGATGGTCGGCCGGGCCCACTCGGGGTGCCCGGTCGGATCCGCCTCGGCACCCGTCGCCGCCGGCCCGTCCGCCGCCGGCCCGGCTTCCGCCGGCGCGTCCGTCGCCGCCGGCGGAAGCGACAGCACGCCGGTCTCCTCCTCGTGGATCCGCTGACGTGGAGCCCATCCGCTCGGCGGCGGACCGGGCGGCGTGGTCGATGGCGCGGCACGCGACGGAGCAGGCGAGGCGGGCGGCGACGAGACCGGAACGTCGCCGATGGGCCCGCTCGGCGGCGTGACCGAAGACGACAGCGGAGCGGACGGCACCGTCGGCGTGGCTGGCACCGGAGCAGCCGGCCGGGCGGGGCCGACCGGCGGCACGACCGGATACGCGACCTGATCATGAAAGGCCGCCCGCGCCTGCGGCACGGTGGGTGGCGGCGGGACCTGCCCTGGGAAGGGCGAACCGGTGGCGGGCGGTACCGGTACGGGCGGTGGCGGTACGGGTGGTACCGGTACGGGCGGTGGCGGAACCTGAGGTGCGCCCATGGGTATGGCTGGTGGAGGCGGGGCGGGCGGGGAGTTCTGTGGTGGGCCCGGCGAGACCGTAGTTGGCGGCAGGCTGGGGGGCGGCGGGATCTGCGGTGGTGCCGGCGCAAAGTCCTCTCCGCCGGAAGCGCCCGAGATCGGCGACACCGGACCGCGACCGCCCGGTGACATCGGCACGGCGGAACCGGGCGTCACGCCGAACGCCGGAGGGGTGATCCCCGCTGCCGGACCACCGGACGTCGGTAGCTCCCCGGACGGCGCGGGCGGTGGTGAGGAGGGCGAAGCCGGACGTACCTCCGTCGCGGTCGACGCGTCGTGGGGCTTCCACAGCGTGGAGAGCACGGCCAGCGACACCGTCGGCTCGTCCAACGCCCCGCGGGCCGGCTGGCTCGCGGGGCCGGGAGCAGGGGCAGGGGAGACCGCGGGCTGAGGAGCGGGAGCGGCGTCGCCAAGATAGTCCCGTGCCGTGCGTACCGCCGGATGGTCAGCACCGAGTACGGCGGGGCCGGCGGCGGCGACGCGGGTGTAGTTGCGGCGCGCCTCGTGGCGATTGCCCAGCTCGTCCGCGACGGACCCCAGCTCGAAGGCCAACGCCAACATCAACGGATCGGCATGTGGCCAGCGGCGCTCCCCGGCGGCGAACGCCTCCTCCAGCACCCGGCGCGCCGCACTCGGATCGTCCGCCTCCCGATGCAACCTGGCCAGCAGATGAGCGGTGCTGAGCACGTCCGGATGATCTTTACCGAACGGCGGCCGGGCGGACTCGACCGCGTCGGTGAGCAGGTCACGGGCGGCGGCGAGATTACCCGCACCGCGCAGCGCGAGAGCCCGCTGCTGGGCGACGGCCAGGGGAGAGGCGTGGGGCACGGGGCCCATGCTGCCGGGTACGGGCGCCTCGACGCTACCCGGCGCACACACCCGCCAAAGGCCCGCCGTGAACCCCCCTGCTAGGGAGGCCGAAGGTGCCCGGTACCGATGTGCATGATCCACCTGAGGCGTGTACAGTAACTCCCCGTGCGGTCCGCCGGGCGGCCTACCGGTGATGGGATCACCGAGGCCGGCACGGTAGGCTGAACAGGCAGGTCCGGGTGGCGGAATGGCAGACGCGCTAGCTTGAGGTGCTAGTGCCCGTATAGGGCGTGGGGGTTCAAGTCCCCCCTCGGACACAAAAACGCGGCGTTTGCGCCCAGCTCTACGTGTTGGTGGTCAAGCATGCTTGACCACGCGAGTCTCTTCTTTTCGTCAATGGTCCCCGCCCGTGTGGTTCCGGGTGGTGGTGGCCGTGGTTGATGTCTCGCCGGGGCTGGTGATCCCGCCGGTGGTGTTGTCTGACCCCGGGCAGCTAGTCGAGCGCGCGTCGGGTGGTGGGTTGCGTCGTGGCCCGTTGCCGTTGTCGTCGCTGCCGGAGCCTCGTCGGTGTAGCCGGGCGTACGGGGTTGTCGCCTTGGAGGGCAGCGGTCGCGTGCGGGATCGGGCGGTGGTTCGTGCTCTCGGCTGGAAGCCAGGTACCCGGTTGGACATTCGGGAAAGCGGCGGTGCCGTCGTCGTGCGGGCTGACGGTCAGGGTTGCTTCGGGCTGACCGGTCAGGGGTATCTGCGGCTTCCTGCCGCGGTGCGGCATTGGTGTGGGCTCGCTGTGGGCGAGCGTCTATTGCTGGTGGCGGATCCGGCGGTGGGACTGCTGGTGGTGTGCTCGGTAGCGGCGTTGGACGCGTTCGTCGACCGGGCCCACGCCACGGTCCTCGGTGGCGGTGTGTCGTGATTGGTGCGAGCCAGGCGGAGTTGGACGCGGCGCGGTTGTTGTTGGCGCGGATGGGTATCTCTGCGGCCGAGCTGGTCGACGCGCCAACGGATCGTCCCCCAGCGCCGACGTTCGCGGAGTATGTGCCGGTGGTATCGGCGGCGGTCGGCGCCGGCACTCGGCGGGCCTACGGTTCGTACTGGAAGCGGGTGGTGGAGCAGTGGGGGCAGCGGCGCCTCGACGAGCCGACGCCCTCGGAGATCGAACAGCTCGGCGAGTACGTTAAGGCGCGCGTGGTGGCCCGACGCAACGCGCGGGGTGGGCGTAGTGCGGTGGAGCATCTGATCGCGGCGTTGCGGTGCCTGTACAAGCGGGCGGTGGCCGACGGGTATCTTGCGGCGGCGGATGATCCGGCGGCGAAGGTGGCCAAGCCACGTCGCCTGCCGAGTACCCGGCGGGCGGTGGCGGACAGCCGGTTGGCGGAGATCAACGAGATCGCGGCGAGCACCGGGGATGACCCGGTGTTGGACAGTCTGCTGCTGCGTTTGCATACGGAGACGGCGTGTCGGCGGGGTGGGGCGTTGGCGTTGCGGCCGGTAGATCTGGATCCGGAGCAGTGCCTGATTCTGTTGCGGGAGAAAGGTGACACGGCGCGGTGGCAGCCGGTCTCACCGACGCTGATGCGGCACCTGCAACGACACGCCGACGACCGGCACGCCCCGCCTACCGGGCAGCTGCTGCGGTACCGCGATGGGCGGCCAATTACTCGACGGCGCTATGACCACCTGTGGGTGCGTCTCGGGGAGCATCTGCCGTGGGTGTATGTGCAGCAGATCAGCACGCACTGGCTGCGACACACCACGTTGACGTGGGTCGAGCGGAACTTCGGCTACGCGGTGGCCCGCGAGTACGCCGGACACGCGAACAGCGGCAGCAACGCCGGCACCACCGCCACGTACGTCCGTGCCACGCTGCAGGAGGTCGCACGGGCATTGGCGGCGTTGACCAACGAGCCACACCCACTCGCGTAACGGTTGCGCATGATGGTTCTTGTTGGCCCGGTCCAGTTCGGTCGGGTCAACTTGCGGCCAAGGCTCCTGGGCGCTCGGAGAGCCCCATCGCCGACTCGCGTTCGCGGCCTGCGGCACGACAACGAGCGGCATCGACCGGAGTTTCCAAGTTCACGAAGGATTAGTGTTCTGCAGGCAAATGTGAGGTCGGCATTGCCGCTGGATCAGCAGGCCCGGAGGCGACAGGTCGCCCCTGGCGACTCTGCTCCGGTGCCTTGCCGCAGCCGTTCAGGCGTGAAGCCCGGGAGAGCAGTTGTTGATCTAGGAACCTGGAGTGGCCGCGGATCCCTGGGAGGTTCCGAACCGCAGAATATGGACGAGGTGAGCAAATCGGACCGTTTGCGGTTGGAGGAAGCATCGTTGAATCGCTATCTTCACTGTTCACGAACTGCGCTGCGCCCGGCTACCGCGCCGGGCGAGGATCGCGACCACCGACGAGACAGGCACGGACATGAACCCATCCGGCGCTGCGCCCGGCTACCGCGCCGGGCGAGGATCGCGACCTCCGGCTCGACCGGAGAGCCCAAGGGGGTGGAGAGCGCTGCGCCCGGCTACCGCGCCGGGCGAGGATCGCGCGTTGAGGGTGTGCAGGAGAGTCTCGTCGTCGCGCTCGGCGCGCTGCGCCCGGCTACCGCGCCGGGCGAGGATCGCGCGGGCGGCGTGGGCTCGGGCGGCGTGGTCCATCTCGCGCTGCGCCCGGCTACCGCGCCGGGCGAGGATCGCCACTGATTCGCACGACCTGTCTGACCTTGACCGCCGTCGCGCTGCGCCCGGCTACCGCGCCGGGCGAGGATCGCCCCCGGGAAAGCGGCGGGGCCATCGTCGTGCGGGCTGACGGGCGCTGCGCCCGGCTACCGCGCCGGGCGAGGATCGCCTCGGTCAACGGGGTCACCTGCGGCGGCACCCAGCAGCGCGCTGCGCCCGGCTACCGCGCCGGGCGAGGATCGCTTTGCGAGCATGACGAACAACGACCGGTTGCTGATCAGGCGCTGCGCCCGGCTACCGCGCCGGGCGAGGATCGCAACAACCGGGTGGTAGCCAACGCCAGCAGCACGCAGGCGCGCTGCGCCCGGCTACCGCGCCGGGCGAGGATCGCAACCTAGCTCGCTCCGCGAGCACTCACGCGGGCAGGCCCCGCTGCGCCCGGCTATCGCGCCGGGCGAGGATCGCAACACGTTACGTGATCAAACTGCTACCCGGACAAGGTTGCCGCTGCGCCCGGCTACCGCGCCGGGCGAGGATCGCAACGATGCTATGCGCAAGAAGAACACTGCCAAGATGGAGGCTGCGCCCGGCTACCGCGCCGGGCGAGGATCGCAACACCGCCCGGCTCGTCATGACCGACGAGGACACATACGCTGCGCCCGGCTACCGCGCCGGGCGAGGATCGCAACGAGTGGCAGACCTACGACCTGCGGGACACGTCTCACCGCTGCGCCCGGCCACCGCGCCGGGAAAGGATCGCAATGGCATCCAGAGGCGAGCACCATCGACGGGTTCGCCGCGCTGTGCCCGGCCAGTGCGCCGGGCGCGGATCGCAGATCCGGCGTAATCAGGCGTCGAAGGCCCTCAGCTGACGCGTAGGCCGCTGAAATCCGACACTCTGATGACTTCCTGTCACTGTGACAGTAAGCCTATGGTCGATTCGTGTCTGACGATCGTTGGGTTCCGCCGACCGTTCTTGTTGCGGTGGATCTCGTCATCCTCACGTTGCGGAGCTCCCGCCTGCATGTGTTGTTGATCGAGCGCGGTATCGAGCCCTTTCAGGGTGCTTTGGCTCTGCCTGGCGGTTTCCTCGGCCACGAGAAGGAGGACCTGGTGGCAGCCGCCCATCGAGAGCTTGCCGAGGAGGCTGGTTTGGGGCCGGATCAATTGCACCTCGAACAGCTCGGTTTCTACGGAGCGCCGGATCGTGACCCCCGAGGTCGGGTTGTCTCCGCGGCGTACCTGGCCATCGCCCCTCGGCTACCTGAGCCGGTTGCCGGCACCGACGCCTCCGGGGCTTGTTGGATCCCGGTGGCGCAGGCGTTAGCCGGTGACGCGCAACTCGCCTTCGATCATGAGCAGATCCTGTCCGATGGTGTCGACCGGGCGCGGGAGAAGTTGGAGCGCTCGGCGCTCGCTACCGCCTTTTGTGGTCCGACTTTCACGATCGCGGAGCTTCAGGACGTCTACGAAGCGGTGTGGGGCATGCGGCTGGATCCGCGGAACTTCTACCGGAAAGTGCAGAGCGTGGAGGGGTTCATCGTCCCTGCTGGCCCGACTCGCAAGACCGAAGGGGGGCGTCCCGCTCGGTTGTTCCGCCCTGGGCCCCGCGCGACGTTGCACCCTCCGATGATCCGACCCCGCGGCCAGGCAGACAAGGAGACAGCGTGAGCATGAACAGTGGTCTCGTCGTGATCCTCACGGCGCTGAACCTTGAGTACGAGGCGGTTCACGAACACCTGACCGACGTTCGGGTGCGCCGGCACCCCGCCGGCACCCGGTTCGAGGTCGGCCGGCTCGGGCAGAGCCACTGCCGGGTCGCGCTGGGGCTGGTCGGCAAAGGCAACCATCCGGCTGCGGTACTCGCAGAGCGGGCCATGGCCGAGTTCTCTCCGGCCGCAGTGCTGTTCGTGGGAGTCGCCGGTGGCCTGTGGCCCAACATTCGCCTCGGCGATGTCGTCGTCGCCAGCAAGATCTACGCGTACCACGGTGGCACCAGCGAGGACGACGGCCTGAAGGCCCGGCCGAAAGCGTGGGAGATCCCGCACGATGCCGACCAGATCGCCCAGCACGTCGCCAGGTCCACTGCGTGGCGTCGCGGTCTTCCCGCAGATGTGGCGCCTTGCGTCCACTTCGGGCCGATTGCCGCGGGAGAGGTGGTCCAAGACTCGGGGGTCTCTGAACAAGCCCGCTGGATCCGTCAGCACTACAACGACGCCGTGGCGATCGAGATGGAAGCTGCCGGGGTAGCCCAGGCAGGCCATCTCAACCGTGCCCTGCCAGTGGTGGTCGTGCGGGGCATCAGCGACCACGCCGATGGCAGCAAGGCAACAACCGACGGACAGAGCTGGCAACCGAAGGCCGCACGTCATGCTGCGGCGTTCGCCGTCGCCTTGGCGCGAGAACTCATCATCGACGGGCCGGCCAGCCGAGACGGCGCGGTCCGGGACGGGAGCCGCACGATGCCGATGACCAACCGCAACATCGCCAGCGGGAACGCCCGCGTTGGGGTGCAGGCCGGGCAGATCTACGGCAACGTCACCGTCCGCGGTGACGTCGAGCAACCGGTCGACCTGGCAGCGAGCATCGCTGACCTGCGAACCCATCTCAAGCAGGCCCATCTCGACGGCAAGTTGGACGAAGAAACCTACGCCGCCGCGGAGTCGGAACTGGAGAAGGCAACGGACTATGTTGAGGCGGACGCACCCCCCAAGAACAGTGGCCTGATGGTCGCGCTCAAGCGGCTACGCGGTCTGGTTGCCGACGTGTCTGAGCTGGCGACGCGGATCGCGGCGATCATCGCCGTGGTGCGGGGCATGTCGTGACGACCTCGACAACGAACGTCGCCCAAGGAAACGCGCACGTTGACGTGCAGGCAGGCGTCGTACACGGTGACATCAACTTCTACCGGCTGCCGCCTGACCCGAGTCCACAGGAGCAGTTCGCCTTCGCGTTGAAGTATCTCGACGCGCGAGTTCGTGATCAGGCACGTACGCTCATCGAGAAGGCGGTCGCCGGCGGGTATGCCACCACCGAGGTCCAGTTCTACCGGCTCATTGCCCTGTTGAGTGGGCGTACCCTGCGTCAGCTCGCCCCCGAGGAACTGGATCGCCTCACCGCTATCTGCGCCAGCCTGCCCCACCTCGACGACCATGACCAGTGGGCGGCGGGGTTGAGGGTGATCCGCCGCCTGCTGGAGCCGGTCCGCGCCGCCGAGACGGATCTCGTGGTCAAGGAAATCGACGCGCTGAGCCGGCGTCAACGCGACACGATATACGGCCACCTTGAGGCGCTGCTCGAAGGAGCGATGCAAGAAGAGCTATGGCGGAAGTCCGTCGCCTTAGCTGCTTCGCGGCGTACGGAGGGCGACCGGTTCAACCGGATCTGGAAGTTCTTCCATCCCAAACCCGCGCAGCCTCGGACCCTGTCGGTCCAACCGGCTGCTGTTGCGCTACGCGACTGGCTGCGCGCCGGCGCTGGCGCTGCCGTGTTCGTCCTCGCCGTGGTGCAGCTGCTCATCCTGGTAGCGGCACGCGGCATGCTCGGCCCGCTGCTCGGTTTGCTCGTCGGTCTGATCGGGCTCGGCGCCTTCTGCGTCGGCGGTGCGGACCGCCACTATCGCCGGGCGCGGCTGCGCGCGAAGGAGGCGCAGATTCGGCCACCCCAGCAGCGGCGGAGAGAAGGGGCACCGAGGGGCTTCGCTCGTAAGGTCGACCGGCTTTTCGACCGCTACTTCAGCCGGTACGTCCCGCAGGACACCGACCGGGTCTACTGGCGGGCTCAGACCGCAGGGATCCAGCGGCACCTCCGCGACGAGGTGGTCGAGCTCTACCGCGAACAGCGCATCAGCGTCGACCGAGTCGCCTGGCTCGTCCGCTACCTGGTGGGCGACGTCCGGAGGCAGTGGGAAGAAGACACACTGACCGCATTCCGCCAGCGACTGCGAATCTCCACCAGAACCAGAATCCTCCACATTGGAGGGCTGGTCCTCCTCATCGCCGGGATCCTTTCGACCGCACCAGGCGTCATGGCCAGCGCCCCCTTGCCCGGCACCGGGTGGCTGCTGCTCGCCGCCGTATCCGCGGTGCCAGCTGTGCGCTCCTCGTTCCGGATCATCGCCGAGTGGCGCAGAGTCACCGACGATCAGGCGGAACGAGACGACGAGGACGCGGCCCGCTGGGAGGCGTACCACAGGTGGTGCCACAAGTTGTCCGACAAGCCGTCAGACACCGAGATGGCCGCCTGGCTGGAGAGCGACCGTAAAGTCCTGGTCGACCGGGCCATGCGACAGTACCGACTCCAACCCAGCCACGTTATCGCCCACGCCTTCATCGAGGCGCCAGCACCATCATGCAAGCGGGCCCGATATCCGCAGGGGCCATGGCGATACTCCCGCTACCGGCTCCTGCTGTTCCTGCTCACCGACGACGGCGTACGGCAAGCCAACATCGATCTCGACTTTCAGACCGCCACGAGTCACACCGCCCAGCGACTCAACTACCGCTTCGACGCCGTCGCCGCCGTCCGGATCGACGGCATCGCTACCGGACAGCCAACCTTCGAACTGACGCTCTTCAACGGCGACCCCATCTCCATCCGAGTAAGCGAACCCGACAACGAAGCGCTCCAGCACGACGAGAACGCCACCAAGATCGCAGAGCTGTCGCTCGACGCCGCCGGGCTCAATCACACCCTCCACGTGCTTGAAGGCGTCGCCGCCGAAGGCAAAGAATGGATCAAACACCGCCGCCGCCGAGCCGACGAGAGACTCGCCAGCCTTACGGGCTCCCTGCGCGGGTTACTCGATTAGGCGGCCGGGGACGAATTACCGTCCCCCTGCGTGGGGTACTCGAAGGGACTCTGCGGAGGACTCGTGTTCGTGGCCTGGGACAGGACCACGAGTGGCGTAGGCGCTGGTCCATGAAGGAGTTGGGTTCTGGCGCCTAGGTGGTCGGGGTGACCGCTGGAGCTGCGGTCCCCGGGTCGGTTTGCCCACGGAACTTTGCTCCAGTGCCTCGCCGAAGCCGCTCAACCGTAAGGTCCGCGAGAGCACTTGCTGATCTAGGAACCCAGAGTGACTGCGGAATCCCTGGGAGGTTCCGAACCACGAAATGCGGATTGAATTGGCAAATCGGACCATCTGCGGCTGGAGCAAGCATCATCAAATCGCTATCTTTGCTGCTCACGAGCTGCTGCGCTCGGCCACCGCGCCGGGCGAGGATCGCAACCCTCGCCGGCGAGCCACCGCCGCATCGTGCGTCGGGGCTGCGCTCGGCCACCGCGCCGGGCGAGGATCGCAACGGTCGCGGTGTCCGGCACGGTGATGCTGTCCCCTGCGGGCTGCGCTCGGCCACCGCGCCGGGCGAGGATCGCAACGCAGGCCAGTCCGGTGACGCCAACCTCGGATTTTGGCTGCGCTCGGCCACCGCGCCGGGCGAGGATCGCAACGTCCGGCTGATCACCCCGAAACAGCGCGTGCGCAAGGGGCTGCGCTCGGCCACCGCGCCGGGCGAGGATCGCAACTCGGTGACCGCCAGCACCGGCCGCCATTCGCTGGGGTGCTGCGCTCGGCCACCGCGCCGGGCGAGGATCGCAACCCACTCCGCCACGCCGGCCAGGAGCTGGCCGCCCTCACGCTGCGCTCGGCCACCGCGCCGGGCGAGGATCGCAACTGGTAGATCGACCACACAACCGCACCGGTCGCCAGGCCGCTGCGCTCGGCCACCGCGCCGGGCGAGGATCGCAACTCGCCGCTCACAGCGCCCAATCCCCCCCGATCGGAGCTGCGCTCGGCCACCGCGCCGGGCGAGGATCGCAACGTCCCATCCTCCGGCGCCGACGTACAGGTCGAGGTTGCTGCGCTCGGCCACCGCGCCGGGCGAGGATCGCAACAAGCCGAAGAGCCGCCCGGGGTTGCCCGGCGGGGGTAGGTGCTGCGCTCGGCCACCGCGCCGGGCGAGGATCGCAACTGGCTGTCTTCCCTGTTGCTGCTCATCGTTTGGTGCTCGCTGCGCTCGGCCACCGCGCCGGGCGAGGATCGCAACGGCGTCGGCCGCGCGGACGCTGTACGCGCCGGGGTAGCTGCGCTCGGCCACCGCGCCGGGCGAGGATCGCAACACCTGGCTGTACCGCAACATCGTCGAACCGATATGGCGGCTGCGCTCGGCCACCGCGCCGGGCGAGGATCGCAACACCAGCTCGGCCCGGATGTGCGCGGACAGGTTCGCGGCGCTGCGCTCGGCCACCGCGCCGGGCGAGGATCGCAACTGATCGGCGCCGCCGTCGGGTTTTTCGTCGTGCCCAGCTGCGCTCGGCCACCGCGCCGGGCGAGGATCGCAACAGCTACATGGTGCCCGGCTGGTATTGGGCGAAGCAGGCTGCGCTCGGCCACCGCGCCGGGCGAGGATCGCAACCGTCGTGTCCGGGGTCCGGTCCCGGGGTTTGGTCCGGGGCTGCTGCGCTCGGCCACCGCGCCGGGCGAGGATCGCAACCAGGTGGTCGAGCTGGCCACCGGCGCCACCCTGGTTGAGTTGCGCTCGGCCACCGCGCCGGGCGAGGATCGCAACCCGCCGTACCATCCGGCGCCGATCGCCAGCAGCCGCGCTGCGCTCGGCCACCGCGCCGGGCGAGGATCGCAACCACGGGCGGGTGCCCGATGGTGCGGTGTACGTCGGCAGGCTGCGCTCGGCCACCGCGCCGGGCGAGGATCGCAACAAATCCCTCTGCGGGTACTGGCCTTCGGGCCGCGAGCTGCGCTCGGCCACCGCGCCGGGCGAGGATCGCAACAAATCCCTCTGCGGGTACTGGCCTTCGGGCCGCGAGCTGCGCTCGGCCACCGCGCCGGGCGA
>NZ_JAXCFK010000011.1:0-4474 GCF_056150025.1 Micromonospora aridisoli | reverse complement strand
GGATCGCAACAAGTGGTACGCCGAGGAAGAAGAGGTCGACGACCCGGCTGCGCTCGGCCACCGCGCCGGGCGAGGATCGCAACATCTCGACGTTGCCCAAGGTGACGTTGCGTCTGCCGGAGCTGCGCTCGGCCACCGCGCCGGGCGAGGATCGCAACCCGTGCTCCAGCCTCGCCACCTGGAGCACGTCCCGGAAGCTGCGCTCGGCCACCCGCGCCGGGCGAGGATCGCAACATCACCGGCGGGCAGGCATACGTGCGGGTGGGACCGGCTGCGCTCGGCGACCGCGCCGGGCGAGGATCGCAACAGCCGGGCCTCGGTGGTGACGAGGTCGCGTACCAGCGAGCTGCGCCCGGCCATCGCGCCGGGCGAGGATCGCAACGCCACGGAGTGCATGGGCATCTGGCCGGAGATGGCCACGCTGCGCCCGGGCACCGCGCCGGGCGAGGATCGCAACGCACGCTGGAGGCGTCGACGTCGACCACGTACGCCGAGCTGCGCCCGACCACAGCGTCGGGCGTTGACAATCGCAACCCGCCGAGGTGGGAGAGGCGCCCGCTTGCTCCTCGGGGCTGCGCCCGACCACCGCGTCGGGCGAGGATCGCAACGACACGAAGCCGGACGGGGACAGCCGGGTGCGGTCCGCTGCGCCCGACCACCGCGTCGGGCGAGGATCGCAACCCGGACTTGCCGGTCAAGGTCGGTGGCATGGTGGCGCTGCGCCCGACCACCGCGTCGGGCGAGGATCGCAACAAGCCGAACATCACGCCCAGCATCCAGGACGACTCCGGCTGCGCCCGACCACCGCGTCGGGCGAGGATCGCAACGACAGCCCGGACGAGGTGAAGGCGTGGCAGGACCGGCGCTGCGCCCGACCACCGCGTCGGGCGAGGATCGCAACACCGAGGACATCAACGGCCACGCCGCGTCGCTGGCGGCTGCGCCCGACCACCGCGTCGGGCGAGGATCGCAACCAGGCCGATGTTGCCGGCGACGCGCAGAAACGTGCCGTGCTGCGCCCGACCACCGCGTCGGGCGAGGATCGCAACGAGGTCGCGCCGGGCGGCTGGTATTGGGCGCTGGCGGAGGCTGCGCCCGACCACCGCGTCGGGCGAGGATCGCAACCCGCTCCCGTCCGGCTACTACTTCGGTCCGGACAACGGCTGCACCCGACCACCGCGTCGGGTGAGGATCGCAACGACCAGGACACGGTGGTGGCGGTGCGCGGTGCCCCGCTCGCGCCAGACCACGGTGTCGGGTGCGGAGGAGGGTCGCAACGGGCAGCTGGCTGCACCTGCGGCCGGTCGTTGGTCAGGGCCGTGCCTAGCTACTGCGCCGAGCAAGGATCGTGACAGTCGGCTGGTCAAGCTTGGTCTCGGCTGCTTGCTTCGCTTGTGGCCGGCCGGAGTGCTGGAAGGCTATCGGCGTCGGTTTGGCTGCGTGCTGTGGCTCCGCCGCGCCGTTGGGCTGTAGCAGGAGGTGTCGGTACGATCACGATCAGTTCTCGGCGGGTTTGGGCCTTCGCGGCCTGTAGCTGTGTGGGTGGGAGGCGGTCGTGCCTGGTGTGAGTGACGTGTGGGCGCATAGCCCTGCGGGTGGTTCAGGCCGTTGGCATTCGCTTGCTGAGCATCTCCGGGGTACGGCTGAGTTGGCCCGAGGTTTCACCGTCCCGTTTGGTGGGGGCGAGGTGTCGTACTGGTTAGGTGCGCTGCATGATGTGGGCAAGGCAGCGTGTGCCTGGCAGGACAAGCTCGCTGTTGTCGCTTCTACGGGCGGGCCGGTGGGGATCGACCACAAGTCGCTGGGTACCCGGATTGCGTACGAGCGTGGGCTTGGGGCGTTCGCCGGTGCGATCTTCGGCCATCATGGTGGACTGATCGACGCGCCCAACCTGCGGGCGGCGTTCAAGCGGAAGCTCGCTGAGTGTCCGGACAACGCGTTGTCTGCCGAGTGTGAGCTTCCCGCTCTGCTGCCTGATCTGCCCCAGCGGCTCGATCATCTGGTGCCGGCGGCGTGGCGGGCGGACCCGTTGGTGGGGGAGATGGCGCTCCGGTTGTGCTACAGCGCTCTGGTTGACGCGGACAGTCTCGACACCAGCGCGCACTTCCAGGGGCTGCCCGGTCCGCGGGTGCGGGCGGACGTCGATTTCGGGCACCTGTTCAAGGTGTTCGAGCAGCGGCGGGGCGTGGAGCTGGCCGGGCGTGGTGGTACTGCGATCGGTGGTTTGCGGGAGCGTGTCTACGTGGACTGCGCGGCGGCGGCGGAGTCGGAGCGTGGGGTGTTTCGCCTTGGTGCGCCGACCGGCGCCGGGAAGACCCTCGCCGCTGGCGGCTTCGCGTTGCGGCATGCGGAGAGGCATGGCCTGCGTCGGGTGATCGTGGCGGTGCCGTTTCTCACCATCACCGAGCAGAACGCCGCGGTCTACCGCCGGTTGCTCGATGAGGATGGGGTTGAACCGGTTGTTCTGGAGCATCACAGCCAGGCCGACTTTGACGATCCGCAGGTGGGGCGGTGGGCGCGGTTGGCGGCGGAGAACTGGGACGCCCCGTTCGTCGTCACGACGTTTGTTCGGCTCTTCGAGTCGTTGTACTCGCGTAAGCCGTCGGCGATGCGGCGGGTTCACCGGTTGGCGAACTCGGTGATCGTGTTGGATGAGGTACAGGCGCTGCCGCATGCCATGCTCGCGCCGATCCTGGACGGTCTGCGGCTGTTGGTGCGGCACTTCGGTGCGACGGTGCTGCTGTCCTCGGCGACCCAGCCGAGTTTCTGGGCGTTGGACGAGTTCAAGGACGTGCCGTGCACTGACCTGATCCACGACACCCCGAGTCTGGTCAGTGATCTGCGGCGAGTGCGGTATGAGTGGCAGCTCGATCCGAAGCCGACGTTGTCGGAGGTCGCCGATCAGGCCAGGGCGCACCCGGCGGCGTTGGTGGTGGTCAACACCACGGCGGACGCGAAGGTGGTTTTCGGCCGGTGGCGTGAGGCTGAGCCGGATGGTTCGGCGTGGCACCTGTCCACCCGGATGTGCCCGGAGCATCGGCGGCGGGTGTTGGAGAAGGCGCGGGCACGTCTGCGCCGGGGCGAGCGGGTTCTTCTCGTGGCCACCCAGCTGATCGAGGCTGGGGTGGATGTGGACTTTCCTGTGGTGTTCCGGGCGATGGCGCCGGCTGATTCGCTGCTTCAGGCGGCCGGGCGAGCCAACCGCGAAGGGCGGATGGCGGACGGCGGCCTGGTGGTGGTGTTCGCGCCGGAGGACGGTGGGCAGCCACCCACCTACAAGACGCTGGTGGGCTGCACCGGGCGCCAGTTCGGGCCGGACAAGGCTGACCCGGATGACCTCGCGGCCCTCGGCCGCTACTACCGCAACGTGTACGACCTGTTGAATCTCGCCGATTCCCACCATGCTGGGCAGCGCATCCAGCAAGCCCGGCGGCGTTGGGAGTTCCAGACCGTGACCGACGGGCCGATGGACGCGGGAACCGGGCAGCGGGATCGGAGGCTGGCGTTCCGGATGATCGACGAGGACGGGATCAGTGTGGTGACGCCCCAGGGTGCCGAAACGGCCGAGCTGCGGTATGACCTGGAGAACCTGATCGAGGATCTGCGTCATGCGCCGGTACCGGATCTTGTCAAGCTGCGACAGCTGCAGCCGTACACGACGACCCTGCACCCCAGCGTCCTGCGCCAGCCCGGCGTAAAGGACCTGCTGCGGCCCGTTTTCGGCAGCGAGGCGCGGCGGGGAACGTTGGTCGAGTGGGCCGGCGAGTACGACGACGCCACCGGCATCGACCTCGACCCGAACCTCGAGCAGTTCCTGTTCTGAGTGGTCGTAGGCGCCGGGGAAGCGCAAATCGATCCCCCTTCATGGTGCAAGCGTGGTGTGCGCTGTCGATCCAAGAAGTGAAGGATCTTTCGATCGGCTCGGCGCGCGCGTCTGAGTGAATCGTCGTCGGCTTTCGGACAGTTTCGTTCCGAGCAATATCCGAGGAAGGTTGGGTAGCCTGCCAGGGCGCTCGGTGGAGAACTGGGCAGCCTGCGGTGCCTCGTGGTGCTGGGATTCGCAACCTCGGGTATTGATCGGGAGCTTTTCTGTCCTCCGGCTGGGACTGAACGTTGTTCATTCCTGGCCGGTTGAGGGCTGGGCGGGCAGTAAGTGGGGTCCTGATGATCTATCGGTCGGTTTTGTCGTACCGGCAGTAGATCCTCGCTCCTGTCGTCCTCAAGGGGATTGCTGGCCCCGTGTTAAGCAATGGCCGAGTGCGCTGGACTAGATCTGATCTTGGGAGGGATTTGTGCTGTGACGACGGATGTGGTCAACGGGCTGACTTTGCGGCGGAGCGCGGAGGGTGATCTTCCGGTTGTTGTGCAGGTCAGTGAGCGTTTTCCAACTGGGTTTGCGTTGGTAGAGGGTGGGTTCGGGTGCCCCGCTGGTGGGTCGGGTTGAGGCTCCCGATAGGACAGCGATCGACCAAGA